>NZ_JAVYAD010000007.1:0-393757 GCF_032337515.1 Rossellomorea yichunensis | reverse complement strand
AAAACACCTCCAAATGTAAATGAATTATTTACTACTTGAAGGTGTTTTATTCAGTCTCATATTATTAGGTCTCTCTAAACAGAGGTGGGTTTTCTTATTGAAACTTGAGGTCAATTTCAAGATGCTTTATATAGTATCACAGTCAACCCGTTAACACAAAGGATAACGGTAAAGTGAGGATAATTTCCTATTAAAGGAATAAGGATTGTTAAAATATAAATGGTTTGAAATAATTGGAATGTGAACATTGTTCGTATCACAAGGAACTGAAATAACGATCGTGATGTTTTGTTAGGAGGAGTCAACATGTTGATGAAGATTTTCTTTATACTTGCAGCGTTATCCATGCCTGTTTCTATGTTATTTAACCAAGAAGCAATCGGGATGCTTTCGGCGATGTTATTAATGTTACTAGGGGCTTTCTTTAGTAAACCAAGATTCAGTAAATAAGGGGCTCCTAATCCAGTATTTTTGAATAAACCCAATGGAGGAATAGAATGTGAACCAACACCCATACAGGATCATCCCGTATGATCCAAAATATGCAGCAGAGACCGTGAAAATGTGGAGGGAAAGCAAGGAGCAGGCTATCGGACAAAAAGAAATCCACAGCTTTGAAGATCATGTTGATTTTATTAATCATAGATTACCCGGGCAGTTCCGAATCGATATAGCGATATTGGATGAAAAAGTAGTTGGCATGATTGTCTATAATAAAAACGAAATCAGCCAACTGTATATTCATGTTGGATATCAGGGGATTGGTATAGGAGAAGCACTGCTTAATAAAGCAAAAGAACATTCAAGTGAAAGGCTGACCCTCTATACATTCGATATAAATCAAAAGGCGCAGCGATTTTATGAAAAACATGGATTTATCATCATTGGCAGGGGAAATGAGAATGAAGAAAATTTACCGGATATTCAGTATGAGTGGACAACAAAAAAATAAACAACTTGGGTTCGAGTTGAAATATTGGCGTAGTGTCATTAAATGACTATGGGGTGTCTCAATTATATGCGTTGTTTTTGTGAGCAAAAAGAAACCTTTGACTTGAAAATGGAAGCGGATGTTGGAGCAGATCCTATCTGGTGTGTTGAGTGCGGTTGTAATTTGGATTTAGAGGACACTCCGTTATCAAATGAGTTAAAGAAAGAATTGATAGATTGGGCGAGTATGTACGGGAAATGGATTGACTGGGATTTAGATAAAATCATTTTAAATGGAATCCAAATGGAAGAGGAACATAATAGGCAAGGGGAAATTTTAACGGAACAAACCAAGCAGGAGCTTGGTGGTAAATACAGAATTACATTTTCTCCTTCTACAATGGGACGAAGGTATAATACATTGTAAGTTTTATATAATGAGAGGATGAAATAGACTTGGAAATTATAAATGGTAATAAAAGCTTTGATCTGGATGAATTTCTTAAAAAACCTCTATTTGCGCACCTTTCTACATTATCCATGGAAGGTCCGAGAGAGTCACCTGTTTGGTTTTACTGGGAAAATGAGCATATCTATATCATCGGCACACCATCTTCAGATAGTTTCCCCGGGAGAATCAAAGAACACCCGGAGTGCGCCATTGGTATCGTAGATCTGGATCATACAACAGGAAAAGTATTACATGCAGGCTTCAGAGGAAAAGCTACGGTTGAGCCTTTTGATAAGACGATTGCAACACGGTTACTCGAGCGTTATCTTGGACCAGAAGAAGGGAAGTGGGATCCAAGATTTCAAGGGTTAGGCGATAGCAATATTTTAATAAAGTTTGTGCCTGAAACAGTGGTGGTAAGGGATCAATCTTTTGTACCTAGCATTTAGTTGATAAGAGGTTATCTATTTGTTTTTCAAAGCGCCGGAAAGGTTCTATTAAATATCTCGTCAGGTAAGGGTGTGTATCATTGATGACTTCATTCACTTTAAATATGGTTATGGGGGAATGAAGAGAGTCAAGCCAAGGGCATAAGAACAGGTTTCTTGGCATGATTTAGAAAAAGCCACGGTACCTGTCCCCATGGCATTTTGGGATTATTGTATAATGTTTTTTTCAATGACAAGTGATAGACTGTCAGCTATTTGCTGATAAGTAGCATCATTAGGATGGAAGTTGTCACTTGAAAGATCGCGTTTGGCATCCGTTACCAAATTGAAGGTATCCACAACGTGAACTTCGTATTTTAAGCCTAATGTGCGGGCGGATTCATTCCATTTTTGGATGACAGAATCAAAGGAATCCCCGTCCGGCAATTCCTTAAAGGGATTATATAGTCCCATGTAGAGGATGACTGCATCCTTATTTATTTCACGAATGGTTTGAAACGCTTTTTCCAAGTTAGGAATTTCGGTTTCCAGAATGCCAAGAGCGGTAGCTTCTGAATAATTGTTTAAAATCTCACCGGAATTAAAGAGATTGTTTCCCCCAATCGTGATGGAAATGATCTTGGCGTCCTTAAGAGATCTCTTGACATCCTTTTGTTCTAACTGTGCCAGTAAATCTTCAATCCTTGCACCCCGTATGCCTAAGTTTTGGTACCGCTCCACAGTATTAGTTTCTTTAAGTGGATTTCCAACCAGCGGGACAAAACCTTCTCCCTTTGATGATCCTACCCCCCTTGTCAATGAATCGCCAAGTGCAATATACGTTTCTCCAGGAGTGACAGGAGCTTCTTCTGATTCTGCTAATATCTTCTCTTGGGGAGGGTTGGCGACATCCCAATAGGCTCTCACAAATCCATATCCAAATAGGACTGTCAGTGCAAGGGAAAGGGTGATAAATAGTTGCCACATCCATTTTTTCATCTCTTGATCTCTCCTTCTATTATGATTGTACCAACTTTTACTCATGCTGAGTATTTAAAAGAGCAATTGAGAAAAAAGTTCGTTAGAATAGATGTAGGGTGATGATATGAGCATAAAGCCAACAGTTCAATTGAAAAATGTAACGAAAGTAATAGGGAAAAAGACGATTATAGATAATATATCATTTGAAATATATCCAGGAGAAGTATTTGGATTCCTCGGTCCAAATGGTGCTGGAAAAACGACTACTATTCGAATGCTCGTTGGTCTAATCAAGCCAACGTCAGGGAAAATTCAAATCTGTGATTTTGATGTGAGAAAGCAATTTGTACAGGCGATGCAGCGCCTTGGTTCTATCGTTGAAAACCCAGAGTTATATAAGTATTTAAGCGGTCGGGAAAATCTGCAAATATTTGCACGGATGCTGCCTAAGGTGGATAGTGAACGAATACAAGAGGTAATTGATCTGGTTGATCTGACTGCACGAATCGATGACCAAGTGCAGACCTATTCACTGGGGATGCGTCAGAGGCTCGGGATTGCACAAGCATTATTAGGCCGGCCGGATGTGCTTATATTGGATGAACCTACGAATGGATTGGATCCAATGGGAATAAAGGATCTTCGTACATTTATCAGGAAACTGGTCGACGAAACGGGTCTTTCAGTTCTTGTATCCAGTCATATATTAAGTGAAATCGAGTTGCTTGCCAATCGGGTGGCTATAATGAGCCATGGGAGAATCGTGAAGGTAGGCACGGTAAGTGATTTAGTGGATGCATTGTCATCAGGTGTGGACTGGAGAGTCAATGATGCTTTTCGTGCACTTGATATCTTTAAAGCATCTCCCCATGTACAAGCTGCAGAACTGTACGATGATCATACGGTCCATACTCTTATGGATGAAAGCAAAACTTCGATCCTGAATGAATCTTTACTAAAGGCGGGAATTGAGGTATGGACAATCGAAAGGAAGGTCCAGACATTGGAGGACTTATTTATTCGTTTGACAGGGGGCGATCATATTGTCTAACCCAAATATGATTGGTCTGATTCATAATGAAGTAATGAAAATTGCTTCAAAAAAACGCTTTGCGGTTGTCATTGCCATATTGATCATTCTAGTCTCCATGTTTACATATGCACAATACCGGGAGATACAAGAGAAGATGGAAAAGCAGGGTACTCTGGACTGGCGGGTGGAGCTGCAGCAGGAGATAGTCGATCGTCAAAACCGGCTTGCATCCAGTGGGATCCAAGATGAGGTCAGACAATTCCTTGAATTTGATTTGAAGCAAAAGCAGTATTACTTGGACAACGACATCAACCCGAACTATCCGGGAGCACCAACATTCATCCGCATCTTCTTCTCACAGGGACTCACACTAGTCCTGCCTTTACTCATCATTATTATTATGGCTGATGTTGTGAGTGGGGAATACAATGATGGGACCATCAAGACATTATTGTCCCGACCGGTAAAACGATGGAAAATACTGATGGCCAAATGGCTGACGGTTTTGCTGTATACATCGATGCTGATGGCAGCTACGGTGATTGTCTGCTATGGGATTTCAGGGATTGTACTTGGATATGATGGCTGGACGGCACCTATTCTGACGGGCTTTCAAGCTTCTCCATCAGGTGAGTTTTCGACGACATATATCCATACCCTTCCGATGTGGGAATACTTGCTGATGTCAGCGGGTCTTGCCTGGGTAGTTACAGCGACTGTTGGAACCATAAGCCTGATGATTTCAGTACTTGTGAAAAATACAGCTACTGGTATCGGGGCGATGATGGCTGTGTTGATTGCAGGCACCCTCTTATCTTCTATCGGTTCAAGCTGGACGAGCTCAAAGTATTTGGTGAACTTGAATTTTGATCTCATCAACTACATAGAAGGTCAAGCTCCTCCAATCGAAGGGATGTCACTGCCGTTTTCATTAACAGTGCTTGGAGTATGGACTGTCGCTTGCCTTGCAATTGCGTTTTGGAATTTCACTCAGAAGGATATGTATTAAGTGCATCATTTAGCAAAGCTCCTATTCATGTTTATCCTGATTCCTGTCCACATCTGCTTAATAAGGGCCCTGTCTTTATGTGCCATAGGATTTTTTCCATCCATTAAAAGATTTGGTGGGGACATGACCATTTTTCTTAAAGAAAAGCAGCTACATTCATTTCTTGTAGCTGCTCTCTGTATTCATCATTTCAATCATCAACTTTTCTCAGAACATAAACCTATCATTCTTCTAATGAAAGCTATTCGGATTAATGGATATTTAACGCTAGTTAAAGGATTTAATTTCATCAATTAATCTCTTCATTTTACTGCTCGGACCACTGTCCGATAAAGAATTCCTAAATTCAACATAAAATTCCCCTTCAGCCAATAAGTTATCCACCAATTTTTTTTTGGGAAGACAAACGGTGATCATTTCATAAACGGTATTCCAACCTGCATCCCAATGATTCCAAGTGAATAATATAGAGTTGTTATTATCTTCTTTCATTAATTTCATTTCCCAATCCAAGGTCCGCATCGAGAAGCCGCTAATACCATGACCATATTTCAAGCAGTGTTTCAAAGATTCTAGAAGTGAAAGCCATAATTCATCAACATCATCCCAATCATTAAAGGTAGAAAGAGGTTTTTGATAGATGGAAATCTCAACAGCACCAAAGATTGAAATTCCATCTGATTTGATTAATTGATTATTACCATACTCTCTTGACAAAGGTTCGCCAAGAGGTGAAAAATCATGATAGATAGCACCCTTTAAGGTCATCTCTTTGCAGTCTTTTTTTGAAATGTATGTCTGAATTGTAATCATTCAAAAATCACCTTTTATAAAGTATTTAGATTTCTAGAATATATTTAAGGATATCAAATTGGTAATTATTATCATTTTAAACTCGTGTTTTCTTAGGGGGAGTCTTTTGTAATGTTTATACTCTGGAAGATTGCCGTACCGAGTAAGGAGGTTATAAGACCTAGTTCAAAGAAATTTGTGATGGCTCCGCTATCAATCGGTAAACTTACAGCACTTCCGATGATCATTGCAAGGGAACCGGCAAAAAACCACTTCCATTTTTGTTTACTCCAGATGATGATTGAAGCCACAAGCAATACAAGTGATACTATTAGTACCATAACGGGCGGGCCACTTGAAGGTTCGTCAGAGCTATAGCTTAGGACGCCATTTTCCATATTCGCCACTAAATGAAGTCCTGATACCTCAGTAAAAAGTTCAAATAATACCAATGAAAAAGTCAATGCATAGGCAGAAAACTTACTTAAAGGTTTCTTAGCCCACAATACTTCTCCTTGCTCCAATGTTTTCCAAGAAAATAACACGAGAAGAGGCGTGAAAAATGCATGTATCCAGAATCGTGCCAGGTTTAATCGTTTTAATATTTCCCCTTCCCCTATTAACTGACCTATTGCTATGATTCCGTTGTCATAAATAAGGCCGACAATAACTGGCAATAGAAAAACTATACTTTTTAATTTGTAAGTTCTAAGGCAGATTACTCCAATGATCAAAACCCCTATGTAAGCAATTGAGAAGAAGCTAAAAAGAAATGTATCGATTTTGATTCCCTCCGTTCTAGTATTCTTTTAAATAATACGAATTGTTTCTTATAAATTAATCAATGTTAAAGGTAAAAGGCTAACTCACACCACCGTTTAATGTCAGGTTATCTCTGAGCAGGATTAATACTTTAGTTTCTATTGTGATCGTCCTTACTTTATACTTAGTGTCAGCATCACAAACGTAATCGTTTCAGTCGGGTTGAAAATGATCCAATCTTTCTCATAGGTGATTTCATCTTTATTTATGAGGGTGTAGAGTATCTGAGACGGTTCATACACCTGTTGTGACCATGTATAAAAGGCTTATTTCTACATTTGTTTTTTTTACTAAATTTATTACAATAGATTCAGTCAGTATATCTTCATTAATTATATATACTCGAAGGTTAATTAATCAAATGATTAATAATATATTTTTTTTGAATATCAAGGAGGTACCCATGGATAGCGAGTTTCCTAAAAAACCAGGAAGACCAAAAATAAAAATTGAGAATAATCTAACGAGAGAGAAAATCTTAAAGACATCTGCCCATCTATTTTTAACATATGGATATGAGGGTGTTTCCATGGAGCAAGTGGCTGAGGCGTGTAGTGTGACCAAAGCCAGCGTTTACTATTATTTTAAAAACAAAGCAAACTTATTCGCAGTCGCCGTGTCCAGTATGTTCCTACGAATCACAGTACAAACAGAGAAACTTTTACATAGTTCTAATGGCTTGAAGCACAAATTATATGAAGTCACACTGGATCATTTAATGAGACCCCACATTGATTTTGAAACGTTATTAAAAGAAGCTGCTTTCTCACTAACAGAGAATCATATTCAGGAAATTCGAGGTGCCGAGAGGGAAGTTCATAAAGCGCTGGAAGATATATTCAAGCAAGCCATGGAAAAAGGTGAAATAGTGGTAACAAACCCATTATTGCTTGCACATGCATTTTCTACGGTGGCAATGATTCGAAACAAAAAAGACCTAATAGAGGAACTGGGTGGTCCCCAAAAAACAGCACAAGCTTTGGTTGATCTTTTTTGGAAAGGTATTGGTCCAAAATAATTAATAATATTTATGTTAGTGATGGGTTTACGTGCGTCCGATTAAATGTGTTGGCTAAAGAGGCTGTATGAGTTTTTGAAAATGAAAAGGTAGCAACCTTGTATTTGTCTATTATGTTGAAGAAGATCTATACTGAACCCAGTCTTGGGTTTTTTCTTTCTTCCCTAAGTGAGAGGAACTACTGTAAATAAAACGTCATTATTAAGGTAAAAGATTTCTCAGATAATAAGAGTTGGTATATTTGCATTGAAAAATCGTCAGGCAGGGATGGTGTACCGATGATAGAATTATTCGCAAGTATGAAAAAGGGGACGGACAGGCAACAAAAGGCATATGCAGTCATCATGGAACTGGATATTTTGAATGACATGAATACCTATCATCCTGTTCTATGCGGAACTCTGCCGATTGGTATAGACATTACGGGTTCAGACCTGGACATCATTATGGAAGTACAGGAATTAGACCCATTTGAAGAATTGATCCAAACGTTATACAACAAAAAAGATGGCTTTACAATCAAAAGGAAAACGATTAATGGGAAAGAAGTCGTGAAGGCGAATTTTAGCTTAAGCGGTTTTGAGTTTGAGCTGTTTGGACAAGCCCAACCGGTACATAAGCAACATGCGTATCTCCATATGATGATTGAACATGAACTATTGCAAAGATATCCTGGTCTCAAACAGAAAGTGATACATCTCAAAAACCAAGGATATAAGACAGAGCCCGCGTTTTGTAAGCTTTTTGATATTACGGGAGATCCTTATGAAGGTCTGATTCGGTTTGGGGTTGGAGAAGGGATTATCACGGAGTAGGTTTTTTGAGAAGTTTTCATGTGTTTAAAGGCTACAGTTTTATTATAAAGGTTAAAGGAATGAAAAATGGGGTGCATTCGGAAGCAAGGTAGCCGTCCTGGTATTTCCTGTTTATATGGTAAAACACTCGCTTCCTGAAATAAGGAAGCGAGTGTTTTAATTTATCTATGCAACTTCTGTCTCTTCCTTCTCCCCAGTCCCCTTTGACTTAAAGCTGATGAAGAAGAGGATGGCAAGAAGGACGATGATTGACACGAAAACAATCACATTGGATTCAATCAAGCTGACGAGATTACCAAGCACGATGCCGACCAACCCGAAGTCCGCATCTCCAAATGTTGTCCCCTGGAAACCTAAATTGCCTAAAACCGGCAATAAGAGAGCTGGCAGGAAGCTAATCATGACGCCGTTCGCCATGGAGCCGATGACTGCACCTCTTCGACCGCCGGTTGCGTTGCCGAAGACTCCGGCAGCAGCGCCTGTGAAGAAGTGAGGGACAAGTCCCGGAACGATGACTTTCAATCCAAGTAGTGGCAAGAAAAGCATGCTGACGAGACCGGCAATGAAGCTGAATAAGAAACCGATGATGACGGCATTTCCTGCGAATGGGAAGATGGCCGGGCAATCAAGAGCGGGTTTCGCATTCGGGACGATTTTGTCCGCAATCCCTTTGAAGGCAGGAACGATTTCACCAAGGAGCATACGTACCCCGGCTAAAATGATATACACACCAACGGCAAAGGTGATCCCCTGCATAAAGGCAAACACAAGGAAGTTCTGTCCGCCGCTCAATTCTCCTTCAACGAAAGCCGGACCTGCTGCACCTGCAACGATAAAGAACAGGATGACCATCGTCAGAGATACTGAGACGGAAGTGTCCCGGAGAAAGCCGAGTGACTTTGGAACTTTGATTTCTTCTGTCGATTTAGAACCTTTACCGACTGCTTTACCGACTGTGGCGGACACCAAATACCCGATCGATCCGAAGTGGCCGACGGCAAAGTCATCCGACCCGGTGACTTTGCGTGTGAATGGCTGAAGCATCGCAGGTGACAGGACCATCAATGCACCAAGGATGATCGAGCCGAGAATGATCAATGGGACTCCGGTAAATCCACCAGTGGTTAAGATGACAGCGATCAAACATGCCATGAACATGGTATGATGTCCGGTTAAAAAGATGTATTTAAAAGGACTGAAACGTGCAATAACAATATTGACAACCATACCGAACAGCATGATCATCGCTGTCTCCGTACCGAAGCTTTCCTGTGCAAGGGCCACGACGGCTTCATTGTTCGGAATCACCCCGTCGACTTCAAAGGCATGATTGAACATGCTGCTGAATTGCCCCAGGGACTGGACGAGTACATTCGCACCCGCCCCGAGGATGACGAAGCCCATGACCGTTTTAAGGGTTCCGGACACGACATCCCCTGAATTCTTACGTTGAATCAGGAGCCCGATTAAGGCGAATAGACCGACAAGGATCGCGGGTGTACCGAGTATATCCTTCATTATGATATCAACCATTTGTATCGCTCCTTCCTATTAAAAGTGGACTAGATATTTTGTTCCAATGCAGCTCGGAGTTCGTTCTTATCCATCAGATTCTTCAATTTCACGATATGTTTACGGCCATCTTCCAGGCTTTCCACGATATCCTCTGAACCGATGAAGAGATCCGCTTGCTCCGTCTTGGCAGTTGTCAGGTCCGTGTGGGAAACCTCAGCTTCTTTTCCCATATCTTTCAGTGCTGCTTTCACATTCATTTCTACGATCATGCTGCTTCCTAATCCATTTCCACATACGACTAATACTTTTTTCATTTTAAATTTCCTCCTCTGATTTATACTTCAATTGTTTGGTTGATTAATTCAATTACGGTTTGACGATCACTTGCTGAGATTAATTGTTCCACATTGTCTTCATTGGATAGCAGTTCTGTAAGCTGTGCCAATGCTTTTAAATGGGTTTGATTATCGATTGCTGCCAGCACGATGACCAGCTGAGCGCGATGTTTTTCTTTTTCGGAAAAATGGACGGGTTCCTTGAGTCGCAGGAAACTCATTCCCAGTTGTTCGACACCGGTCTCCGGACGTGCATGGGGGATGGCGATATTAGGTGCGATGACAATATAAGGACCCAACTCCTTCACGTTCGTTACCATGGCGTCTACATAATCCGGGCGAATCGATTGCAGGTCGATCAGTGGTTGACTGGCCACCCTGATGGCTTCCTCCCAACTGCTTACCCGGTCTTTGAGTTGTATCGTTTGTTCTGTCAATAATTCATTGAGCATAGGCTTTCTGATCTCCTTTATTCTGGGAGTAGTTTGTTCTAAAAGGTGGACCAATTCCTTTTTCAGGTCGTCCTCTTGATGGATGGTTGCATGACGTTTGATGACATCCATCAGGTGATCGGTCACATTCTTTTCCGGTGGCTTCGAATCGAAAAGCTCATTCATCCGTTGTATGACCCGTTCTTTTTCGAGATTCGTCAAGATAGCCGGAAGATGGATGACGGGGATGTCCTTCTCCTTGATATAATTGGTGGAAAAGATGACGTCCGCCTCGTACTCGTTCGTTCGATATTCCCTCATCGAGATCGTGGTGATGACATTCAGCCCGGCAATCAAGTTCTCTAGTTGGGTGCGGAGCATATTGGAAGTCCCAATCCCATTTTCACAAACGATGAGTGCTTTAAATTTCGTCTCGACCTTCTTTTTCTCTTTCGTCAACCAGCCTCCGAAGTGCAGGGTAATGTAGGCCACTTCCTCGTCCGGGACGATCTTCCCGACATACCGTTCCAGGTGCCTCATTACCCGTTTAGTCAAATGAAAGATGTCCTGGTAAGTCTTTTGAATGCTGTCAGCCAGGTCATTCGCGATCGAGAGCCCGTACTTAAGCCGGTAATACGTCGGCTTAATATGGGAAATCAGATTCTCTTCCAGTCCATTTTTATCATCGAACACCACACAGGAGTAAAGCTGAAAATCATCAATCATCTGTTGCACGACTTCCTTCAGGCCTGATAATTCCTGTTCCGTATAACGGTTGAAGTTATCATGCTGGACTTTGGATCCCAACAGATTCATCGTAATGAAACAAACCTCATCATCTGGAAAAGAGACTTCCTTTACGTTTCCAAGTTTATTCGTAATATGGAGGGCTGCCTTGTAAGCTTCTGTTTGCTGCAGGACCTGCTTTTCTGCTTCTGGAACAAGAATATACTCTTCCAGCTCGATTCTCTTCATGATCATCAAGATCTGCAGGGAAAGGATCTCCACCATCTCATCTGTCAGCGTCAATCCCAATTCTTTCTCAGCTTCATAAAGTATCTCTCTCACCAGGCTCCTTTGATCCGTTTCATGGGACCACGTGGCAGCTTCCGGCTGAATCATCTTATGGACCTCGTTCCTGACGTTCTGCCAATCCGGGTGTGAGAAGATAGTCGCCAGTATATTCGAAAGCATCGTTCTTTTAGCATCCTCAGGGCCACTCAATCGGTATCCTGAACCTTTCTTGTAATACAACCGCAAACCGGCTTTGCTGAACTCTTGCTTGATCTCTTTAATTTCCTTGGCGATCGTCCCCCGGCTCATGCTTGTCAGGTCCATAAACCGCTGCATCGAGGCATCTTGTTCTTCTAATAATATTTTGGCTTTAATCAGGACTTCGCGTTCCTGCCTCGACAATTGATACTGCCAATCTTCGAAACTTTGATCCTTAGAAACCATCAACTTCGATTTCGATGCAGGAGGCAAAAACAACCCCTTGCCATGCTGGCTTTCAATGGGTTCTAATCCTTGAGTCCGCAGCCAACTATTTATCTGATCAAGGTCATAATAGATGGTTCGTTGAGACAGATTCGTCCTGGTCACCAGATCTTTCGTCGAAATCGGATCAGTAGAATGTTGAATGATGGATAATAAGTGTGCACGCCTTTTATCCAATACCATGAGGATCCCCCTCTGTTATCGTTTTTGCATATTTATATTGTTAGTTAATTAGATGATCATCTTATGAATCTAGTATAGGGGCTATTTAGAGGTTTTGAAAGGGGTTTCAGTGTGCAGAGTTTGTGCCGGTTAATTTTGCAAAAATGAACAGATAGGGGAAACGGGCATCAGAGTGGGAAGCTGGGATTGTCAAAGGGGTGGGGGTTTGAAATAATTGGAATTGAAGGATGCTAAATTAGAAAGGGGAAAGTTTTATGAGCTATGAAGAAAATTGTCCATTCTGCAATCCAAAAAAGGACAAAGACCAAAACATAGTATTTGAAAACGAATCCTGCTATTTCCTGCAGCATAACAAGCACCAGGATGTATTAGAAGGATCCGGGGTCATTGTTCCAAAAAACCATCATGCGGACGCATTTGAATTAACGGAAATAGAGTGGAAAGATACATACGAACTATTACAAAAAGCGAAGAAGTACTTAAACGAAGCGTTTTCCCCGGATGGCTTTACACTTGGGTGGAATGTCGGAGAGGTGTCCAATCAGTTTATCTTCCATTGTCATTTACACGTCATCCCGAGATACAATGATGAACCCTTGGCTGGAAAAGGAATCCGTTATTGGTTAAAGCAGCCTGAGAATAAAAGAAAGAGATTAAAATCAAGTAAATAGTTCTGTCCTTCTTTGATGGGGGATATGGATGCAACCGCCACCTGTCGCTCTTCAAGTAATATCTTACATACAATACTTTTTGAATTCTTTAAAACACTTTCTTTCTTCTCCCATAAACTTTAGAAAGGAGTGATTTTTCATATGCAGTGGTTGAATAATGACCGATTTAGTAAAACCGTCAATATCCCTAACCCTTTGTATCAATCCTTAGAGGGAAGATATTTTGTTGGGCAAACGGAACACATTTGTTTCGGTAAAGGAAAAAATGCGTGGGGAGGCTTGATGAATCCGGGTAAATCCGATGTCAATTTATTTGTCAATGCCTTTACCATCACGAATCATTCCGACCAACCGTTTGAAGCTGAAATTTGGTTTAATCCCATTCCTCCTGGTAAGCCAATGATTTCGAGTAATGTGACGCCCGCAAATACGGCACTTTCTCCACTTCCAAAGCCCAAAGTCAAAATCGCATATGCTGATGAAGTAGAAGGGTTTCCAAGAAAGGGGGTTATGGCCTTTAGGCGGATTGTCTCCCCACAAAGTACGTTAGCCAGTGATGAAGATGGGAAATTCATTTTTCCTCCGGGCGGGTCATTTATCCTTTTCTTAGTAGCACCAGACCATGAGATCATTCAGGCGGAAGTGGCATTTGGCTGGTTTGAAAAAGCTGATTTGGATAGCTGTAAATAAACTGAAGAAAAAGGACGATCCTTCTGCTTTTCCTAGTAAGCAGGAGGGTCGTCATCTCATGATTTATGTGCAGTATGGCTTACATTCACAGAAGGGAAAGCCTGATTGCAATTACCAATTCTTTTTAAACGATTCCTTCATATCGCCGACTTTCTCTTGCATCTTTCCTTTATCCTTATCGCGTTCGCCTTCCGCAATTTTAGAATCGTCGTTTGTAAGCTTGCCTAATCCTTTCTTTAAATCTCCCTTTGTCTGTTTTCGCTTTCCTTTTATTTGATCATCATTTACTCGCATTTTCATTACCTCATTTCTATGATTTATTGTCTTATTATTCATTATCCAGATGGGAGTAAGATTAAACTAAAAGGTGGTCAAAAAGTAATAGCAATTTATGCTAATTCAGTAACAAGAAAGAAATATCCGGCTTACCTTTCATACGAACGGTGGTTTATCGTGTATTGGATAAGCTTCTTTTTTGCAAAAATAATCATTGAGTTAAAAGGGGTAATTTGAAATAATTGGTAGTGTGGGATAGTTAAAAAATGGCGATTAGGGGGAAGGGATTCATGATTAACTTATTCCTGTCTGGCGGTGGAGATAAGGAACAGACAGACATAATTGATAAGGAATTTGTAAAGGCATTAGATCTTGATAAGCCGTTGCTATATATTCCAATCGCGATGCATGGCGAAATTCCTTATGAAGACTGTTACAAATGGATACATAGTGTGTTTAACCCTCTAGGCATTACTGAAATAGAAATGTGGACTGATTTAGAAGCTAAGTCTCCAGAGGATCTAAAGGAATTCTCATCCATTTACATCGGCGGAGGAAACACTTTCTATTTGTTAAACACCTTCCGTGCGACAGGCTTTGATGAAATTTTAAAAGAGTATATAGACAAAAAGGGGATTGTATATGGAGGGAGTGCCGGAGCTATTATTTTTGGCAGAGATGTTTTAACCTCCTCGCATATGGATCCAAACCATACAAGTTTGAAGACCTTTGAAGGTTTTAACTACATAGATAACTATTCAGTTTGGTGTCACTATGAAACTAGTAATGATAGCTTAATCAAAGAATACGCAAACAAATATGGATTTTCTGTTCTTGCGTTACCAGAGGAAACGGGCATTGTTATAAGTGAGGGCAAACTTAGAGTAATAGGCTCGTCTCCTGCTCATATCTTTAAAAACGAAGATCAATATGGCGTTAAACCTAATGAGGACATTCAATAAGTGTTCTGTATCGATAAAAAAATAATCGACCAAAGGGGACCAATCATCATGTTAAAAGTTAGACCGCTAGAAGATAGAGACTATGAATTGATCAGGGAAGCAGAAAAGGTCATCGAAAAAAATTACCGATATGGACGACACCACATTGGTTCGGCAGTCAGGTCAGCATACGGACAAGTATATTCAGCGGTGCACGTAGAAGCAAACGTGGGAAGAATCACAGTATGTGGGGAAGCGATGGTGATCGGGAAGTCCATTTCTGAAGGGGATCACGAATTTGAAACGATTGTAGCCGTGGCTCATCCTCATCCACACGAAGATATAGAGAAATGTTGGGTCGTTGCCCCCTGTGGAATGTGCCGTGAATTAATCAGTGACTATGGGGAAAATACCGATGTCATCATTCCTTATAATGGTGAACTCGTAAAGTGTCATGTGTTGGAGCTGTTGCCAGAGAAATATATGAGTAATATGGAAGGAAAATGATGAGGGTGAGCAAAGTGTCCATCGATGAAGTGATAGAACCATTGCTATCCCGTTATCAGGAAAAGTTCTCGGAAAATCGCCCCTTCATTGCAGGTATCGATGGCTTAGGAGGAGCAGGTAAGACTACAGTCGCAAAAGAGCTTCGACATGCATTGGAGCTTTCAAGTCATGAGGTTTTCATCGTTCATCTTGATGATCATATTGTTGAAGCACATAAGCGATATGGGACCGGGAATGATGAATGGTTCGAATATTATTTTCTCCAATGGGATATTGGATTAATTGAAACAGAGCTGTTCAGAAAGCTGCATGCTAGCGGCTCTATTACCCTCCCGTTCTATCATTCTTCAACGGATTCGGTCATTACGAAACCAATCCACCTGCCCCCGTCTGCCATCATCCTTATTGAGGGTGTCTTCTTACAAAGGAAAGAATGGCGACGTTATGTTGATTTTATGATCTATATTGATTGCTCACATGAATTAAGAGCTGAAAGAGTATTGGACCGTGACACCTATCTCGGTGACCATCAAGCAAGGCTTGAAAAGTATAAAAGAAGATACTGGTTGGCTGAAGATTATTACGTTGATGAGGTAGATCCGATAGGGAGTGCGGATTATATATACAGAGTAATTAAATGAAAAGGGGATGCTAAGATGCTGGATATTCTGAGACAAAATAAAAAAAGCTGGGATAAAGTCGCCCGCCATTTTAACGGGAAGGATGCCTTGCCGAGTTACGGGCCGTTTACACAGACGGAAGACGAATTGAGGCTGTTTGATGACATTACCAGCAAAAAGGTGCTTGATATAGGGTGTGGCAGCGGGCACTCCTTACTTTATATGAAGGGAATGGGTGCCAGTGAATTATGGGGCGTTGACCTGTCAGAGACCCAAATCGAGACGGCAAAAGAAACGTTAAAGGGCTTGGATGCCAACTTATCCTGTTCACCTATGGAAGAAGACATCGGATTACAGAAGGATTATTTTGACATCGTATACTCTATCTATGCCATTGGCTGGACAACAGACCTGACATCTACTTTAACGTTGATTCACTCGTATTTGAAAACAGGCGGTTCACTGATCTTTAGTTGGGATCATCCCTTATACCCCCATATGAAAAGTGAAGATGGTCAAATTTATCTGGAAGGTTCTTACCAGAAAGAGGGAGTCACTACGTACCCCAACTTCAAAGGCGAAGATGCACCTGTCGTCATCCCGAAACGTAAATTTAGTACTTATTTAAATGAAGTCATCAAAGCAGGATTTACGATTGAATCGGTTATTGAAAGTGACGTATCAGCAGCTTTTGACTCAGTGGAAGAGGAAGTATCTGATCGCTATTACTCATTATATAAGGCGAGGAAATTTCCTACTACGATGGTGATCAAGGCAAGGAAAGGAGAACCATCATGTTCTATAGAAGAAAGTTCTATCTAGTCAAAAAAGAGTTCGTCGAAACGTTCAATGATCACTTCAATCACACCAATTTGCCGAACCAGCTTAAACACGGCTCGCGACTGGTTGGCCGCTGGATGAAGGATCATGATGAAGAGACCGTTGAGATCTTTGCTATTTGGGAATACGACAGTCAGGACGATTATATGAAGATTGAAACCAGCATCAGGAATGATGAAGATCATCTGAAACGGATCAGGGATTGGTACGAACAGCATGGCGGGAGGGAACATGTCGCTAAGGAATATATCAGAGAAATGAGGAATGAGGCGTTGGAGACGACGGTCCGGTGAATGAGGTGAGAGGTGATCAAGAGGTTTTGATTCACTTTTTTTTGCATGCCGGACGGTTCTACTGCTTTCAAAGCAATAGAACCAAAGCCTCATTCAAATATTACCGTAGTAAGGACCGGCACTCTCCTCCGCATTAATCGATTGTAACTGAGAGACGGTTACAAATTGATACCCTTCCTTTTCAAGTGTTGTTAGTAATGTCGGCAAAGCGTCAGCTGTAGTTGGATGAACATCGTGTAACAGGATGATGGATCCCGGGGTGATTGCATTTTGAACAACCCGGTTGATGCTATCGGCATTCTTGTTTTTCCAATCTAGTGAATCGACGGACCATAGGACGATTGGGGAGCCATAATTACCAGCCACCTCCACCACCTCATGATTGATCGCTCCATAAGGCGGTCGTAAACTAGAGGGGATTTGACCAGTCGCTTCCTCGATTTTCCGGCTGGATATTTGGATTTCTTGTGCCACTTGATTCCTTCCGATTTTCGTCAAGTCTTGATGGTGGTCTGTATGATTGCCGATTTCATGACCGGCTTCGGCAACTCGTTTCGCAAGGGAAGGGTATTTTTCAGCCTGACTTCCCAGCATGAAAAAAGTGGCCTGTACGTCATGGGCTTTGAGTATCTTGAGAATTCGTGGAGTTACCTCAACGTTGGGGCCATCATCAAACGTAAGAGCCACATATTTTCCTTCAGGTTCGATGGATACATTTACTGGTGTTCCTTCTGATGTACCTAGTGCATCTGCCGTTTTATTATTTAGATAAGGGCGGATAAGTTTAATGGGAATCTCTACTTGGATTGGGCCAGCCCCTTTAGCAGCGATTTCCGACTCCTCAAAGTACAACGTGAGTGCTCTGGGGGATATGGACCAATTCCACGATGCAGGGTCACTTAATACCTTATCCATCTTGTCATCCACCAGATTGATAGATTCATTTTTTAGGATTTGGTTTCGGATTATATGGATTGGCTTGCCACTGGTTTGCATGATGTCAGATAGGTGTAAAATTCTCTTTTCAGAGGCATCAATAGTATAGATTTTCACCTGTTGTTGACCACGTATATCATTCACCAACTGATACGAGTTAAAGATTATACTATATGTATCATCTGTCGCTTTCTTTACATCGGCTTGGATGATTAAGTGAGCACGGTAACCATCTCCAAGCTCATCCTTGTTTTCCTTTACTGCTGCTAAAAATGCTTCTTTCTCTTGCTTGATCCATCCTTGTATGGGCTTATGAATGGTTGAGTCTCCGATAACCGGAGTCTTAATGGACATGGTATATGTATCGGTCTTCTCAGTCACCGTCTCAAAGTTTATACTCGATAGGGATGCCTGCCCTGAATCCTTGTCGAATCCGATTCCAACTACCAACTGAGCCATCCCATAAATCAAAGAGAATCCTATTACAAACAACACAACCCATCCCGGCCAGCGTATCCGCCTAAAGGGTATCTTTTTCAGCATACGTTATCCTCTTTCCTGGCATAAAGGTCTTTTACCTTATGTACAAATATATTAATCAATTAATTCCAATTATTTCAAATAAATGGAATCAATTCAATACTTTCGTTTCAAAAAGATGAAGTTATATCAGATCTACAAATCTTGTATTTCACAGAATAAATATGATCGGTGGTAGGAGTTAATGGACATAAAGTATGACGATAAATATCATCTGCACTTAGGTTATTACGAAAATAACTGTGATTATGAGTCTATTGCGTATAAAAGGTTATCGGAAGATGTGTGGGATGTCTTCTTTGACATTGAACAATATGGACTTGAAAAAACAATCGAAGTAAATGAGTTATCACTAGAGGGAATTGGAACAAGAATTTTTTCTATCAGCGGAAATGATCTTACCTATGAAACAGGTGTGAAGAGATTTGAAGAATGGTTGGCGATGCAGAAAATCATCTGATCATATTTGGCACAGGGAAAAGGGGTTTGTGAGTCGAAAACAAGAAAATTCGACACGGAGGATCAATTATTCCAAAACAGGATTAATTCATGGTAATCAGGATCAATAATTGTTAGACAGGAATAATTATTCTCAATTCAGGATTGAAAGTGGTTCAAACAGGATTAAATATGTAAGAAGCACGATTTTTTTCTGTTCATTGATCTGAGAACCCAGCTGTTACCGACATCACCCCCTGTAATGTAAGTAAAATGGATTAGTAACTCATCTCCGGCCACTCGATTTGTAAATAATCGTAAGAAAATAGGTCGAATTTTGTTAACACAACCTTCATTAAGCCTTATCTTTAACTACATATCAAGTCAACATCTCTCTCCTAAAATAAAGTAGAAATACATATTCAGGATTGGAGATGAAGAAAATGAACAAAAAATTATTAATCGGTACAGGTGTTGCTTTTTCATTATTATTCAGCCCATTCAGTCAGGCGTTTGCAGAAGAACCGACAGCAGGGGAAAGAAAACAAGTGGATAATGTAGCGCACCGGGGGGCAGCTGGTTATGCACCTGAAAATACGATCACCAGTTTTGATCTGGCGGTTGATATGAAGGCGGATTACATTGAAATCGATGTTCAACGAAGTAAAGATGGTGAATTGGTCGTCATCCATGATACAACAGTGGATCGTACAACAGATGGAACGGGGAAAGTCGGGGACTTAACCCTTGAACAGCTTCGTAGTCTTGATGCCGGTAGTTGGAAGGGAGACAAGTTTGCAGGAGAACCGATTCCGACCTTTGAAGAGATTCTGGATCGTTACCATGGAAAAGTGGGAATTTTAATCGAGTTAAAGGCTCCAGAACTTTACCCTGGTATTGAGGAACAAGTGGCAGAAGCATTAAGTGAACGGAATCTCGACAAGCCCCAAAATGAAAAAATCATTCTTCAATCGTTTAACTTTGACTCGATGAAAAAAATGGACGAGCTGCTTCCTCACGTTCCGGTCGGAGTATTAACTTCTAACCGTGCCCTTACAACAGAGGCAGCTTTAAAAGAAATCTCAACCTATGCGGAGTGGTTCAACCCAAGCTATGGAATCGTGACAGAAGATGTCGTGAATGAAGTCCACTCACAGGGGATGCAGATCGGCTCATGGACGGTACGCAGTCAGGAAGCGGCAGACTTTCTTTTCGACATGAAGGTTGATGCGATCATTACGGATTATCCGGATTATGTAGATCCTAGAAACGAATAGTCTTGTGAAAAAGGAGTGGCTTCTGCTGCTCTTTTTTTAGTTTCCGGACTTACCCTCCACATGAGACCCCTTTTCACTCATTCATCCATTACAGTATAAAGTACTTAGTCCCATATTGCCTCATCAAGTCATCTAACTTGAAAGCCTTGATATAAAAACCGGTTCACTTTATGATGAATGGAGACTTTAGGAATAGAGTAGCAATCATTATGCATGCACTTTTAATGAAATTTATGTTGGAGTTGTACACGATGAAGTGGATCTATATCACATTAATGGTCGTGCTGATGTACTCGGTCTATTCCGTCATTAGCACGGTTTATATACGAAAAAGGAATGACCGTATTACAAGAAGGGTGAATGTTCCGGGTGCGATTGCATTGACGTTTGACGATGGACCGGATCCCATGTATACCGGTCAACTTCTCGATGTCCTCAGTAAGCACGGGGTTAAGGCTACTTTTTTCGTGGTCGGAAGCAAAGTGGAGAAATATCCTGAGCTTTTGAAACGGATGAAAAGGGAGGGGCATACGATCGGGATTCATCATTATACCCATGTGTCCAGCTGGTTTTTAACCCCTTTTCATTTGAAAAAGCAGTTGGAGCAATCACGTATGGTGATCGAGAAGGTCACCCATGAGAAACCGATCTATTATCGTCCACCGTGGGGACATTTTAATCTATCGACCCTGTTTTTATCCAGGGACTATGAGGTTGTATTGTGGTCCCACATCTTTCAGGATTGGAAGGTGAAGAACGGTGGGGACTTACTTGAACGAATGAAAGAGGCAGATCATGACGGTTCCATATTCGTTCTTCATGATAGCGGGACGACGTTCGGGGCGGATGAGAAAGCTCCCCATAATATGATAGAGTCATTGGATGCATTCCTTGAAGATGCGTTAGAGAAACAGATCCGATTCGCATTGCTAACAAACACAGTAACGAAGGAGCAGGAAGTAAATGGGCAGTGAAGAGATTATCCAGTACATTCAAAGCTACGGTTATTTCATCATTTTCCTGTTTCTATTCTTCGGGATCGTCGGCATACCTGCCCCGGAAGAGTCCCTTTTGTTCTTAGTGGGGCTCTTGGCAGCCAAAGGCCAGTTAATGCTTTCTTTGGCATTGGTCTGTTCATTCCTAGGTGTCTATTCAGGAATGATTACAGGGTTCTATGGTGGAAGATTCATTGGACAGCCGCTTATTGATCGGTACGGAAGATGGATCGGGTTGTCTAAGGAAAAGGTTCTTAAGTATGAGCGACTCTTTACCAAGCACTCAACCCAGACTTTACTGTTTGGTCTGTTTATGCCGGGACTGCGCCAATTGAGCCCGTACCTCGCTGGTATATTCGGTACAAGGTACATGCCCTTTTTCTTCCTTACCATGGCGGGATCGGCTATTTGGACGATTTCGTATATTTTCCTTGGATACTGGCTTGGCAACACTCTTTCCATTAATCCAGCCTATGTTCCATACGTAGGGGTCGGATTACTATTAATTTTTATCCTCACAACGGTGTGGGGATCCGTTAAAAAGAAAAAAGAGAGGTATTTGGAATGAAGATTGTGATTCTATCGATGTTCAGTGTCCCAACCGGACATACGAAAGTAGCCGAGGTTCTACAAGACAGCATAAGACATGACTATCCGGACGCTGAAATCAAGATCATTGATTTCCTGTCTTTCTCGAATCCTCTTCTGGAAAAAATGATATCCGGCGTTTATTTTAAATGGATCAGAACTTCACCGGAAAGCTATAAAGGTTTTTACCAAAAGGTGATGATGAAAGAAAAAGAACAGAGCTTTTTTTTAAGAAGCATTTCCCGGTTGGCCACCTACTTTGAAAAGAAGGTGCTGAAGGTAGTGGAAGAGGAAAAACCTTCACTGGTGATTTGCACCCATTCCTTTCCATCGAGAATGATCGGAAGGCTGAAGTCACGGGAGGGGGCCATTCCCTGTAAAACGATGAATGCTTATACCGATTTCTTTGTGAACGGTGTTTGGGAAACCGGCAAGATTGATTACCACCTTGTCCCGACTGCAGAGGTGAAGGAGACATTGATCATGCATCACAACGTTTCTTCGGATCGTGTCTATCAAACCGGAATCCCCGTTGCGGATGTGTTTAAGAGTAAGGGTTCATCCCGGAGTCCCCTCTCCAAGAAGGGAAAACATATCCTTGTTGCGGGAGGAAATAGCGGGTTATGCGTATGGAAAAATGGCATTAAGGGCTTTTCCCGATACCCGGATGTCCATTTCTCCGTGTTATGCGGTCATAATCACAGGCTGTATCGTTCGCTTCTCAATCAATCGAATATCACGCCCTACATGTACATTCAGGATCAGGAAGAACTGAATGCTCTATATGACGCAGTGGATGGTATCATTACTAAACCCGGTGGGGTCACGATCAGTGAGGTCCTTCATAAAAAAATCCCTGTGTTCATCCTTGATTATCTTCCCGGGCAGGAAGAGTTTAATTTACATTATCTTGTAGAACATGATCTCGTCTTCTACATTAGAGACACAGAGGATTTCTCTTCTTTGAAGGAAATTCTTTATAATCACAAGGAAATTCAACATAGAGTAGAAAATATGGAAACCTATTTATCCTCCCTTACCGGCGGCTTAACCGATGTATTCCGGAAAATTCAGGAGGAGACGCGCCAAACGATTAAAGTGAAATCAGTCAAGGGCAAAGTGGATATCGGGATCTTTCTTTCGAGCTGAAGGGGATAGAGATTGATAAAAGGAAGTTCTGTTAATTCCGACGAAAGAGGACCTTCCCGGTGCATCCCTTGGTTAAAGTAATTGATTGTATAGTAATGGGCTCTGATTTTCACACGTTCAAGTATCAACGTGTTAGGGATCAGGTCCTCTTTTTTTGTGGTATAATTATCCAAATGAATTTTTATGTCAGTAAGTTAATCTAACAGGACATCATTATCTATACAAATAAGTGAGGTACTACTAAATGACTTCTAATGAAATAAAAATCGTAATCGGTGCAGGAGAGTATGTGAATAATCCTGGCTGGATCCATACACAGGAAGAGGATTTAAATTTATTAGACGAAAGTACATGGGAAAACAAGTTCCATGAAAGTTCTGTAGATGCTCTTTTGGCTGAACACGTCTGGGAACACCTTACATACGAAGAAGGGCTAGAGGCTGCAAAATTATGTATGAAATACCTGAAGCCTGCCGGATATATTCGGTGCGCCGTGCCTGATGGCTACTTCCCCTATGAATCTTATCAACGGATTGTGCAGGTTGGAGGACCGGGTCCAAAAGATCATCCGGCAGCCAGTCATAAGATCGTTCACAATTATCATACGTTGACGAAAATGTTTGAAACGGTGGGATTTGAAGTGACATTATATGAGTATTTTGATGAAGAAGGAACGTTTCATCAAAATCATTGGGATGGATCTGA
Source organism: Rossellomorea yichunensis (assembly GCF_032337515.1). NCBI lineage: Bacteria > Bacillati > Bacillota > Bacilli > Caryophanales > Bacillaceae > Rossellomorea > Rossellomorea yichunensis. Next base: position 370,051 of record NZ_JAVYAD010000007.1, on the reverse strand, counting down.
CGGAGTGATTTTTCGTTCTAAGAAATTTGATCCTAGAAATCAGGGGGACAGGCTGGCTTTTCCTTCTTTGATTATTGATGCTGTAATGCTATAAAGCGAATGTATGGTGGCGGATTAAATAATCCGGGTATTTTCCTCGAAACTTTACTCTGGAAATTTCGGTTACGGAAAAAAGAAAATTCGACATGAAGGATTAATTATTTTTATATCAGGATTGATTAATTGAAATAAGGATCATTAAGTCGGAAACAGGATTGAAAGTGGTTATAAGAGGACTAAATAAATGAAGTTTCCTTACCATTCATTCACAAGAAATCAAGGGATAATGGATGAGACTTTCCTCGTACTGGTGATGATATGATTTTTATCGTACTTGGCTAGGTTATTGGGGAAAAGCCCTATATTCAAACGAGAAGAAGGCAAATTTCAAAAAAAGGTTGTCCCGGGGGAATGCCGGGACAACCTTTTTCTCCTTTATTCCAAAAAAGCTTTCGAATATTGAACGACACCTTCTACATCTTCAAGAGAATGCTCCGTCAATTCCATAGCCATAAATACTTCATCAGGCACTTCAAACGGAGGCTTGATGTTCCATAATGACGCTTGTTTAAAGCCAAATTTGGGATAATAGTCTTTATGTCCTAACACAATGACTGAATGGTAACCGATCTCTTTAGCCTTTTGCAGGGCTGCTCGTATCAATTGGCTTCCAATTCCCTTTTTTTGAAAGGAGGGTGCTACAGACACGGGAGCAAGTGCCAGAGAATCTTCCACTATATCATGGTCTACAATGGTGATTTTAGATAGTAGGATGTGACCGGCCACTCCATCGCTTTGATGGATGGCAACCAATGATAGCTCAGGGATAAATGCATCTGATTTTCTAATTTTATTTACAAGCAGATGTTCTTTCTTATCGCTATACTCCTCATGTAAAAATGCTTGTTTTGTCAATTCTTCTGTCGAGCTATATTCTTCAGGGCGTTCTTGTCTAATAAAGATATCCATTTATAGACTCCTATTCTTTAATAAAAGTTGTTGGGTTCAAATATAAATGGTACTTTCTTAATGAAAAGAGTCATTAAGAAAGTTTTCACCCCAGTAATAAACAATTGTTTAGCAAACAAAAACCTCCAGATTAGTATGTATTTATTTTATTCAGTAATGAATCCGTGGTCAACCTCGGTATAAGGATTGCTTGTCCAGAACCGGAAAGAACTATATAATAAAAAAGAATCTTAAACAATAAGGAGGGAAAATTCATGCATTCGTTCACTGTAGACATCAAAGCTGAGAAAAAATATCTTGTCTTCATGATGTCTATTTTTGGAATTTCAGCTGTCCTCGGGACAAGTCTGTCCTTTTTTAGCTGAATTTCAATAATGTGAACGTATGTATGATTTCCTGAAAATAGCGAAAGCCACGGGGAATGATTCCCTGTGGCTTTTTTGATCTAGCTGCGGCGGCTAGAGGCTCGAGGTCATAAGATAAACATGCCAAAAAGGCAAAAAGCGCCTTTCCGTCATGTTCACCTTATGCTTGTCGCCTCTGAACGAGCCGCCTCCGCTTTTCTATTAACCTTATGTTTATGAGAGGACGAAATTAAATGATTAAGACAAGAAACAATATATATCTGCTTTATTTTTATCTCTTTTTTGCCCAGTTGTTTTTTGACCGGGCGTTGTGGGTCATCTACCTTGGCGATAAGGGGATGACCTTCGGTGAAATTGGCATATTGGAGGCGTTTCTCCATTTGGCCATTGTCCTGTTTGAGGTTCCGACAGGGATGATCGCAGATTTGTATGGGAGGAAGGTCAGCCTGGTGATCGGGAATGTGTTCAGTCTCCTTTATGGGTTGTTCATGCTGATGAGCGGGACGTTTTCGATGTTTACCCTGGCCTTTCTATCCATGGGACTCATGGTCACCTTTCATTCCGGTGCCGAGCAGGCGTTTGCTTATGACACGTTGAGGAATGAAAAGCGTGAGAAGGATTATACGAGGGTAATCGGAAGCATGACGGCCATTTCCCTCCTATCCTTGAGCCTTGCCAAATTCCTCGGGGGATTCATGGCAGAGATCAGCTGGGGATGGGTATATGGTGCAACTATACTGACCCATATCCTTGCACTGATTCCACTGTTTTTCATGAAGGAACCGGAACGTGAAAAGACGGAGGACATCGGCGGACGGTGGTATAACCAGTGGGTTCATCAGTTTAAATTAGGGGTTGCCGTTTGGAGAAATAACACGGTCATTCATCAGCCTGTTGTGCTATTCATCTTAGCGAGTGCAGTCATGGTGATCATGGTGTTCTACGGACAGGAATACTTCATTCAATTAGGCTACTCTCCTGTCGTCGTGGGAGCGGTCTTTACGATTGAAGGGCTCCTTGGCGTCGTGATGGCGAAGATTGCTTACAGGGTGGAGGCGCGATTTAAGTTCTTCAATATTTTATATTATGGCTTAGGTCTTTTCCTCTTCTTTTTCAGCCTGTTCATCTTCGCCACGGACTGGGCGATCCTGATATCGTTTCTGATCCTTGCACAGCTCTTGAGTCTGTTCGAACCGATCTTCAGCTCATTCGTGCAAAGCTTTCTGCAGAGCAATATCAGATCTACTTTCCTTTCGCTGATCGGATTAATGGAAAGCTTCGTCATCATGATCAGCTTTCCGTTATTTGGATTTGCCATTGAACGAACGGGGTTTACCGACGGATTCGCTGGCCTGCTTCTGATTTTCTTCGTGCTGGCAGGCGGGTATTTGGTTGGTCAGAAATTTATTCAACGGATCAGGTAAAGGATGAGCTTCTCACTTTTAGGTGGGGGGCTTTTTTTATTATCGTATCAGGAAAATTATGTTAAAATATTGAGGGGTAATATTATACTAGGGGGTAAGCATGAAATATCTTTTTGATTTTTTTCTGGCAGTATCTTTGAACGGTCTTTCTTATTACATCGCAAGCTTCGTTCTTAGAAATGGATTGCCCAATTGGCAGGCATTGATCATCGGCTTTTCTGTCGTATCACTTGGGGCATTGACTGAAGCTTTGGGAAGCCCGATGTGGTTGATCGTATTGGTTCCATTTCCAGTGGGGATGTTCTTGCTTTACTCATTCCTTCAAGTACCGGTTTCTCAATGGTTTCTGACGTATTTGCTCACTCTTGCCATATACACCGTCATCCATATCCCGATGAGTTATTTCTTTGATTTCCATTCGTTAATTCCGGCATGGAAACTATCTTAATCAAAAGGAGAGATTGTTATGAATGCTGAAAAAATGAAAAAAATATTCCGAGTAGTAGGGGTAAAAGGAGAAGGAGCCTTCACTGAATTTAACACAGAGGTACCGAAACGGGCCAGGCAATTTCTAGAGAGGTTACATGAAATCGAAGCCGATCATGGTCCTGAAATCGCCCTCTACGAACCTAAGAGGGATACGGACCATTTGGAAGGGATCTATTATGTAGGGATCATGGTGGACGAAACCCTTACAAACGTTCCGGTCGGTATGGAATATATCGAACTGGACGAAGAGTATGTTACGACGAAAGGGAACGTTCGACATATTGGCAAGCTTCATAACGATCTTTTAAAGTGGATGGATGACCAGGGATATAAAAGGAAACCGGATTCTTATATTGTGGAGACCTATCATCCATTGGAAACTGGTGAGGAAGAAGTAGAGATTTACTTACCTATTTATGTATAGGACCCTTCCCATGATACAACTTTCGACAAACGGATTATAAAATGAAAAAAGTGGATCATATATCAAAATTCCGGTTCATAAATGGCTGAAACCGGATCATATATCTGAAAAGTGGATCATAAGTCGTGAAAACCGGTTCATATATAGAATGGGAGGATTCTCATGAAGGGTTTCAATCTCTAAAAACATATAGTTGGTCATAGAACGGAGTATTTTCATAGATTTTGATCAAAACAATTGAAGAGGTGTTAAGTTGAAAGATTTTAAGATTAGTACAGAAACTGAAAGATTGATCATACGACCATTGAAGGTTGCTGATTATCCAAACTGGCTTAAGGAATTCGAAAGTAGATCTGCTTCCTCCAGCAGGCATGATTTGGGAAGAATGGATATGAGTGAATGCACAGAAGAATGGTTCGATCAGTTGGTGACGAAGCATCAGGAACTGGCTGGTAATGATGTAGCCCACGTATTTGGTGTGTTTAGAAAAGCGGATCATAAGCACGTGGGAATGGTGGATTTCTCTACGTTATCAAGGAATGATTTTCAATGGGGAAGGATCGGTTACACCATACATAACCAGCATTGGAAGAACGGGTACGGTAAAGAGGCAGTGACAGCGGCATTGAACATGGCTTTTCATGACTTGAATTTCCACCGGATCGAAGCTCATATCAACCTCGATAATACCCCTTCCATAAAGCTTGCTGAAAGTGTCGGTATGGAATTTGAATGCATCAGGAAAGGATTTATCCATGAGTTCGGTGAATGGACGGATAATATGATTTACTATTTGAATGCAGGGTAAGGTATTTTCCATAATCCAAATTTGAATAGGGGGTGAATATTCATGGGAGAGGGAAAACTCGTAACTAAAAATCAGATGATTCATGACTTAGGGGAATTAGGAGTACATCAAGGAATGACCATCATCGTCCATTCTTCCTTAAAATCACTGGGAAGAGTCATTGGTGGCCCAGTTTCTGTTATCTTGGCACTGGAAGAAACGGTCGGGGAAGAAGGAAACATCGTGATGCCGACACAGACCGAGCAGTTATGTGACCCGACTGAATATGGAAGCGGGCCTACAGACGAAGAGATGAAAATCATCAGAGAGAACTTGCCGACGTATCACCCCGATCTAACTCCTACATGCTATATGGGCTTTATACCTGAAACGTTCAGGAAGCAAAAAGGAGTGGTTCGAAGCGCCCATCCCCACACATCCTTTGCCGCCTGGGGTAAGCATGCTAAATACATAACGGAAGATCATGGTTTTGACTTTGCATTAAATGAAAACTCACCATTGGGAAAAATATACGAATTAAATGGCTACATTCTATTACTTGGAGCACCGACAGATTCCAATACCTCTTTGCATCTGGCTGAATACAGACAAAAAAACACTTTTGTAAAAGAGAAAATCTGGGACGTGAAAGTGGAAGAGAATCATGAAGAAGTATGGACGACGTATCAAGATATTAATAATGACTCGGATGATTTTGATAAGATATTTGCTGATTTTCATAAAGAAACAGACTATGTAAAAGAAGGCATGGTCGGTGAAGCAAGAAGTTATTTAATCCCCATGAGAGAGATGGTTGAGTATGCTGTTGGGTGGATGAATGAAAACAGGGAGTGATGGTATTTTTATGGCGGATTCATACTTATGGAAACATGAGGGTTTACTGCTCTGAAGCAAGAAATAAAGGAGGCCCTCATGAAAAAAATTGTACTTATTGGTTCAGGAGGATCAGGGAAATCTACACTGGCCAGGCAATTAGGTGAAAAACTAAAGATAGATGTTTATCATCTTGATGCATTGTTTTGGAAGCCGAATTGGGTCGGAGTTCCAAGGGATGAGCAGGAAGAAGTTCAAAATAATTTAGTCAGAAATGAAGAATGGATTATTGATGGGAACTATGGCGGGACCATGGAGATAAGACTGAATGCAGCAGATACGATCATCTTTCTCGATATTTCCAGAATAATCTGTGTATACCACGCTTCCAAAAGATTGTTGAAGTACAGAAATAAAACAAGACCGGATATGGGGGAAGGTTGCGAAGAAAGATTTGACTTGAAATTTTTCAAATGGATATGGAATTATCCGAAAACCAGGAGACCGGAAATTTTAAATAGACTTAAACAATTGCCTAAAGATAAACAAGTCATCATGTTGAAGTCACCAAGAGAAGTTCAACGGTTTTTGGAAAAAGTATAATGTCAAATGAATAGACAGGAATATTATGGAACCATTTTTGCATGAATCCGTATATGTAAAAAAGGTTTTTTATTGCATGAAGGAGGCGTCATGATGGATTACGGATTACTTGCCATTGGAGTCGCTCTATTACTGATTTCGTATCTCGTCGGTGTGAAAAAACAAACGTGGCTGCTGACCGGATTCAATGAAAAAATGATTGAAGATAAGTCGAAGTTAGGTACAATAACGGGCTTCCTATTCTTTCTTCCTTTGGGGTTGCTTGGGATCGTTAACAGTCTGTTCGATTATGCCCTTGAGGGAACCACTTTTGTGGCAGTCATGTTGGTATTACTTACCGTTGTGTATCTATTTATTAATCGGAAGCTCCTGAAATGAAGGGTGCGATGTAATGGAAGGAAAGCATATCACGATCAATGGGAAATCGATCTATGTTTGTGTAAAAGGGGAAGGGGAGCCGATCATCTTTCTCCATGGCGGTCCAGGCGGGAGTCTTGAATATTTTCTGCCACATATGGATCCTCTGGCTGATGACTATCAGATTATTTTATATGATCAAACGGGTTGCGGAAAGTCGGGAGGCGATACCTATTCCATAGAAGAGGAAATCAGCACTCTTGAAGGCATAAGAAAGGCGTTGAACCTGGAGGAAGTGACGCTGTTCGGTGAGTCTTGGGGGAGTATCCTGGCTTTGTCTTATGCAGCAAGATATCCATCCCATATCCACAAAATCATTCTAACAGCCGCAATCGGTTTATCCTCCAAAGACTATGTCACTTTCAAAAAACTTTTCCTTCAAAAGTTGGGTCCCTATAAAAAAGTGCTGCTCGGTTACTACTCGTTATCTTCCATTTTCCGCATGGATGCATCCCGCAAGCTAAACAACCTGATGGACCCTTATTATGTATATTCAGTCGATACATTGAAAAAGAAAAAGGAAATCCGCTACAACAAGAAGGCCCTTGAGGACATCGGTAAAGATATTGAACAGAACTACAACCTATTCCCGTCCCTGCCTCAAATCAATTCAATACCTATTTTGATCGCTCAGGGATCGCATGATATTCTAGCCCCCGCCTATATTAGGGAAAATGTAACCCAATACTTAAGAAGAGCAGAACTCGTGGAAGTAAAAGAAAGCGGGCATTGGACCATCTTGGAACAGCCTGGACAGATTCTGGCATTGACCCGATCGTTTATGAGCGGCGGATAACCTATACCTTAAGGGGGCAGCTCTACTCATTGGAATCAGTGATCAGTCCAAACCATGCACAGAATGACAGGTTCAATGTGATCAGAAAGAGTATGATGTCTTAAAGGGGAATGAATATGTCTAACTTCGATGTACGTATCTTGCAAATCAGAGACAGCGCTTTTCAAATTGGCTTAAAACAGGTGAAAAGCTCCGAAATACTTCCATTCTAAAAACCTTTGAATCCATTACAAAGCAGGAAATTGATCTTCACAACATGAAGTCTATCTATTCTACGTTTGCCCCGCATTTGCTTGAAGAGTTAGAGGGTCTGTCCAACGGGTTTGAGATTTCGCTGGACAAGGCAGCTGCTTTATTTAGTGGATATGATGTTCCTAAGACAGATAGAATGGGGTGCTCGACCTTTCTTACTAAAGAGTGCTACGTGAGGAATTATGATTTCACCCCTGCTCTATATGATGGGATATTCAGTTTGGTTCAAGCGGATCAAGCTTTTGCGACAGCGGGCTACAATCTTCAAATTCTGGGGCGGCACGATGGTGTGAACGAGAAAGGCCTTGTTGCAGGATTGCACTTCGTCAGTCATGACGGCTACGCAAAAGGAGTTTCTCCCTGGGCTGCCATCCGGATGGTGTTGGATCAATGCTCTTCCGTTGATGACGCCGTTGCCATGCTGAATGAAATCCCTCACTCCGCCTGTTATAATTTTTCACTGGGAGATCGAGAAGGAAATATGACAGAAGTCGAAGCAAGCTCAGGTAAAGTGATTGTCAGGTACGGGGAATCCGCTTTAGCGTGCGTGAACCATTTTCAGGATGAACAGCTTACTAGTAAAAATCGGGACTCCATCGAAGGATCGATCCAACGTAATAAGCATCTGCTAGGGTTAATGGATAAGAGACTTTCCCATCATGACATGTTCCGCCATTTTAAAAGCGTAGAATCACCCATTTTTTTTACAGATTACGAGAATTTATTTGGAACCCTTCACACTTTTTCATATTCCTATCAACATTCAAGGATCCTCACAACCAATGCCCGAAGCGAACAAGTTCTGGACATAAACTTCCTGGATTGGGTGAATGGAGAAGACATTCTTGAGGGAAGTATAAGTGGTTTTATTCAAGAAGGGTAGTCTCTCAGCAAAGTGGCTATGCCAATTTCTCTGTAGAATTAATCAGGAAAAAAACAATGCCCCTGCGGTCATCAGCAAGAGCATTGTCTCCTTATCAATTGAAACCAATGGCTTATATATATCCATTCAATCGTTTATACCGTTACATCCTTTTCCTCGTGATCTTTACGGATCTGATTCAATTCCTCAGTCAACCGCAGGAATTCTTCTTTGTTTCGATCACGTAATGATTGGTCGATTTTCTGTTCGAGTTGCTCTTTCCGGAAAGTTAGAAGGGCCTTGTCCAAAATCATTTCTGCAAAAAGAGAGTCTATGCCTGGTACCTCGGACTGTGGTGAATTTAGCAAATACTTCTTCATGAAAAATCAACTCCTTGACCTTTTTTCTATTATACTAACCATTATCTCAATATTCAAACATTTTAAACGGAAAAGTTAAATTTCTTTAAGAAATGAAAAAACACTGACATTCTTTTTCCATTTCTATTACCATGATAGATAGAACGTGAAAGGGGGGATTTTAATTGAAGAAACCAGAAGTCATATTGAATGTCTTTTCATCTATTGATGGGAAAATCACAACGGCTACGAACCGAAATGTGATGGAATGGACAGCTGCAGGAGTGGACGGAGAGGCGAATGACGTCACGCATCAGCTGTATGATGAATTGGATTGTGATGGGTTGGTATCAGGAAGTGAAAGTCTGATTGTGTGGGGAAAAGATTGGGTGGAACTGGAGAAACCGATTTATGAGCCAAGGAAATCCAAGGCATATATTGTGTTTGACGGTAAGGGACGCATTGACTGGTTCCAGACGGAAGGACTATTGGTCGTCACCAGGGAGGATGTTTCGGGTGACTATATTGTACAATTAGAACGTAAGGGAATTACCTACCTGCAAGCGGGCTGTGGTGATTACATCGATCTACCCCTCGCATTACATAAACTCTATGAATCAGGCTTCAGGCGATTGGGGCTTAGTGGAGGCGGGGGGATCAATGGGGCGTTTTTAAGACAGGGACTGATTGATGAAGTGAGCCTCGTCATTGCCCCGTTAGCTATAGGTGGAACGGCTACACCATCCCTTTTCGAATCACCGGATTTAACAGACTTGGGAGGCGCAACCCAGTTGGAATTGATAACGATGAAGCCTGTCGGTGAGGGTTCAGTGTGGTTGCATTATAAAGTGAAAAAGTAGATGGAATCTGCCTTCCCCTCATAGTGTAGAGGGGAAGGTTTCTTTTTTGATGCTGGCTAGAAGCCCCCTGATAGAAAACAAGATATGAGGGTAGCCCCTTTTTCCTAATTCTGCTTATTGAAAAAAATCCGATTGACAGAAGTAAAAAATAGTCATAGCATAATAAAGGTAAATCGTAACTATTACGTTTTAATCATAACTTCATATATTTTTTACATAATAAATCGTAATGGTTACGAATGAATGATTTGTCCTTTCAGTATCTCATTATCAAAAGAAGCAGAGGGATCGAAATGATGCAGGAGATCGAGTTTATTAAATTCAACCCGACGGAGAATATGACGGTACTTGTAAAGACCAAACACCTCAAGGAAGAATATCATCAGATTGCGTCAAAGCTTATGGCATATGACAGTTTATATGCTGAACAGGTGGGCTTCATTGAAGAGTCAAAGAAAGCGGGTGCAGATTCCAGCCTGCAGATGGCCGGGGGAGAATTCTGTGGGAATGCCTGCATGTCATTGGCTGCCCTCATTACTTCGGGAAAGGCGCTGCCCCTCGGTTATTCGACAACCATCCTGATAGAAGTCTCAGGCACCGACGAGTTGGTCCGGTGTGATGTGAAGAGTGAGGTGGGTTTGTACCGTTGCAGCATGAAAATGCCTATTCCCGCAAGGATCAATAAGCAAATGTGGGTGGTGGATGGAGAAGAACTTCCCGTTACGATGATCTATTATCAGGAGGCGGTTCACGCTGTATTGGAAGCGGGACAGTTGGACTCTTCATTACGCCGATCGGCAGAAACTCTGGCACGATTGATCAACTCCTCCTATGAGGCCAATCTGGTTGGTGTTTTGCTCTATGATCCTGAAACCCACGAACTTGCCCCCCTCATCCATGTACCGGATGTGAACAGCATGATGTGGGAACGGGGATGCGGATCGGGGACCGGATCATTGGGTGCTTATCTCGCATGGAAGCAAAAGCGCTGCATCTCGCTGGAAGTTAAACAGCCTGGAGGGGAAATGCATGTAACCGCAGATTGGGATGCAGGGTCCATTAACTCGGTCAGGATTGAAGGCACTGTCGGGATTGTGGCCGAAGGGAAAGCATTTATACACAAGATAGAGGAGGTTATATGATGAAGGCGAGTAAGACCTTTGAAGAGGATCTGAAGATTTATTTGGAACGATTTGATGAAGCCAATCAAGAGAGTAGCCTTATGGAAGAGGAGGCTGTGGCATTAGAAGAATTAATCAACGAGTATTCACGCTTCGTTCTTAATGAAGAGTACATAAAGAGGTGGGATCAGGTAGCGGATACACACCTGGTAGATCAGTTAAGAAATCTATCCGCCCTATCCGTGGCCAAGATGGAGAAGCACCGGGCCCGGAAGCTACTGAGGGGTGAAGAAGAGATAGCAGACTACTTTCAAAACATTGAGTCCAGCATAGAAGAGGAGTTCGGGCAGTTTCAGGTGACAGGGGAATCGACTGTACTCCTTGTCGGCTCTGGTTCTTTTCCGATGACACCGCTCCTTATTGCGGGGCGCACTGGTGCAAAGGTGATTGGGATCGACATTGACGAAGAGGCGGTCACCCTGGGAAGGCAGGTTGTGAATCGGTTAGGCGGGGATTTAAATATAGCACTGGAACTTTCGTTTGTGGAACAGCTTAGAGATCTCAAGGAAGTGACCCATATCATCTTCAGTTCGACGGTTGAAGTGAAATATGACATCATGAATCAATTATATGAGTTGACAAATGAAGAGGTTGTTGTGTCGATGAGATACGGGGATGGACTGAAATCCCTCTTCAACTTTCCTTCCCGTGAAGTAGATAAGGAGAAGTGGAGAATAGCAGAAAACAGTCTGCGTCCCCAGCAAATATTTGATATCTTACTCTATGAAAAAATTCGTCCCGCTACAAGTCAGGAGGGTAATCGATGAAAAAGGGTAAACGGGTGTTGGTCATTGGCACGGGACCCGCTTCGCTGCAACTTTGTATGATCGTAAAGAACCATATGGGATGCGAGATGGGGCTCGCAGGGAGGAATTCCGTCCGGTCGGAATCATTTTTCCATTCGTTAGAGAAGAATGGAAATCACATTCGGGTGGCCGTTCAAAATCACCAGAATGAGAGATTAGAAGGTGAATGCCTGATTGATCATGTGTACCACGGTCTCGACACGATAAGGGGAGAGTGGGATGCCGTCGTATTGGCCGTCACTACAGACGCCTATCTGGACGTGCTCCACACTATTCCGAGGGAAGTATTCAAAGGCGTCCGGTCGATTGTATTGGTTTCACCGACTTTCGGATCCAATAGTCTTGTGAAGCATGATCTGGCTGACGTTCAACCCGAGGCGGAAATCATCAGCCTCTCCACTTATTTAGGTGATACGAGGTGGATGGAGCGGGCTCCTTCTCACCATATCATTACGACGGCGGTGAAGAAGAAGCTCTATATCGGATCGACCCATCGTCAATCGAAGACGGTTCAAAGCCTGATTTCGCTAGGGCATGAGCTCGGGGTAGACTTAGTGCAGACTGAATCCCCATTAGAAGCAGAAACACGCAATATTTCCCTCTATGTCCATCCTCCGCTCTTTATGAATGATGTGACACTGCAGGAGATATTCAACGAGGGACTTTCCATGAAATATGTGTATAAGTTGTATCCCGAAGGACCGATCACCCAGCATCTGATCCGGGATATGATTGCCCAATGGCAGGAAATGATGGAAATCCTGAAAAGAGTGAATATCAAGCCACTCAACCTACTTCGATTCATGACGGACGATAACTATCCAATAAGATTGGAAAGCTTATCAAGGAGTGACATCGAAGGGTTTGAACAGCTGGATAGAATCCACCAGGAGTATTTACTTTACATACGCTATACCTCACTGTTGATCGATCCATTTTCCACTCCTGACGAGGCAGGAAGGTATTTCGATTTCTCGGCCGTACCGATCAGGAAGATGTACAGGAATGTAGAGGGAGAGCTGGATATCCCGAGAATGCCTAAGGAAGATTATTACCGGATCAAGATCATTCAGGGGATTGCACGATTCCTGGAAGTACCGAGCCCTACCATGGACAAGCTGATCGGGATCTATGAGGACAAGCTGACAGAAGTCGCAAAAGTCCATCATGATCAAAAGCTTTCCGAGGCCTTTTCCATTCGAAGCTTCGAAGAGGATCTAACGAGGATTACTAGTGAGATGGGAAAAGAATTGGTTACAAAAATTAAATCGTAATGATTTTGTTTTACAGAGAGAGTACAAAAGGAGAGAAAAATAGGATGAAGAAGAGATGGACATTAAGCGTAATGTTTCTTTTGATGATGATCCTCACTGCCTGCGGAGCGAAAACAGCAGGTGAACAGGACGCAGATAAGAATGAACTGGTTTATGCGACGGCCAAGGATATCAATGATATGAACCCACATTTATACACAGGGTCTATGGCTGCCCAGGGGAAAGTGTATGAATCATTGGTTGAAAATACAGAGGATGGCATCAAGCCGCTGCTTGCTAAGTCCTGGGAGATTTCAGATGACGGCAAGGTGTATACATTTCACCTCAGGCAAGGTGTCACCTTCCATGATGGGGAGCCGTTCAATGCCGAAGCAGTGAAGAAGAACATTGAAGCGGTACAGCGGAATGCGGATAAGCATGCGTGGATCAAGCTTTCTACTAAAATCGATGAGGTTCGGATCGTTGACGGGCATACGGTGGAACTGGCCCTGACTGAACCCTATTATCCTGCCTTGACAGAGCTTTCGATGACAAGGCCATATGTGTTCCTATCACCCAATGACTTCAAGAGTGGGGAAACAAAGGACGGTGTGAATGGTTATCACGGCACCGGACCCTATATGCTTGGGGAACATAAGGTAGACGAGTTCGCCAGGTTCGAAGCAAACGAAGACTACTGGGGAGGGACCCCTTCCATTAAGGAAATTACAGCGAAGGTGCTTCCAGCAGGGGAGACGACATTCCTGGCTTTACAAAAAGGGGAGGTCAACTTTGCCTTCACAGATGATCGCGGTGCAGACAGCCTGAATGTGGAAGCGATGAACCAGCTGGTCGAAACAGGAGATCACCAGGTCGAAAGAAGTGAGGCGATGAATACGAAGATGATCGTCGCCAATAGCAGCAAAACGGATAGTCCCGTTACGGAGACGGCGGTTCGTGAAGCGATTTGGTACGCCATTGATCGGAAGACGATCTCAGAAGATATTTTGGAAGGGACGGAAACAGAGGCCCATACCTTATTTTCATCCAATGTCCTTTATGCAGATATTGACCTTGAGAAGAGAGACTTCGATGTCAATAAAGCTAAAAAGTTGTTAGATGAAAATGGCTGGATGTCCGGTGATGATGGGGTTCGTGAAAAGGATGGACGTCCTTTGGCCATGAAGCTCTATTATGACGTCAATTCACCTTCTCAAAAAACAGAGGCTGAATTCATCCAAAGCTCATTGAAAAAAATTGGCGCAAGTCTTGAAATCGTCGGTGAGGAATCCACATCCATCGCGAATAGACGATCAACCGGTGAATATGAATTGTTATTTAATCAAACATGGGGGCTCGCGTATGATCCGGTCAGTACGATCGCGGCCTTCACTTCCGATGCTTCTTACCTTCATACAACCAAAGGCATCAGGCAGGCGGATGAACTTTATAGCAAAATCGAAGAAGTGATGGTGACAACGGACGAAGGGAAGAGGAAATCCCTCTATAAGGATATTTTGACGATCGCTCATGATGAAGCTGTATTTATTCCGATATCGAATGGGCGGATGACGGTTGTGGCTCCTAAAGGTTTAAAGGGGCTGACATTCAAACAAACACAGTTTGAGCTGCCATTCGAACAGATGAGACTCCAATAATGAAAAGGGAAGTCGGTACCTTGGATTCCCGAGAGGAGGTTTGTCTTGATACGATACATCATTAGAAGACTATTGGTATCGATTCCGGTCCTATTGATTATTTCATTTATAACGTTCGTATTGATGAGTTTATCCCCCATGGATCCGGCTGAGGTCGTCCTCAAGTCCCAGGGGGTACCTGTCATTACGGATGAACTGATGGAAGAGACGAGGAAGGAGTTCGGATTTGACCGGCCCTTCCTCTTTCAGTACGGGGATTGGCTGATGGACAGTCTCCGGTTGGACTTTGGAACATCTTTTGTCACGGGACAGCCGGTATGGTCGCTCCTTGGACCCGCTTTGATCAATACAGTGAAGTTGACGCTCATTTCCTCCGTTGCGGTCATGGTTCTGTCCGTTCTTCTTGGAGTGATTTGTGCATTGCATCAGGACAAAGCGGTGGATCAGTTTGTCAGGGGTATCTCGTTCTTCTTGACGGCCATGCCTTCCTACTTACTGGCATCTTTATTGATCTGGTATTTTTCCGTGAAGCTCGATCTATTTCCGACGAATGGTATGGACTCCTATACAAGTTACATCCTCCCCGTCCTGGTCATTACCATCAGCTATGCGGGGATATACTTCCGGGTCGTTCGAAGCTCGATGCTCAGTCAATTAAGTGAGGATTATGTACTTTATGCCAGGGCATGCGGATTGAAGGAATGGGGCGTCACTGTCCGTATCATACGCAACTCCCTGCAGGTCGCCATTTCGGTCTTCTGTATGGCGGTACCGATCATATTAGGGAGTACGGTTGTCGTGGAAAGCGTGTTTGCCTGGCCGGGAGTAGGAAGTTTGAGTATCAGATCCATTGTCAGCAGGGACTTTCCAGTCGTTCAGGCGTATGTACTGATCGTGGCGGTGGCATTCGTGATGTTCAATGCCATTTCTGACATCTTGAATGCCGCTGTGAATCCTAAAGTAAGGAATGATCATTAAATGAGACAGTTAAGGAATTTACGTCATGATAAGCTGGCGATGGTATCGTTGATCTTCATTTTCTTGACCCTCCTGTGTGGTCTGTTTGCGCCATTCATTGCTCCACATGATCCTGTGGAAGTCGATATGGGCTTACGTTATGCACCCCCATCATGGGATTATCTGTTAGGGAATGACCATTTGGGACGCTGCATATTGTCTAGGATCCTTTTCGGTATCCGGCCGAGTGTCTTGTGGGTCTTGCTCGCACTGGTCATTTCCGTGATGATCGGGGCGATCGTCGGTTTCTTGTCGGGGTATTTCGGGGGAAGAGTGGATGCGTTTTTGATGAGAGTCTGTGATATCATGCTGTCATTTCCGGGATATGTCATGGCCCTTGCCATTATCGGTGTACTTGGGGTCGGGCTTGAAAATATACTGATTGCCTTTATTGTCACTAAGTGGGCGTGGTTTGCCCGTGTTATCCGGACTTCGGTCAGACAATTTGCCGAATCTGACTATGTGAGGTATGCAAAGGCCATCGGGGTGGGTCACGGCAGAATCATGCTCAAGCATATCCTGCCCGTGACGTTTGCCGATATCGCGGTCATTTCCAGCAGTTCGATTTCCTCGATGATTCTGCAGATTTCAGGCTTTTCCTTTCTCGGATTGGGGGTCCAGGCCCCTACTGCGGAGTGGGGGATGATGCTGAGCGAAGCCCGCTCGGTGATGTTTACAAGGCCGGAGCTATTATTGGCACCCGGTTTCGCCATCATCTTCATTGTGATGGCCTTCAATTTTCTCTCGGATTCCCTGCAGGTTGCTTTGGATCCAAGGAGCCGGGGTACAAGGGTTCCCAGGAGGAAAAGCCTGTCACTTATCAACCCCGGATCAAGAAAAGAGGTGGCTGAAACAAAATGAATATTCTCGAGGTTAACGGCCTGTCCATCGTCGATGAAAAGACGGACGAATGGCTTGTGAAGGATAGCTCCTTCCACGTGAAGAAGGGGAGGACACTCGCCATAGTCGGGGAAAGCGGAAGTGGTAAATCCCTAACATGCCGGTCGTTGATGAGGTTGAACCAACCATGGCTGAAAGAAACCGGTACCGTCCTTTTTAAAGGGGAAGATCTCCTTACCCTTTCGAAAAAAGGGATGAGAAAGAAACGGGGCAAGCAGATGTATATGATCATGCAGAATGGGATGACCGCATTTGATCCATCACGTGTCATAGGCGTTCATCTACGTCAGGCTACAGCGGAACATTTCAACTGGTCTAAAAGGGAAACGGAACGAAAGCTGAAACTCGCCATTGAAAGCGTCATGATCAAGAATCCTGACGAAGTGCTCAATAAATATCCTCATCAATTATCGGGAGGTATGCTCCAGAGGATCATGATTGCCCTTGCCCTTATCCTCGAACCTGATCTAATCATAGCCGATGAGCCGACGACAGCACTTGATTCCATTACCCAGTATGAAGTGGTGAATCAGCTGATCGGGTTACGGGAAAGGATGGGGTGCTCCATGATCTTCGTCTCACATGATTTGGGAGTAGTCCGTCACATAGCCGATGATCTATTGGTGATGAAGGACGGCAGGATCATTGAACGGGGAAAGGCTCAATCGGTTTTCACAGAGCCGGAAAAAGAGTATACGAAATACCTGGTATCTACCCGGAAATCGTTGAGTCACCATTTTAACAGTCAAATGGGGAGTCCTTAATATGCTGAACGTTAATCATGTGAACAAATCATATCAACGTGGAGGCCTCTTTTCGAAAGAGAGGAAGCAAGTGCTGACCGATGTCAGCTTTGAAGTGAAGGGAGGAGAATGCCTGGGCATCATCGGGGAAAGCGGAAGCGGTAAATCGACACTTGGCCGGCTCTTGATCGGGATTGAAAAGCCGGACAGGGGAACCGTCACCTTTAATGGGGTCAATGTATCGGAGAGGAACCGCCGAATCGGGAAGATCAGCGCGGTGTTCCAGGATTACAAATCCTCCATCAATCCATTTTTCACGGTAGAGCAAGCCATCCTTGAGCCACTCGAGCTACAGAAGATATCAGTGGATCAGAAGGCCATAAAGGTCGACGGACTGCTGAGTGAAGTAGGATTGCCACGTACATACAAGCATAAATATCCCCATGAATTGTCCGGTGGAGAGATTCAAAGGGTGTGCATCGCAAGAGCGATCTCCACGGAGCCCGACTGCATACTCTTTGATGAAGCCATCAGTTCCCTTGATGTGTCGGTTCAATTACAGGTGTTGAATCTGTTAAGGGAACTGAAAGAAACACATAGCATGACCTATGTGTTCATCACCCATGATATTCAGGCTGCCGCCTATATCTGCGACAGCATCCTCATCTTTCGCAACGGACAGGTGGAAGAAATGGTGGAAACGGAACGCTTAAAGGATGTTCAATCCGATTATGCGAAACAGCTGTTGCGGGCACTAATCACGTTTTAGTCCCGGAAATCACCAAGATGTCAGGAGGCGATATACAGTGAATGGAGCATTATCTTGGCCATTCTTACGACTTTATCTGGTAGTCCTTTGTTATTTCAGTTCCAATGCCATCCTGAATGTGCTCATCCCCCTTCAAGGAAAAGAGTGGGGAGCAAGCAACACGACGATCGGCCTGGTGATGGGGGCGTATCTATTTACAACGATGTTCTTCCGGCCGTGGGCTGGTCAGATCATTCAAAAACATGGACCGACTCGGATCCTGCGCATCATCCTGATCCTGAACGGGCTTGCCCTCGCCCTGTATGCCATTTCAGGACTCGGAGGTTATCTAGTGGCCAGGATGCTGCAGGGGGTGGCGACGGCCTTCTTTTCCATGGCCATGCAGATCGGCATCATTGATGCACTGCCTGAGAAAGACCGGTCGCAAGGCATCTCGCTTTATTCTTTATTTTCTTACATTCCAGGAATTCTTGGTCCGCTACTGGCCATCGGAATCTGGCAGGAAGGGATGGATTCATTCGGTTATGTCATGATCGGGCTTGCCGTTGTGACGGGCTTATTTGGGTACAGCGCCAAGTTGGAAACGAAAGAAGATGAACCGGTACCGGAAATAGAGGGGAAGGGGGAAAAGATGCTTGCCTCCTTCACTCAACTGGTGAAAAATCCTTTCCTGTTCCGATGCAGCGTGCTGATGCTTGGTTCTTCCATCATATTCGGGGCCATCACTACCTTCATCCCTCTATACGCATTACAGATGGAGAGTGGAAGTGCCGGAATATTCCTCTTGCTGCAGGCTTCAACCGTTGTGTTTGCACGTTTCACCTTGAGAAAACATATTCCATCTGACGGCAAATGGCATGCCCCCTTTGTTATGGGGACCGTGCTTCTTCTTGCACTGGCAGCCCTATGCATCAGCTTCTCCCAATCGTTCGGCAGCGTCCCATTCTATGTGGGGGCTGTCGGGGTCGGAATGGCACAGGCGCTGATTTATCCAACGCTCACCACGTATTTATCTTTTGTTCTTCCGAAAGTGGAACGGAATGTCCTTCTGGGGCTCTTCATTGCTACGGCCGACTTAGGAGTCTCCCTAGGTGGGGTGCTGATGGGACCGCTCGCTGACCTCTCATCTTATTCGTTCATGTATGGGATTTGTGCCACTTTGGGAGTCATGATGATCTTCTTTTCATTTAATAGAGGTAAATGGGTATCGGTAAGGGAGGAAACATCTTAGAATTTCAAGTCAATAGAAATAAACGATCAGGTATTGATAGCACCTGATCGTTTATTTAGTAGTTTTGTTAATGTCTTTTGTCTTTGTCAAAGAACCTCATCAATAATCTCTTCAAACACATCACTCACACGGCTTCTCTTAAGCAGGATCTCCTGGTTATCGAGTGTCACGCTTCCTCTATGTTCATCCAGGTTGAACTTTTCTTTCAACACAGCCATCGATCCTTTGCTGCGTTTGTCGATTTCGAAATAGATGGTGGTTTCATGATCGCCCTGAAGAATATAGACTTCTAGTTCGTCGAGCTTCCGGCTATACTTGCCGAAGGATGGAGTGAATTCATATTGCTGCACGAAAGGACGATTCGTTTTCACCCATGCCGGGGTGTTCTGACTTTCCATCTGCTTGAATTTAAACCCGATGACCTTGATGGCATCTATAATATTTTCATGTACGGTTGTCGGGTCGACGGATACATAATCCCTGTCCTTTGGGTCAACAGCATTCTTGATATCGATACCCGTATCAATCCAGACCGGTGGAACATTCTTCTGCGTTTCAGGGTGTATCATCGTGATCGGCGTATCCAGAGGGACCTTGAATGAGAATGGAATGTGCTTCTTTTCCCCCTTGGAAATAGTGAAGGGCTCATTGAGCTGGTGGACTTCCACGACGACAGGTGACAGTCGATCTCCGCCTTCATGACCGAACATCGTCATCAGCTTCAAATCGATCGATTCGATTCGCTGATCCGTATTCCCGCCCTTCACCTCGACGACTCCCTCGAGCAGCTCACCCTGCTGAATATAGGCCCGCTTCACCTTTGTATCAACTGTGGCGGAACCAATCCCAATACTCGCAATCACTTTATTGAACATGGACATGTGCATTCATCCCCCTTCTTATTATCCCTATCGTAGCATAGATTGTCAGGTTGAGAGGAAGGGGAAGTGTTCAAGATATATGAACACTTCCGATAAGCATCTATGATTGTCACGCCGCAGGAATTGCGTTACGCCAATCAGATCCTCCTTTTTAGCCTAATGTATGAAACGCGTTTCATAGCAAGGGGGAAAATTAAATAATGAGTCAAGCAGCTGGGCTTGTCATGTAAACTCCAATCCTCTCATACTCATAAGAAAGGAGCATAAGGGGGTGTGACCATTTTGAATAATGTAATGATACCTGCTTTCATCGTGCTTATTATCCTTATTTTTATTATCTGTTTCTACTTTATGACCAGGTACAAGCAACAGGCTGTTCAAGTCCTTACATTAGAGAGTTTCCTTCATTCGTCTAAACTGGGTGAAGACGAGGGGAAAGATAATAGCTTAATAGAAAAGGTGAATGATTATTTTGATGATGGAGATAGCGATGGGGATGGAGATGGTGGGGATGACGGGGCGTGAAATTCCCCGTCTCTTTTTATTCACGGGAAGCGATTCAGCCACTTGCATGGGGCACCTGGATGGGCAAAGCATGTAAAGGTCTAACGGGAATTAGACACGGATGCTTAATTATTAGAAAAGCGGCACAATAAAACATCGAAAGCTGGATACGTTCTTTCTAACTAGCCAGGCTCATTATCTGCATCTTCTATTGTATTCTCTCCGCCATCTCTAACAACCTGTCCAAACTGGTTGGCATTTTGACCACCTTTATCTGCGATCTGTCCGCCTTGGCTTGCATTCTCCCCATCTTTTCCAGTCAGGTTCTGCGACCCTTCCGATGCGGTTTGTTCTACTCCGGCATTGCCGCCTTCATTTGCAAGATTGTTCGTATTATAAATATTAATATAAATTTTAATTCCGTCTTTATCGTGCTTGAAGGAAACTTCTGAATTTTTTGATCATCTTTCTGTTAACAGTACCTCTTGAGCACATGTAAGAGGTTTTTATATCTACTCTTCTTCCAGTTAATAGAGATAAAAAATAGCAGGATGTTTCACTTAAATGTAGAAGCATAAACAAAGGAGTTTGCTGGATATACCAGTTAATAAAGAGACTGAAATAATTTTCGAAAGAGATGATCATGATGCTAAACTTCAACCGTCTTAATCACATAACAAACGCAGATGAATGGAAACAAGCCTATGACGAAGAAATCCATAAACTCGACGAACTTTATCAAGAGGAAGAACGCTTATATTATAAGATGTATGCGGAAGGGATAGAGAGTGGTCGAATCGCTGAAATCCAAAGAATCAAGCATGAGTTGATGACGGACCTGGCAATCATACAGACGTTGTCATCCTGGAAAGATTCGCTCCGTGAGGACCCTATATGGCACAGAAGACTCCATGTTTTCTTATTGAGGATGAGGCAGGAGGCACTTGAAAGCCATCCGGAGCTTACAAAGATTCAACAAAGACTGCAAGCAAGCCTTATGGATAGTACGTTTATGGTTGATGGAAAAGAATATAATCTCGGCTCGGTCCATTCCAATATTCTAGAAAATCCTGACCGTGTGTTTCGCAGGAAGCTTTTTCTTGAAGCTCAGAAGAGTGGGGAAGAGAATGAGGATCTGTTTCGATCGTTAGTCATCAAACGGAACGAGCTTGCGGTAAGTCTCGGTTACTCCGACTATTATCACTTTAAATGCAGCCTGAAAGAAGTGGACATGGATTCTTATTTGGGAGAAATGAATGCACTGCTTGAAAGAACGAAAACAGTATCAACCCAATGGGAAAAGAGGATAAAAGAAAAATTCGGATGGGATACCCTCCATTATTACGACCAATATTTTTCAACATTCCATTTCCATCAGATCCAAAATGATTCATTCCATTCAAACCGTATGAAGGAGGTATTGGGTGATGTTGTAGACAGTCTGGGGAAATCGATCGATGAAATGCCTATTTCCATCGAGAGCCTGGATATTCCATATGGTGGCTTTTGCCTCAACATCAATCCTAATGAACTGAAACTGGTCGTCAGTAAACGTAATTCCTATTCTGCTTTCCTGTCGGGCATCCATGAGCTGGGACATGCCATCGACGGCCATTATGCCTCCTACAAATATCCGGAGCTGTATCGATTCTATTCAAGTATCGCAGCCGAAGGGGTGGCAGAACTTTTTCAAACGATCATCACAGATCAGGCCTTTCTTATGAAAAAATTTGATCTTTATGAAGTTGACTATGTACAAATGAATGAAATCCAACAACTCATGGACTTGAAGATGGTGAGGATCAATCACTATTTTAGTTTAGTGGAATATGAATTATATCAACGTCCTGATCGAAGCTTTCAAGAAATAGCAAATGACTGCTATACGTTTGTCTTTGGCTATAAGGGAGAAGCGGGTCATCCGGCGAACATGATGTTCTATGTGGAGAATCCTGCTTTTTTTCAGGATTATAACATTGCCTTAGCCATGAGGGACATGATTCGCCACAAGTTCAAGATCAAGAGCCCTTACGGAAATAAGGACGTTTTTCATGAGCTTCTGACGAAATTCATTGAGCCGAACCAGCTTTATTCCTGGAAGCAACGTGTAGAAGCGCTTTGCGGGGAATCTCATACCTTTGCATATTTGGCGGAAAGGTTATCGGAAGAATAGGTCATGGGACTGATTGCACGAGGACATAAATAGAAAAAGGTTTGAGGGATCATGATGCTTAAAAGAAAATATGGAAACCGTGCGGATTGGAAACGAGTGATCAAACGAAAATATGTACAGACGTATCTCGATAACGGGGAATATAAGGGCTATATCACTTTATTGAATACAATAAAAGTAACGGAACCATTATCTGTTCGTTATGGGGAAAAGAGTGTGTGTATTGTGGATGATGGTTATATGTGGCTGCAGCAATTTCCAAACAATAAGAATCATTCAGTAACGACGATGTTTGATGCAGGTGGTAATATCGTTCAATCGTATATCGATATTTGCCTTTGCAATGGAATAGATAATGATATTCCCTGGATGGACGATTTATTCCTAGATATTGTCTTATTACCAACGGGAGAAATCATTGAAAAGGATGCGGATGAGCTTGAAGATGCATTATTGAAAGGAAACATTGATAAGCCTCTTTACGATCTGGTATGGAATGAAGTGAAAACCATAAAAGGTCTCATAAGAAAGGGCAACTTTGACTTGATAAAATGGTCACATAGCCATAAGGAAATCTTATCTAACCGTTTGAAGTAGCTTGCATTAAAGCATTTCTTTCTCATAAGGAATGCTTTTTATATTGTCTAATACACTAATAATAAACTTAATATCGATAAGTTTTTATTGCAAAACGATAAATTATGTATTAAGATAAAATTGGATTTTAATAAGCGAGGTGCTTTTGATGAAACGAGAAACACTCTTTTTGAAAATAGCTGTTTTTCTTATAGGAACCCCGGTTCTTGCTTTATGTGTATTCGGGTTGCCCTGGTTAGCGAAGGATGCGGCTGGTTCGGAGCTGGCATATTTGATAAATGGTATCTTAGTCGTGATGTATGTATCGGCGATCCCGTTTTTCGTTGCCTTGTATCAGGCGATTAGGCTATTAAGCTATATTGACAAGAACAACGCGTTCTCGGAATTATCGGTCAAGGCTTTAAAGAATATAAAATATTGTGCAACCACCATCACAACCTTGTATGTGGCCGGAATGCCTCTCTTCTTTCTCATGGGAGAGATAGACGACGCTCCCGGGGTCATCGTGATTGGAATGATGTTTATTTTCGCCCCACTTGTGATTGCGGTGTTTGCGGCAGTTCTTCAAAAGCTATTAAAAAATGCCATTGAAATAAAATCAGAAAATGACTTAACGGTCTGAGGTGAAAATATGGCGATTATTATTAATATTGATGTGATGTTGGCAAAAAGGAAAATGAGTGTGACAGAGCTATCGGAGAGGGTTGGAATCACGATGGCGAACCTTTCTATATTGAAAAATGGAAAGGCAAAAGCGGTTCGATTATCCACTTTAGAGGCGATTTGTAAGGCATTGGAGTGTCAGCCTGGAGATCTTTTAGAATACAAAAGTGACGAAGACATTCAATAAACACAGGGTTTGGAGGCAAAATCATGAGAGCATTAAAACAACTCGTTCGTTTTGGTTGGGAGCAGGCCCTGTCCTGTTTGTTCCCGGTCGTTATTTTTGCCTCTTTGGCTTTGACACAAATCATCCCGCTTCCACTACTACCGCGGTATGACTGGCTGCTCCTCATCTGCCTCCTGATGCAGTGGGGAATGCTGCGTGCCGGGCTTGAAACACGGGATGAACTCAAGGTGATCACCTTGTTTCACCTGATCGGGCTTGCCCTGGAACTTTTCAAGGTCCATATGGGCTCGTGGTCTTATCCCGGGGAAGGGTATTCCAAAGTGTTCGGGGTGCCTTTGTACAGCGGATTCATGTACGCAAGTGTGGCGAGTTATCTTTGTCAGGCGTGGAGGAGGCTTAAAGTGGAACTGGTGAAGTGGCCACCGTTTTTGGTCGTTTTTCCACTGGCTGCTGCGATATATTTGAATTTTTTCACCCACCATTACTGGATCGATGTTCGCTGGTGGTTATCGGGACTCGTTCTGATCGTCTTTTGGCAAACCAGGGTCCTGTACGAAGTGGGAGGAATCCGTTACCGCATGCCACTTGCCCTTTCATTTGTCCTCATCGGATTTTTCATATGGATTGCCGAAAACATCGCCACGTTCTTTGGTGCCTGGGAATATCCAAATCAAACCGATGCCTGGAGTCTCGTTCATCTGGGGAAGGTGAGCTCATGGCTCTTATTGGTGATTGTCAGCTTTCTGATCGTGGCGATGTTGAAGCGGGTGAAGGGGAACGGTTCGGTTCAAGTTGGATCGGGTCAACTTACCACCCCGCAGTACGAATGAAGTCAGGAGAGATAGGTTTGAAAAAATCGTCATTCGTTATCATCCTACTGCATATCATCATCTTTTTTCTGTGGATCATGAACTCAGGGTACTTGTTTTCAATGGTTGGAATGATACTCTGGATTGCGTCGGTAGCTTTAGGTTTTATCATTCAAAGACAGCTGGATAAAGCCACGATAATAAGAAGGGTATTGGTTATATCCAATTGGTGGATGGTGGTTTTAATGGTCATGACCGTGGGAATTTATTTTGCTGTGAGTTCAATGCCTTAACCTTAAAGGGAATTTCTCCAGAAGTGGGGAAGTTTCTTTGTTTTGATAAAAATGATAGTTGACAATTCAAACTGTAAATATTAATATTACAGTGTATCCAGATAAAAAGAATTTTTTTATGGTAACTGTTACTTTTTTTATTACAATTAAGAAGGAGTGAGTAACTAAATGGTCAATCTATACCTGACACCAAGCTGCACATCCTGTCGTAAAGCAAGAGCCTGGCTTGATGAACATTCAATCGAATATGTGGAACGCAATATGCTGACAGAACCGTTGACACCTGACGAGATCAAATCGATTCTTCGCCTGACGGAAAATGGAACAGAAGATATTATTTCCACTCAATCAAAGGCTTACCAGGAACTAAGCGTAGACATTGATTCCTTGCCGCTCCAGGATTTATATACATTAATCAGAGAGAATCCGCAAATGCTGAAGAGACCCATCATCCTGGATGAAAAGAGATTGCAGGTTGGTTATAACGATGAAGAAATCCGCAGCTTCCTTCCGAGAAAGGTTCGTACTTTTTCATACAAAGAATTGCAAAAAATGGCCAACTAGAAGGAAGTAACCTAATCTGTGTTCTTGACTGCCTAAACTGTAATGTGTAAAATTACAGTAAGGATCAGATCGCAGCTTTTGATTTAGGAGGCAGGCCATGAATAGTGACTTTACTTTAGCCATTCACAGTTTAACGTACCTCGCACTGAAGGCAGATCGCATGTCGACAAGCGATGCCATTTCAGAGAGTGCAGGGGTCCATCCAGTCCGCATTCGTAAAGTCCTGAGTTTGTTAAAAAAACAAGGGTTTATTACTTCAAAAGAAGGAACGGGCGGCGGATTTATCTTTGTCCGGGAGTTAAGCGAAATCAACCTTTGGGATATCTATAAAATCACCTCTGAAGGTTCACTGCAGCCGAAATGCACGGACTCTAACGAGGAGTGTGTAGTAGGGGCGAATATGAAGAGCGTTCTCTTTCACATTTTCCTGGGTGCGGAAGAACAACTGGGGGACTATTTAAAGCAATACACCATCAAAGATATTGTCGATATGATCAATAAAGAAAAATAGAGGAAGGCTGGAAAATAGCTTTCTTTTGATTTAAATGTAATAAATAACTTTACAGTTAAGCTGGAATTTTTTATAAGAAGGTGAATATGCATGATGTCAAACGATCAATCGATCTTAAAAACGGGAGATTGGATCAAGGGTAAATCCTATTCGGGTGAATTAGTCATCGGTTACATTGAAAACCTTGATATCCAAGGAGAAACCGTAAAAGCTAAAGTCGTGACAAGTGATAATAAAACCATTGAAGGCAAGAGTATCCCCCTATTGAGCAAACAGGTGAAAAAGATACCTGCTGCGAATGTGAAAAATAAGGAACAAATCCAGTACCTGATTGACCTGGCGCTTGCAACGGGTGATGAAGAGTGGTTCTTGGAACTGACTGCGAAGTTGAATTCCATGCGGGAGCTTGCAGAGGGGATAAAGTGAACATCATGAAAGGAGCTGAAGAGCGTGATTCTTCAGCTTTTTTTTATTGTTGATTGACCATTCAGGGGATTAACCCTCTCCTCCTAAAGTCGTAGAATACATTTGACCATTTGGTGGAAGAGAACTACTAGAAAATGGAATATAATGAAATCAGATAAAGAGACGACAAGAGGAGGAGATTTACGATGAACAAATATGTGTGTACAACATGTGGAACCCAATACCCTAAGAGTCATGAAGAACCTGAAAGATGCCCCATTTGTGAGGAAGAACGGCAGTATGTCAATCCGGATGGTCAAAGCTTTACGACTCTCGATGAAATGACAGAGAGCGGAGTCTATCAAAATACCATTCTGCAAGAAGAACCGGGACTTTACAGCATCACCACCACACCAAAGTTCGGCATCGGGCAGACGGCCTATTTGATTACAACTGGCGGCTATAATGTTTTATGGGACTGTGTGACGTATCTGGATGAGGAGACGATCCAAACCATTGAGGAGTTAGGCGGCATCGATGCGATCGCGGTTTCCCATCCGCATTATTACTCTGCCCAGCTGGAGTGGGCTGAACGGTTTGATGCGGACGTTTATCTTCATGTGGATGACCAGACCTGGGTCATGGAACCCGGGGAGCGGATCCGGTTCTGGGACGGGGAAGAGTTGACCTTGAACGAAGGGATTTCACTGCACCGTCTTGGAGGGCATTTCAAAGGGGGAGCGGTCCTTCACTGGGTGCAGGGAGGGATTCTGTTGACGGGTGATATCATTCAGGTCGTGGCGGATACGGATTGGGTCAGCTTCATGTACAGCTATCCGAATCTCATTCCCCTGCCGGCAGGTAAAGTGAAGGAAATGGCAGAGAAAGTAAAGCCTTTATCTTTCCATAAGCTTTATAATGCCTTTCATCGCGTGATAGCAAAAGATGCCAATCATGCGGTCCAACGATCTGCAGAACGATATAGGAATGCTTTGGAAGGGAAACTGTTCTCTACATAATAATGGAAGGGTCCCCTCACTCTATTCGAATTATAGTGAATATTATAAAAAATTGGTATAAAATAAAATTTTGTGAGGGGGTCAATCATGAACTTATTAAAAACAACATTAAATCATTTTAAGCCTTATTGGCGGAAGCTAGTAGTGGCTCTTGTGTTTGCCATCATAGGCGGTCTCTTTACGATCGTGCCATCGATTCTTGTGAAGCGGTTGGTGGATGATGTGATCGTGGGAGGGGACTTGGATTTCTTAGTCTGGGTCGTAGCCGGGATTCTCGGTGCGTACTTAGGAAAGTCCCTGTTTGAGACGATGCAGGAATATGTTCAGGTGAAGATCGGTCTCGATGTGATTACAGACATGCAGATCCGGGCCTTCAGAAAGTTGCACCGGACTCCGATGTCGTTCTTTTCAAAGACGCCGAGGGGAGATATGCTCTTCCGGCTTACTCATGATGTGGAGTCGATCCAGAATCTGAACAATACGGTTGTTCCACGTATCCTACAGCAGGTTGTAGGTGCAATTGCGGCTTTTTCCGCGGTGTTTGTTTTATTTTGGCCAGCTGCCATCGTGATGTTTGCCGTATTTGCGATATATATCGTTCCCTCTTTTACATTGGGGAAGAAGATGCGAAAGATGAGCGCGGTCCAGCGGGAGATGAGTGCGGATATGTATCAGCATCTGCAGGAAAGCATTGAGAGTGTGAGGTTGGTGCGGACTTACCAGACGCAGGATGTAGAAGTCGGTACCCAGGAGAAGAAGCTCTCTGATTGGAAGCAGTTCTCGATTCGGGCTGCCCTCATAGGGAAGGTGAATTGGCGACTGGGGAACCTGTTCAATATCGCGGCTCCTGGTGTCGTGATGCTGATCGGTGGATGGGCAATCTGGGATGGGACGATCACGGTCGGAACCCTCGTTGCGTGCCTGAGCTTCATCCCCATCATGTTTCTGCCGGTCAGGTCCATGGCGGAGCATGCCTTGACGATTCAGCAGGCGATTCCTGCCCTGAAACGAATCTACGAATACTTTGATCTGCCAGAAGAACATGGGGAGAAGCTTCCTTCTTTCGGCCAGGTAAAAGGAAAGATTGACTTGGAGAATCTATGGTTCTCGTATCCTGGTAGTGATAAGCAGGTCTTGAAAGGAGTTTCATTGTCTCTGAGTCAGGGGAACCACATTGGGATCGTCGGAACGAGTGGAGGAGGAAAAAGTACACTGGTCCAACTCTTACTCGGACTGTATGAACCTCAGCAGGGTTCCATACTTATTGATGATAAGAACTTATTTGAATACAACCGGAACAGTTTCAGACAGCAGGTCGGGGTAGTGTCTCAAGAAACGTTTCTTCTAAATAGCACACTCCGGCAAAATTTATTGTACGGAAAACCCGATGCAACCATGGAGGAATTGGAACAGGCTGTGGTAGCGGCGGGCTTGAAAGAATTGATTGATTCCCTCGAGGAGCGGTATGAAACGGTCGTCGGGGAGCGGGGCTTGAAGCTCTCAGGTGGTCAACGGCAGCGCGTTGCCCTTGCCCGGGCGATCTTGAGACAGCCGCCTGTGCTGATCTTCGATGAAGCGACTTCCTCCCTGGACGGGGAAACGGAAGAACGGGTGCAGGCATCCTTAGAGAAGCTGATCCCGGGCCGGACGACGATTACGATCGCCCACCGCCTCGTGACCGTAAGAAATGCCGATGTGATCATCCTCCTCGATCAGGGAGTGGTGGCGGAAAAAGGAACCCATGAAGAGCTGCTCCTCATGCGAGGAAAGTATTATGAATTATACAAAGCCCAATACAGCGAGCTGGAAAAGGAGATGATCGGATGACGGCCACCCAAGTGAAGAATCGTGACGGAAGAAGGGTGCTCAGCTTCCTTCGTCCCTATAAAAAGTGGGTCATCGCAGACTCAATCGTCATTGCGATCAGCCAGGTGTTTTCGGCCCTGATCCCGACCCTTGCCCTCAGCTGGCTGGTGGATACGATCATCCCGAATGAAAACTATAACTGGCTATGGGGGCTCATGTGGCTCTTGATTTTATCAGCCGTACTGGACCTGGTCATGATGGTGATCGACGAATATTTCTGTCATCAGACCGCGAAGACTGTGACGAATTGGCAGAAGCTCAGATTGTTCCGTCATCTGCAGATCGTCCCGTATTCGTTCTATCATCATAATCCCACGGGGGAAATGCTTGCGAGGGTGTCGGATGATCCGGATACGCTCCATAATTTCCTGGCTTGGGAAGGCTCGACGTTCATGGCGAGCGTGCAGGGGGTCTTCATTTACAGCCTGGTGCTGTTCTGGATTCATCCATACTTGATGATTACTAGTGTTGTCCTCGGCGTGATTTTCTATTGGACTTCTAATTATGTTGGGGCAAGGACCCGGTCTGCTTCTGCTGATGCAAGAAAAGAAGCGTCGAGATACCTGGAGAGATTAAGAGAATCGGTGACGGGGATTCACCTGTCACGTGTGATGGGTGTCTCTGAAAGTGAAGTGGACAGTGTCATTTCCATCCGGGACACCTTCGTGCAACACTCTGTAAAGGAACTGAAAGCAAGGATGCAGTCGGTGGGGGTGATTGCGAGCTATAACGGATTTGCTTTAGGTCTTGTGTATTTGATCAGTACGTTACTAATATGGAATCAGGGGCTGACGAGTGGACAGATGCTGACAGCCGGGGGACTCGTGACCATCGCGGCGAATGAAATGCAGAAACTGCTCCGGAACTGGCTTTCAGTCAGACGGACGGGGCCGGCACTGGATCGTTCTGACATCCTGCTTTCTGAGGAAGCTTCTGAAGCTGAAGTGTCAGAAGGCTTGCGTGGCGAACGGGCAGTCGGGAACATCCGCCTCCAGGATGTGGCGTTTGCTTACCCGGATAAAGAAGAAAATGTGTTAAAAGGTGTGTCATTTTCCATCAGTGCGGGGGAGAAATGGGCGTTGGTCGGTCCGAGTGGATCGGGGAAATCCACGATAGTCGATCTGCTATTTAAGCTCTACGATACGGGAGTCGGACGGATTGAAGTCGACGGCCGGGATATCCGGGAATGGGATACAGCATGGCTCCGTTCGCAAATGGCGATCGTGACCCAGGATGTGATGCTCAGAAGCGGGACACTTGCAGAAAACTTGCGCATAGGAAAGCGTGACGCAACGGATGAAGAGCTCTTGAAAGCATTGGAGGATAGCGGCTTGAGCGAGCTCATCGAAACCCTGCCTGAAGGACTCAATACCCCAGTCGGTGAGAGGGGAAGCCTGCTTTCAGGAGGGCAGAAACAGCGGTTATCTCTGGCTAGAGCACTCTTAAAAGACGCTCCGATCCTGATTCTTGACGAAGCGAGTTCGGCACTGGACCCGATCACAGAAATCAAGATCAATGAAGCAGTGATGAGAGCCGGGAAGAATCAAACAATCATCATCGTTTCCCATCGATTATCAACGGTTTTATCTGCTGATACTATTGTGGTGCTGGAGGATGGAAGGATTGTGGAACAAGGAAAACATGAGGATCTGCTTCTGAATCAAACGGGAGTGTATTCGAGACTGTTTGGCAGGGAAGCTGAAATGGGCGGGAAGACGATTGATAATGTGTCGTGAGGAAGTGAAGGGGTGGTTCTATTGTTTGGAACCGTCCCTTTTTATTATAAAAAAAATACCCTTGACCTAAACCAAGGTTTAGGGTGTACCCTATTTCTGGTTGAAGCAGAAGTCGGTTTTTTACTTTGAAAGCTCGAAAGAAGGGCCAACTGGATCACCCCTGGGAGGATTTTTGAGACGTTTTGTCGAACTATTAAACATCGAATAGTAAGAAATATCTATTATTGGAGGATCCCCATGAAACAGTATGAAATCATGCCCAATACAACCCCGACCCTGGAAGAATACGTAACCTTATGTTCAAGTGTCGGATGGGAAGAATATATGAATTTTGACGTTGCCGAGACCTCATTGGCTCATTCGGTGTACTCTGTCATGGTAAAGGATAGGAATGAAGTAATCGGGATGGGAAGGATCGTAGGGGACGGTGCGATATATTTCTACATTCAGGACGTGGTGGTCCATCCCGACTACCAATCTAAGGGAATCGGAAAGAAAATCATGGATGAGTTGATGCGCTACATCAAAGAACACGGCCCCAGTAAGGCTTTCGTGGGACTATTCGCTTCAGAAGGAAATCAAGCGTTCTACGAAAAATATAATTTCAAAGACTACTCACCGAATATGACAGGGATGTTTAAAGTGAATCCATAAGAGGGACGGACCTCATCTGCATCCGATTAAAGACCTAAAATTATGAAGGCATACATGATGAACCATTCAGCGTTATTAAACGGATTACTGATCAACCTCCTTGTCATACTGATCACTGTCTCGCTAGTTAATTTTTACCATTTATCAAAACGAAGTATGAAAAACGCATACGGGGCCTTTTCAAATTCTTATGACCAATATGTTGCTGATTATACTAAGTGTGTTGCTTTCAATCCAATTGCATATGGGGTTCCTTTATGATTTGCGTTTCATTCCTTTTTTTAATAGGTGGTATACACGGGGGAAGAAAGGTCCTGCTGGGTTTGTCTATTACGATGATTGCCGTCAGAATCCCGTTTATGGGAAACGGATTGATTGTCACGATTATCTTAACCATCTTATCTAGTGTTGCCATATACTATCTGTCTCCAAAGCTATCTGAAATGACCTGGAGGTTTAGAGTATACTGGCTTACCCTCTTTTCTTTCTGCAATTCGATTCTGGGTCTTTTAATTCCTTCGATTTTCTTTGATGTCAAGGATTACCTGGCATTTGCGATTTATTCATTTGTTCTGACGGTATCCACATTCCTTGTTTTTTACCTTTGTGAGATGATCAGGCTCACTGTAATTCTTCAACTGGAATCTATGAAATATGAAAAGATGCAGGTCGTCAGCCACCTGGCAGCGAGCATCAGTCATGAAATTCGAAATCCGCTGACAACAGTCAAAGGCTTTCTTCAATTAATTAATTAATTAATGAAGATCAGTCAAATCCCTAGTTCAATACTGAATTATCGAAGGTTGCTGTAAGTGAAATCAATCGGGCCACGGAAGTGATTAAACATTACTTGTCCTTTGCCAAGCCTCATCCGGCGGAAGAAGTAGAACTGGATGTGAGAATGGAAATCTTGCGCACTAAGGAGATCATTATGCCTCTTGCCCTCAAAAAAGGGGTGACGATGGATGTTGAATTAACTCATATTCACTCCATCAAGGGAGACTCTAATAAGCTTCAACAAGTTCTGATTAATGTGATGAAAAATGGCATAGAAGCAATGGAATCAGGAGGTTCATTAAGTGTCATCAGCTATGATGAAAAGGAAAAATTGTTCATTGCTATCCAAGATACGGGAATAGGCATGACCTACGAACAAGTAACGCGACTTGGTGAACCGTACTTTTCCCTGAAAGGAACCAAAGGGACAGGTCTTGGTATGATGACAGTCTATCAAATGGTAGATGCGATGAGTGGTAAGGTTAACGTCCAAAGTAAGAAATGTCATGGCACGACCATCACTTTATCATTCCCTTCAGTAACAGGATGAGGGGCGGACCTCTTAGAGGTTTCCCCTCATCGTTATTCAAATATTTTTCTCATTGTAGATAATTCTTTATAAGGTCTTATGGTAAAGGTGCATAGAGTGTGTGAGAAGGAAATAGCAGCCCTCATCAGGCTGCTATGTTCAGTTCTAAGGACACCCGATAATGAATGATGTTGGATCTGTAGCAGCGGTAAATGGACTGATGGTTTCGAACGTAGTGGTAGTATTATCAGTAGCGAAAATGGTCCAGGTGATGGTATTATTCATTCTATTAAGGATGGCTGTGATCTTAGCATCAAAAGTTCTGGCTGGACCGTTATTGATTCGTCCATGGATGGTCCCTTCAACTATGGCAGTCGTTAGGTTGTCCTCACAGAATATCTCCGTACGACGTCCTTGAGTAAATTGAAAGTTATCCCCATTCGAGGCGTTAAAGACAAAGTTGAAATTATCAACGGCAGGATTACATATTCCTTGAATACCTGACCCGCATTGCACGACCGTAATGTTTAATGTCCCTAAATAATCTTGAACATGACCGAATCTAACGACACGTATATTTGCACCGGGCTGTGCCCTTCCTTGGGTGTTAAGCCTAAAACGGCATGGGCATTCAGGAGGTGGGACAGGGCAGTTAAGATTGACAGGAAAAGGACCGGCGGAGATGCCATTTCCACCAAGGGAAGTGGCTGCTGAGATTTCTACTGTCCCTATGGCTCCCTGGTTAGGACTAAGTACCGCTGAGTAGTTTCCATTTGAATCTGTAATGGCAGGGTTTGGTGAGATGAAGGCTATACTTGGATCAACATTGAAAAAAACAGCAATTTTTTGGGCAGGTGTATTTCCACATAAGACCCTGCCTGATATAGGTGCACCATCACAGCCGACTGTTCCTTCAGGCGGGATCAGGGTAAGTGATACCCCATCACATACAAGGCATTCCACCCTTACAAAGTTCGTGTTGAAGACGGGAATTCCAAAGACGACTGCCTCCGCAGTATAAGGGACACCTTCTTCTACCGGGGTGATAGGTTGAACGGCGGCAACACTAGAAAATGATCCATCTGGTTCTGTGATTGGATTCGGGGTTTCAAAATTTAATATTGGACTGCTTAGATTGACTGTAATACCCGGTACCGGAATGCCTTGACAAAGGACTCTGCCCGTAATGACTGTACGGCAGCTGATTGGTCCCGGGTTGTCCAACTCGACTACTGGATTCTCGCATCGACAGTTCACTGCAACATTACGAGCCGGTGACCTTACTTCCTCTCCACCTATCATGGCTGAGGCAATGATTGTAATCGTTTCTATCACGTTAAGACCAGGCTTCAATGTAGCTGAATAGATGCCATCAGCATTGGTGATGGCGGGATTTGGATCCACGATTACTTCTCCTGAAGATAGAAGAGTCAAGATTACAGGGGCGTTTGATATCGGTTCTCCATTACAGGTGAACCTGCCTGTAATGGTTCCTCCATCGCATCCAATCTGTAATTCAGGTACATTCAATGTCAATTGTGGTGTTGTGCAACGTACACAATCTACAAACACATTCCCCGTAGCAGTAGTTTCCACTCCGTTAAAAGTGGCTAGGGCTGTATAGTCAGCCTCTTGGCTTGGAGTGTTGAAATTAATCGTTACTACTGAAGAAAATTCTCCATTCTCGTTCGTGACCGGATTAGGAGTGATAATATTCAATATTGGTGAACCTGATAAGGTAATCGGAATATTGGCCACTGGTTCATTGTCACATGTCAGTCGACCTGAAATGGTTCCATTACAGCTGATCTGATTTGGACCATCGAAAGTGATTTCCAGATTTTCGCACCCTGGGCATATGACTTCATAAGATTCCGGTTCTGAGCGAACAGTGGTTCCTCCAATTGTTGCTGTCGTGACAATCGTAACTATTTCACGAGCTCCTGGAAAAGCCAGTATCGTAGCTGAATAGACTCCTTCATTGTTAGAAAGAGTGGGGTTTGGTGTCACAATAACTTTTCCTGAAGCTGAGGTCACTTCAAAACTGACCTCCACGTTCGGAATCGGCAGACCTTCACAAGTTATTCTGCCAGATATCGGGGTCCCGGGACAAGTTACAGTTCTTAACTGACTAGGAGCAGCTTGTACTGCTTGGGTAGGGGTGATGATAGGATCTGGACAATTAATGCATTCCACTCTTGCAGTAATAGAGGATCTGATTGTTTCTTCTATAATGACAGCCGCAGCTGTGATGATGACATTTGGCGTAATGGGGGTGTTCCGGTCAACGATTGCAGTTGTTACGAACTCGCCCCTGCTATCAGTTACAGGATTAGGATTTTCAAAGGTGATGCCGTCAAAGGAAGAGGTCAAGTTCACAGTCACTCCCTTGAGTGGTCTGAGATCGCACCTCACCTTCCCACGGATCGTTCCGCTGCAACTGATGGTCCCCACCCTATTCAATGTTATTGATGGATTTGTACAAACACCGCGAGGGAAAAGACCTGGACAACCAGGCGGGAAAATATTCTTTGTGGAAGAATTAGGAGTGTAAGACTTTTTTTTCCGCAAATCTATCACAAACCTTTCAAAAAATTATATTATCCCTCTATTTTATGTCACTGAAAATTGACAGTTCTCTATAAATCTCCAAATTAAGTGAAAATGATTAAAGTGTCTATGAAATTAGTAGATAAGCAGAATTTTTTACGGGGTCTCTTACAATCTTGCTTGATATATGGAGGTACCTTATTCACCCATCGGAAGTATAATGATGGTAGTAACATTGAAAAAAAGTTTTCTTAACGAATGGAAATGTCCGTTTACGGACTCAATAATTCGAAAGAGAAGCTAACCCCAAGAAAATCCTTGGTTCCATTATAAATAGACGGGGACGGACCTCCTTCTTAACATTTAGAGGTCCGTCCCTCCATCATTTCTCTTCGTTTAAATATTCTTCATTCTTCCAATCCATCACGAACATATGACCAGGGGCATGGGTCATCATGAAGGGGATCTTTGCATGCAGGGCAACTGCTTGAGGCGTCACGCCGCAAGCCCAAAACATTGGGGTTTCTCCTTCCTTGATGCCGACAAAGTCACCAAAATCGGGGCGGGTGATGTCCCCGATGCCGATTTCAGTAGGGTCACCGATATGGACAGGAGCCCCGTGCATTTTAGGGAATAATGAGGTGATGTCGGCTGCTTTTTGTACCAGGTGATTCGGGACCGGTCTCATGGAGACGACCATTGGCCCTTGGAACACACCGGCTTTTTCCGTCTGTATATTCGTCTTATACATGGCAACATTCTTATTCTCCTCGATATGCCGCAAAGGGATCTCTCCCTTGATAAGCTGACTTTCAAATGTGAAGCTGCACCCGATGAGAAAAGTGACGAAATCATCTAGCCAAACATCATCAATCCGCGTTTTCTTTTCCGCCAATTGACCATGTTCATACACGTGATAGAGGGGGATATCGGTTCTGATGTCGGAGCCTTTCCCATATGTTGATTCGAATTCACCTGCTTCCAGCACTTCGACGATCGGGCAGGATTTGGGATTTCTTGTGGTGAATAATAAAAAATCAAAGGCGTATTCCTTAGGCAGGACGACTAAATTGGTCTGTACATAATCCTGGCACACACCGGATGTATGGGATCGGTGTTCCCCGTTTCGGATGCGGTTTCTTAATTCTGACGGTAACATGGGTTCAGTCCTTTCATTCGGTTGATTGAATTTTCTCTATTTTAACACAGGAAGTCCATCAATAATGAATCCGTTTACTGTAATGGGCTAGTTCTCCCGCTTTCTCCTAAACAAATAAATCACCAAAAAGCCAAGAAATATCCCTGCACTATAGGTAAGGATAAACGATAAATCCTGCTTTCCGATCAGGATCAGTTCGATAAAGACGAA
This sequence comes from Rossellomorea yichunensis, assembly GCF_032337515.1. Classification (NCBI taxonomy): domain Bacteria; kingdom Bacillati; phylum Bacillota; class Bacilli; order Caryophanales; family Bacillaceae; genus Rossellomorea; species Rossellomorea yichunensis. Next base: position 332,926 of record NZ_JAVYAD010000007.1, on the reverse strand, counting down.
GATTCCGACCAGGAACGGAAAATACCAGCGTTGCATAAAGATCACCTCATTCACTCTTTTTCCAAATGCATCCATTTGTTTACTATACCCGGACGATAGAATGGTAATCTCTTGAACGTAAATCCGTTCAAATGGGTAAAAGCACATTTTTCTGGTACTGACATAAGATATCTTGGTGAAAATCTGAAGGGAATGAGCAGCATGTACAATGTTCCGATGACGTATCCGTATCAGCCTTATGCGAATCCAAACCCTATGGCAAGAACCGGGGAGGAAGCGAATCAGCCGATTGCTGAATTCCTTTTCGACGGGATCAGTAGAAAAGCGGCAACAGCCGATCTGTACAGCCGATTAGCCCATGCAGCCCCGAATCAATACCACCAGCACGAACTTCTTCAACTGATGGAAGACGAACAGCGTCACTGGTGGCAACTGACCAATCTATATACTTCGCTTACGGGAAGTCAGCCGGTTTATCAGGTAGAGAGTGTTCCATTCCATTCTTACCGGGATGGACTGCAGAGAGGATATGAAGCGGAGTTGACGGATTACGAACAGTTCCGGATAGGATGCCTGAACGCGCAGCATCAGCCGGTGTATGAGGTGTTCGCGAATGCGTGTAAGGATGAATGGGAGCATGCGAGGCGGCTAAGTGTGCTGGGAGGGGATGAGGACAGTCGGATGGCATCGATGGATTATGGTCCTGCCCCTTTTGTCGTGAATATCGACGAGGCAACGGTTCAAAATAACACATTCCGCACCGCCATTTGGACGGGGGGCCATCTGCAGGTGACCTTGATGAGTATTAATCCGGGAGAGGATATCGGGTTGGAAATCCACCCGGACCTTGATCAATTCCTTCGTCTTGAACAAGGGCAGGGAATCGTCCGGATGGGGGACCGGCAGGATAACTTAACCTTTGAGAGAGAAGTGAAGGAAGATTATGCGATCGTGATCCCGGCCGGGACGTGGCATAATTTGATAAATACGGGTGATACACCGATTAAACTTTATTCTATTTATGCCCCGCCTCAGCATCCCCGTGGGACGGTTCATGTGACGAAGGCGGATGCGGAGGATGCTGAGGCTGCAGAAACAGGTCGTGGGTATTATTTTAGGGAATAGGGATTCATGTTGAGCTAAAATGGCTGTGCATGATTTGGCAACCAACAGATCGTAAGACGGGAATATTACGAAAGAGTGGTCTTTGAGGGCACAAAAAACGCATTGAACTCAAGTTGAGTCCAATGCGTTTTTATTTGGCTAGATTTTTTCCCCATCGGGATAATCACAGTACTCAATGATCGTGCCTTCCGTATCAGCAGGGTTCAAATAGATCAATCTTCTGCCATGCTTGTTGATGCGAAGGCTATCCTCCAATGTGCGGATCCCCTGATGCTTCAGTTCTTCCAGAGCGGCATCGAGGTCATCCACACGATAGGCGATGTGGTGGACGCCCTTGCCTTTTTGCTTGATGAACCGTGCGATGGGCGATGTATCATTATTCGTCGGCGCAAGTAATTCTGTTCTGGCACCGTCCACCTCCATGATCGCAATTTCGCTTTCGACACCCTTGGCATCGCTTCGATAGCGGTCGATCAGCTTCGCCCCGAGAACATTCTCGTAAAAGCGGATGGTATCTTCTATGTTTCTGACAGCTACTCCAATATGGTCGATTGTTTTTTTCATGGTCATTCTCCTAAAATCTCATCAGTGTAGGTGCTATCTTACCATATCTTTTTGATGACGTGAAAGAATCGGTTTGCCTCTGCTTTTTGGTAGAAGTTTCGATCCTGAAAAAAATTTTTAACGTTCAATCCTGTCACTCGCCTCGCTTCTCCGACTCACTAAATAGTAAGCCGTGATCCAGGAAGTGACCGGAATCGCGAGGGCGACACCGATCCCCGCTGAACCGATGAAGATCATTTCGGAACTGAATACTTTGGAATTCACGATTTCCCCGATCGAGTAGGATAGGTCCTTGAACCAGATCAGCAGTCCCATATAGCCTCCGAAGAAAGCAAAGAACAGCGTATTTGTGCTGGTTCCAAGGATATCCCTGCCAATGCTCAGCCCCGAGGAGAATAGATCTTTTCTGCTGATAGCAGGATTGTGATAGGCGATTTCACGCATAGGCGAGGAAATCGAGATGGATAGATCAATGATGGCACCGATCGTACTCATGATGATCATGGAAGCCCCGATTTTCACAAAGTCCACTCCGACAAATAAGGAAAACGCCCCGATTTCCTCGGTTTCCTCTTCACTGAATCCCTGTATCATCGCCTGATCGGTCAACATCAGGATGAAGAAGAGTAGTAAGCCGGTGGTGATGATTGTCGAAAGAAAGGCTGTTACCGTCTTGATGTTGATCTCACTGATGAAAAATAGGGATATGCAGCTGATCAGGGTGCAGGCAATCAGCGTCAGGATGATCGGATTCAGATTCGGATCATTCATTAAGATAATGGTGAAAAGAAGCACGCCGAAGTTAAGAAATAGAGCTACAAAGGACCGGGCACCTTTTTTTCCACCAATCGTGATCATTAAGATGAAAAGGATGGCTGCGAGATACAATTGTACAGTCATGCTCTAGCCTTCTTTCTGCTGACAAAAAAGATGGATATAAAGATGGCGATCGGGATCGCCAGTACAATGCCGATTCCCCCGGTCAGTGCCCTCGCCATTTCCAGTGAAAGATTCATGGAAAGGGTGAATCCAAGTGGGGAAGCATTTTTGAAAAACAAAATGAGCATGGGAATAGCTCCGCTTATATAGACGAAGAACAAAATATTCGTCATCGTTCCCATGATGTCCTGGCCGATATCAAATCCCGACTTTCTTAACGCTTTGATGGAGATGTCCGGATTCTTCTCATAAAGTCCGAAGATGGACGACGATAGAGTGATGGCGACATCCATCACCGCTCCTAAGCACCCCACAAGTATCCCTGCCATGAACACCATTTCATATGGGCGGGTCAGGAACTGCATCTCCTCATAACGAAGACCGTTTCCAGCGGTGAATCCGACCACAACATAGGCGATCAGGAGCGTCATGAACGTTCCAATCAAGGTCGCAACAACCGCTGCGTACGTTTTTTCATTAAAGCCATTGACGAATAAAAGGGATATGCCGGTAAATAAAATCACCCCGATGCTGCATACCACCAAAAGGCTTATATCCTCTGAGTTCAGGTAAATGTCCAGTGCATATGAAAGGATGACGGCATTGACTCCAAGGGTGATCAGGGAGAACAGCCCCTGCTTCTTACCGACCACCAATAAGAGAAGGATAAAAACCCAGCCAATGATCATCATGTATGTATCCCGTTTGACGTCTTCTATGTTCCCTGTCAGCTCTATTTTTCCTGATGGAGATGAATCGATACTTACGAATAATTCATTCCCGGGACGATATTCCTGATCAGTTGCCCCGGAGGAAGAATACTCATTGGTTAGAGTGATCGTCTCACCCCTTTGATCCCCGTTCTTCAGCTCAGCTACGATCTGCTGGGAGTAGAGCTTATCCTTATTTCCGTTCATATCCTCCATCTCCGTCGTTTCCACAATCTTCGTACTGATCACTTCGGCAATCGGCCGATCATACCATTCATGATTGTGGTAGACGAAATAGAGGGAAGCGGCCACGCAAAGTGCGAGGATAAAGTAGATAAAAAGATGTTTGGAACTCATGTACTTGCGTTCAGTGATTTGTGCAAACAACCATTCATACCTCCAAGATTTAAATCAAAACTAATATATATATGCGGTGAACTAAAAAAGCTCATCCATCCGGTATTCCATTGGTTACTTGCACTAATGGAACGAGCATTTATTCATTATTCCATAAAAGGTGAGGTTAATCAAAAGAAGGGACGGACCTTGTGCATCATCAAGAAAGCATGAGGTCCGTCCCTTTTTATACCTGCCTAGGCTTAAATTATGGGCATGTTTCCAAGATGACCTTGTTTACCCTCTAATTGTGCAATAAATATGCAAATGAAACGAAACTTCTTTCTAATTAAATATATCCAACTTATCCGTTTATTACAGAATGAACGGGATATAGTAAACGTGTATTAAGTATATGAAATACACAATCTTAAAGGAGGAGTCCACATTGTCACACGAAAAATATCAATCGGTCATCAACGCATTACATGAATGTATGGTAGCTTGTAACCATTGTTACGATTCTTGTTTAAAGGAAGAAGATCTCAATATGATGAAAGAATGTATCCGGTACGATCGGGAATGTGCGGATATGTGTGCATACTTAGAACAATCCTTAGTAAGAGGGACACCATTTGCATCTGATCTCGCTGGAGTATGTGCTGCGATTTGTGAAGCATGTGGGGAAGAATGCAAGAAGCATGATCATGATCATTGTCAGGCATGTGCCGATGCTTGCTTCAAATGTGCAGAAGAATGTAAGAAAATCGCCTAATGGAGTGAACAAACAAAAAATCAAAGGATAGGGTTCCTTTGATCTTTTGTTATATTTTCCACTGGTAGCCAATGCCCCATATTGTTTTCAAATGAGGTTCAATGGGGAAACCTGCTTTCTTCAGCTTTTCCCTTAAATTCCTGATATGGGAATCCACAGTTCGGATATCGGTCGTGGAATGGATATCCCATACCATGAGAAGGAGCTGTTCACGGGTGTATACCCGTTCTGTGTTCTTCATCAAGGAGTGCAGGATTTTATATTCTTTTAACGTCAGAGAACTGATTTCATTCTCATATTTTAACGTGTAGGAGTCTCCATCCAACGTAAAAGCCCCTCTGGTCAAGCGTTGATCATCTACTTGGTCATACTGTTTGATCCTTCTGAACTGAGCATTCACGCGTGCGACCAGTTCCCCTTCATCAAAGGGCTTCGTGATATAGTCATCAGCCCCGGCGTTTAAGCCTTTTATGACGTCATCCTTATCCCCCCTGGCCGTTAACATGATGATGGGGACATTTGAAAACTCTCTGATTTTTTCACAGGTCTGAAAGCCACTAAGCTCAGGCATCATGATATCTAATATGACCAGGTCTACAGAATGTTTCTTAACCGCCTGAATCGCGTCATAGCCGTTATTTTTCTTTTTGCATATATACCCGTGAGGCTTCAGATAAAGTTCCAGCAGGTTCAGCATCCTTCTTTCATCATCGATTAATAAAATGGTATTCATCAGACTGACCTCCAAGCTTCACAGTATAATGTTGATCGATGTTCCCTTATTTCGTTCACTTTGGATGGAAATTTGACCGCCATGTGCTTCCACCAGTTCTTTCACAATGGATAGCCCGAGACCGGATCCGCCAAATTCCCTGGAACGTGATTTCTCCACCCGGTACATCCTGTTGAATACTTGTGGAAGTTCCTCCGGTGGGATGCCCATTCCCTGATCGTTAATCACGAGGCTCATATTTCCTGATTCGGTTGGCTCAACCGTCACCTCCGTTGTTGAATGAGGAGGCGAATGGTTTAGGGCGTTATCCAACAGGTTCAGAACGATTTGCTCGAGACGTATTGGATCGGCATGGAAAGGGAAATCCTCCTTCACAGTCAAAATGAGATCGATTCCCTTTCTTTTAAAAACAGGAGTTATCTTGTTGATGACTTTATGAAAAAAAGGGTCCGAATTGATGGCTTCAGTTTGAATGGAGAAATTGTTTTCATCAATTTTTGCCAGCTCAAATAAATTTTCTATTAACGTCAGGATGGTTTTGGATTCTTCCTGGATAATGTTCAGATATTCTTTTCGTTCAGATTCCGGGATGTCCTCTCGAAGAGTCACATTGGCATACCCTTGTACATAGGTCAGGGGGGTCCTGAGCTCATGGGAAATATTAGCTAAGAATTCAGTGCGCTCCCGTTGAATGGTTTCTAAATCTGACGCCAGCCTCTGAATGGAATCCGAGAGATCCCCAAGTTCATCCTGACCGAGTTCCGGAAGTTTCACCTCGAAATTCCCTTTGCTCAATTTTTCCGTCGCCTGCTTCATTTTTAATAAGGGGCGCGTGAGGATTTTCGATAGGAGAAAATGGATTCCGGTTAAGATGATGAGACTCAGTATTCCTGCGAGAAGGAAATGACTGTTCAATTGGCTGATCAGGTTCCGTAACGGTGCGGCGTTCTTGAACATATAGACATATCCTTCGTTCTGTTCACTTTCGAAGGATGTGACGGTAGCTAAATAATTCATATCCTTCCAATTTGATTCGATGACCATTCCTTCACGAGTCAGTGTTTCAGGGGTGACTTGGATTAGTTCACGCATCCCATCTGTTAATTCACTTGAACCAATGATGACGTTATGGCTTCGATCTGTGATCACGACTTCCGTTTCTGTTTTCGATTCCATGAGGGCAATGTGGTGGAGTGTCGTTTCTGAATAGTGATCCTCTAGCACATCACGGTGACTGTTTCCCCGGGATAGAATCGATTCAAACTCCTCATCGACCCGTGTATCAATGATATTGTCATGTAGATAGAGCATCAACAATCCTTCCATCACGAGAACCGCGATCGTAAAGTAGAGGGCTAACTTGGTTGAAATTTTATTCATGGTATAACCTCATTTTGTCATTTCCTTTATTTTAACGAAAAAATATGAAAAAACTATGCACAATGCCTGACATCCGGATAGCACTTGTCATAAATTCTTCATGATTCTATTTCCGTTCTCCATATAAATTGCAATTTTACTGGGTAAACTTGGTTGAGAAGATAAAAAGGAGGATGACCATGACTACAAATAGTAAAAATACGATCCTGTTACTCGTTACAGCACTGTTTCTCCTATTGGGAGCCTGCTCCAACAATGGAGAGGATACGGGACATGAAGGCGGAAATGATCAGGAGATGAAGGAAGAAATGGACGGAATGGATCATGATGACATGAACCACTCCAGTTCAGGAGAAGTACCGGAAGGCTTGAAGGAAGCTGCCAATCCGACATATCCAGTAGGAAGCAAAGCCATCATCCAAGATGACCATATGAAAGGAATGAAGGGAGCAGAAGCCTCGATCTCAGGTGCTTATGAGACCGTCGTCTATACCGTTACCTATACACCGACCACTGGTGGAGAAAAAGTGAAAGACCATAAATGGGTCATCCATGAAGAAATTGCCGGTCATGGGGAGGAACCTTATACCTCCGGTGATGAGGTCGTATTGGACGCAGATCATATGGAAGGGATGAAAGATGCGACTGCCACAGTGGAATCTGCTGAAGAAACTACGGTGTATATGGTGGATTTCACACCCGTGACAGGTGGAGAAGAAGTAAAGAATCATAAATGGGTGACAGAGAGCGAGTTGTCACCAGCTGAATAAAGGATAGTTTATGAAACCATTGACCAAGAGCTTATTCTAAAAGGATAGGCTCTTTTTTATATGAAAAATGAAAAGAACTTCATTCTGTAAAACTTTTGGTAATTTATGTTATTGTAGATGGTGTAAATTAAGAATTCTTGACTCCGGTGTGAGTAGATTCGGTGAAATGGGGATAACGAATATGACAAGCACGTCAGGCTGTTTTAGCGCAAGGATTATCCAATCTGGGATTTGCCTGGGGGAGCAGTGGAACAGGGTGAAAAGCTTATTAAAAGCGGTAAGAAAGATGGGAATCTAACGCAGGCATGTGAAAAGGAGGGTGGAAGAGTGGAGCCTTATGAGTTGAATAAACCTCTGAAAATCGCAATCAATGTTTTCCTGCTTTCCTTTATTATAGCGGCATGGATCATGATGTTTGATGACCAGCCTCAAAATGACTCCATCGGCTGGATGTCTCTAATGGCTTTTTGGGTGTTTAAGGGCATATATGACGCAGTGATGAGTCTGAAGAATGGAAGGAAGAAGACGGCTTTACTAGACTTGCTTTTAACCTTTGTTGCGCTGGGTGTTTTAATATGGGGAATTATGAGATATTTCAATTGAAGCTGTTGGAAAAAAGGATGAATATTATAACTTGAGGTATATGGAAAATGACATTTTAAAGAATGGGGTTCCATCGTTCTTCGATGACTGAATGTCCAGACGATGGAACCCTAGTTAATACGCTCAGATCCCGAAATGTCCTTCAAGCGCTTTCGTCACTTCAAACGGTCCCGATTCTCTATTGGACGGAATCGCCAGCTTCAAGTCAAGTTTAGGATAATAAGAGGCACGAAAGCTGACTCCGGGATCATATCCCATCACATGAAACTTGTAGATTTCATCATTCCTTTGGTTCATCCAGATTCCATAACCATAGTGCACTTCTCCGTTCACATGGACATGAGGGGTCAGCAGTTTCCCGGTCGTTTCTTCATTTACTAGTTTATAAGAAAATAAAGCTTCCCAAAGGTTCATCATATCTGATGCTGTAATAAACGCCCCGCCGTCAGCACCGCCTTTTGCAGGAATTGAATAGAGGTTGGTTCTCCATGTATTCTCTTCCTCTATATATCCCACTGCCGTATTGGGAGGAAGGCAGTCCAATGAAAAATAGCCTGAATGGACCATGCCTGCTTTATGGAAAATCTCAGATTCTATGTATTCTGTAAAAGACTGCCCTGTTTGCTGTTCAATGATCAATCCCAATAGGATGAACCCTGCATTATTATAATGAAATCGATCGCCGGGAGTGAATTTCATCTGACTGGATTGAAAGAATGGCAAAAAGTCCTGTAGTGATCTCATATGATATACAGGTGTTTCTTTCCACAGATCTTCAAAATCAGACATCAGTTCCTCATCGAAATAATCCGGAATGCCTGATGTATGTGTCAAAAGATGATGGATGCTCACACGTTCATCATAATGAGGAAAGTCGATATCCAAACAATCCTTCAGACGAGTGTCAAAAGAGAGTAACCCTTTTTCAACCAATTGACCTATCCCTATGCTCGTAAATAACTTACTCCCAGAGGCAATCCCGAATCGTGTACCCGGGGTGTTAGGAATCTGGTCCGATCGATTCGCAAAGTCATGTGCGCTTTCTGATAATACTTCTGTCCCTTGTTTGACGAGGACGACACCTGAGAAGTCGAGTTCTTTGCAGCTTTCATGTATTAGATTATGCAGCTCTGTATGTTTGCTCATTGAATTTTCCTCCGTTATAGTCTATGACTTTCCTAATTATATTAACATAAATTTCCTGTTTGGTGTGTGATCTATGTGACCAGCATAGATCACTTAGGAAACCCCTCCTTCCTACTGAAAATTTCTGCTATACTACATATAATGACAATTTTTACCTGTCTCAAAACACTAAACGAACTGGAGGAATAAGGCATGGACAGCATCATTTTCGACTTGGACGGCACACTATGGGATCCCATTGAATCCGTTCTGGAAGCGTGGAACAGCGTCATCAACGAGCATAACCAGTTAAAAGAAGGCATAACAAGGAAGCATCTTGAAGAGACCATGGGGCTTCAAATGAAGGAAATCGGGAGGAGATTGTTCCCTGAATTGAACGAAGAGGAGCGGGAACAACTTCTGAAAAATCTGTCCCGCCATGAAATCCCGCACTTAAGTAAGCATGGAGGGAGTCTCTATCATCATGTGGAAGAGGTGATTGTAGAGCTGGCAAAGAAGTACAAGCTGTTTATCGTGAGCAACTGTCAGGACGGATACATTGAGGCCTTTTATGAATATCACGGACTGGATAAGCATTTCATCGATTACGAGAACCCTGGCAGGACAGGACTTTCAAAAGGGGAAAATATTAAGCTCATCATCGAGCGCAACCATTTAAATGACCCTGTATACGTTGGAGATACAGTAGGGGACCAAAAGGCGGCAAAGGAAGCGGGGATTCCATTTATCTATGCCCGCTATGGTTTTGGTGAAGCGAAAGAATATACGCAAGCCGTTGATTCATTTGATGAGCTGTTGAATATTTTCTAATCATATTGAAGAGGTATTGAGGAGGGACGGACCTTGTGAATGTCCGTCCCTCCCATTTTAATTGATTTCCATTATTGACTATTCCCGGTTTTTGTAAGATAGTTACTATGTCCTGTCATAGAATGACAGAAATAGAGTTTTCTAGTGGGAGCATTTTAATGAAGGAATTTAATGGTCGATTACATAAAAAATACTATTATATGATTGTTTCATTCATCATCGTCCTGATGATAGCGGGTCTACTGGTGGATAATCCGGTGAATTCACGATTCTCGGTACATGGGGTGATGATCGTGATCATCTCTGGCTGTTTATTGATTTATCCTTGGTATGAAAATGCGTGGATGAGATATATGACTGTCGTTTCGTCTACCTTTTTTTTTTTACGCGTTGTTTTACTTGTATCCTGAAACCTGGTCGGGGTTTGTTTTACTTTGTTTTATTCCTGCTTTTTCGATTCTCTTTTTTGACAAGAGGCTTTTTTATTTTTCGCTTGTGATCAATTCTTCGTTCATTGCGTTTACATTCGGTTATATCGGATTCATAGACAAGGGGCAGGACTATCCTTACATCTACATAGATTTAGTAGGTAATGTTGTGAACTTCTTGGCCAGTCAAATCCTCCTGTACTTTATCTTTCATTTAACGAATCTGCGGATTCAGAAGCAGCGGGTTTACTATGAACAGGTGCAGCAGGCGGAGCGGATGAGAACAACGGGTCAACTGGCGGCGGCTGTCGCCCATGAAATCCGGAATCCCTTGACCGTCGTGAATGGATTTCTTCAATATTATGTTGAGGACCCTGCATTCAGCCAAAGTCAGAAGCAGAATTTTGCCTTGATGATGAATGAACTCGATACGGCGGAGCATGTTATCTCCCAGTTCCTGTCCGTTTCAAAGCCGGACAATGTGGAGAAGGTAGACAACGTCGATGTTGAAATGGTTCTCAAAGATGTAACGGAACTACTCAACATGTACGGTCTGTTGAACGATAACGGCATTGAACTCAACGTGGAGAAGGATTGTCATGTGGCCGCCAATTCCATTGAATTAAAGCAACTATTCATCAACCTAATCAAAAATGCCATCGAAGCCTCTCCGCATAGTGGTTCCGTTAAGGTGAAGGCTGTCAAAGCAAAAGGCCAAGTCTGCATTCAAATTATAGACAATGGGCGTGGAATGAGTCAGGAGGAAGTGAAGAACCTCGGGACTCCGTTCTACTCCTTAAAGAGTAAAGGAACCGGCCTGGGCCTCATGATTTGCTTCAACATTGTGGAGAAATACAACGGGAACATACAGTTTGTCAGCTATCCGGGAGAAGGAACAACTGTCACACTGAAATTTCCCCTTGCTCCTAACTAAAAGAAGGTCCGTCCCACACCGCACTAAAGCGGTGAGGGACGGACCTTTCTAGATAAGCATGAAGAAACAGCAAATAAATATCATTTGCTGTTTTGGGTCTTGTATTTAAGAATGGCTTTGAACCAACTTTTCGATAGCTGTGACCAATTCGTCTGTATCCCCTTGGAACATATGAAAATTAAGTGAGGATTGAAGTTTTGTACTTTGAATGCTAATGTCATCCTTTTGATTGAATTCTGCAGACCAGTGGATTGCTGGTATCGATACGATAAATCGATTATCCGGAGTTTTATGGAGATAAACTTCAGCAAGTTTGTTTCCTGACAGATTTATTTTCTCATATGAGGTTAACATGACATCACTCATTTCAGATTTATGGTAGGTAATGTAAGTATAACAGGATTAAACTGAGAAGGCGAAGCATTGCATGCTGGAGTAATGGTAAAGGGAGAATTGAAGTTGAGATTGACTAAATAAGCCTGAATAGAAAAGATGTAGAAATAGCAGGCGGGGTCATAAAGATGATTGTTGGGTTCTTGGTCGCTTTGTTACGTTACGAAGACCATTAACGTTCAACCCGACTCTCAAGATTGAATACCCGCTTATCGATTTCTGTTAGTCTTTTATTCAAATAGAGGAATTCAGATTCTGCGTTCTGTTTGGTCACTTTTAACAAAGCAACGACATCATCTGTTTGTGATGTCTCAATTCTTTTTACCGTTTCCTTGATGTCTTTGACATCGGACTGAGTCTCTTTTAAATCGTTACTGATGTCTTTGACGTCGGACTGAGTTTCTTTTAAATCGTTACTGATATTTTTGACATCAGACTGAGTCTCTCTTAAATCATTCCTGATGTTTCTAACATCCAATTTAGTCTCTTGTAGCTCACCTCGAAACTCTTTAAATTCTTTTTGTAGATCTAATAAAATTTCTACCATTTGCTTTTCCATATATATCACCTCCTGAATTCCATTATATAGCATGTAAATCGTTCATTCTACCCTAATATATTTCCTCTTTTATTTGAAAGATTATACTCTCCTACGGTCATCAATCGTTCACAAAATGTTCACTTATGCAGCCTATCCCTCAATCGCTATAATGACTAGGTGTTCAAAAGAAGGGATGATGGAATTTGCCAACAACGAAGAAGGAAAATCTTTATTTTGGAATGATGATGTGTGTAGGGATGGTGGTGGTCATGACATTTTATAATATAGTGATCAATGACCTGCTGGGCACGATTTCATTGACAGGAATCCTGGTTCAACTGACCTTGGGCTTTATTGTAGCGTTACTATTGGAATTATTTATTGTCGGACCGGTTGCACATAAGATGGTGTTCTCTTTGCCATTCGACAAATCCAAGAGTTTGTATGTGATTCTGTTCACTTCCATTTTTATGGTGGTGGGGATGGTTTGCTTGATGTCGCTTTTTGGATTGGGCATGACGTATTTTTTTGAAGGCCCGGGAGAGAGTACATTAGTTGAAAACTACTTTTCGATTGCTTCTAAAAATTTCATCTTTGCTCTTCCTCTTCAGCTAGTCATCATGGGACCGTTCATTCGCTTTGTCTTTGCTAGATTTGTTAAGGGGCAGGCTGAAACGGTTCATTAATACGGGTGTAGACTCATGAAGCTTATCTGTCATCAGGTAAGCTTCTTTTTCATTGAGGTCATACTATAAAACAAGTCCTTATAGTGGTAAGCTATTGTTTTAGTGATAGGAAAATCTCAGGAGGTCGACACATGAACCTAAATAATAACGATATATTAATACGATTACGATATGCACTCGATATCAAAAATACAGAAATGGTAGAGATCTTCAAGCTTGGAGGCATTGAGCTCTCAAAGGAAGAAGTGCTGAAGGTGCTTACAAAAACACAGTACAGTGATGATTTCGAGGAAGAGATCATTGAGGATGAAGACCATATCCCATGTGATGATGAAATGTACGAGTCATTCTTGAACGGCTTCATTACGTTTAAAAGAGGACCAAAACCGGGACAGACGGATCGACCGGAATTGACGTATGAGCATGTGAATAATCTTCTTCTAAAAAAGGTAAAGATCGCCCTCTCGTTAACAAGTGAGGATATGATCGAGATATTGGATCTGGCTGGAGTAGTGATCACAAAAGGCGAATTGGGAGCGATCCTGCGAAGAGAAGGCCATAACAATTACAGAGTGTGCGGTGACCGGTATGCGCGGAATTTCTTAAAAGGGTTAGCCATCCGATACAGGGGATAAAAGATGATCCATACTTATTCTGGTGAGACCATACAGTTTGAGATTAAATATAAGAACCGGTCATCCATTGGCATCTACTTAGACAGCTTCGGAAACATTGAAGTCTATGCACCTAAAGGGACCCCGGATGAATCGGTGATCCGGCTGCTGGAGGATAAATGGGATGTGATCCTGGAGAAATCGAAGGAGATGAAGGATCGTCTGAATGGACCACAAGAGAAGACGTATCATCATGGGGAACCCTTTTTGTTTCTTGGGAACTCATTCCCTATACAGGTTCAACACGATCCATCGATCACACAGGATCATGTCACCTTTGACGGAAAGACGCTTCACATCCAAGTAAAAGAGCTTGAAGATGAACGGATCCAACAGGCGTTAAAACGTTTTTACTACAAGCAGTGCAAAGCGATGGTAGAGAATAGCATTGCGGTCCATCAACGTCACTTTAAAACCAAGCCCCGTTCCATCCGCATCACAGACAGCCAAACGACCTGGGGAACCTGTGATGGGAGAAGACAGCTGACGTTCAACTGGAAGCTTGCCATGGCCCCCCGGGATGTCATCGACTACGTGGTCGTCCATGAAATGTGCCACATGGTCCACCTCAATCACGACCGGTCTTTCTGGCGACTTGTCGGGAAGATCGTGCCGGATTATAAAGAGAAAGAGCGGTGGCTGGCGTTGTCCAGTTGGAAGATGACGGTGTAAATGGGCCAGTTCTATACAAAAAAAGAAAGAAGTGAGGATCTTGATTAAATATACTTGTCTCCATCACGTAAGTCTTACGGTGACTGATCTGGAAAAAGCGAAAAATTTCTATGGGAAAACATTATGTTTAAACGAAATCACACGTCCTGACTTTGGTTTTCCAGGTGCCTGGTATGAAATTGAGGGCCAGCAGCTCCATCTAATCGTCGATCCTTCGTCCCAGACCATTCGTCAGGATAAACGCCTATCCAGCAGGGAAGGTCATTTTGCCCTAAGAGTGGAAAACTACCATGATACTCTAACATGGTTAAAAAAGAACGAGGTTGAAATCCTTGAAAAACCTAACTCAAAAAGCGGATTCGCCCAAATTTTCTGCGCCGATCCAGATGGTAATCTGATTGAACTTAATGTGGAACAAAAAGATCTATAAAACCAACAGGAGTGATGGACTCATGAAAGAGTCGCGCTCCTGTTGGTTTTATTTTTGAGAAAAACGTATTTTATCAAAATCGGTGGAAAAAATAATGATGTAATCCATTTATAATAATTCTTATTAATTGATAATAATTATAAATAAGGATATAATACATTTATAACAAAGACAAAGGAGAGAACATACATGAATCAACAATTAGTCGTGGCACTTAACAAACAACTTGCAAATTGGAACGTCCTTTATACAAAATTACACAATTATCATTGGTATGTAACGGGTCCGGAATTTTTCACCCTGCATGAGAAATTTGAAGAATACTACAATGAAGCGGGTAATTATATTGATGAAGTGGCAGAAAGAATTCTGACGATTAAAGGGAAGCCGATCGCCACACTAAGAGAATACCTCGAAACGGCTACCATTGAAGAATCCAACGGAAAAGAATCGTCTACTGAAATGGTGGATGCCTTAGTGAACGATTTTGAACAAATCGTAAAGGATTCCAAGAAAATCATTGAGACAGCAGAGGATTCTCAAGACCAGCCTACAGCTGATTTATTTATCGGAATTAAAACATCCCTGGAGCAGCATATTTGGATGTTAAATGCGTTTAATAAGCGATAATCTTAAAGCATTGACCTGCGTGGGTCAATGCTTTTTTAATCAAGGACACTCATTCGCCAATTCCATCCTTTTCCTTTAAAATGAAATGTATCACGGTTGAAATGAAAGGATGATTGAAATGAATGGTAGACTCACCATTAAAGAAAGAGCAGTCTCATTCCTGGAACTTGTCGCATCAGGAAACGTCCGGGAAGCATACGAGAGTCACGCAGGTCCTGACTTTCGCCACCACAATCCGTATTTTCCAGGAGATGCAGATTCGCTTATGTCTGCCATGGAGGAGAATGCAGCCGGGAACCCGGACAAGATACTCGATGTCAAACGTGCCATCCAGGACGGTGACACGGTTGCGGTCCATTCACATGTGAGACAGAATCCAGAGGACCTGGGAGGGGCTGTCGTTCATATCTTCCGTTTCGAGGATGAGCGGATCGTTGAATTGTGGGATGTTGGGCAAGCCATTCCGGAGGATTCACCCAATGAGAATGGGGTTTTTTAATTTCTTTAAGTCGATTCCTATGGAGTCGACTTTTTTAAAGGTAGGAGAGGAAAAACGTCGAGATGCTTCATATTTGCTGCCACCCTTGTGCACTATATAAATACAACCAAAAGGGTGGTGAAAGAATGTCTAAACAGAAGAATAAGGACCTTAAAAATAATAAAGCGATGCCGAAGTCAGATGTGGAATTTGCACAAAATGGACTTGAGAAGGTGGCCATTAAAGCGCAGGAAAGAAAGAATAAGTAAATAGAAATCAAAAATGAGAAGTTAGGCAACTTCTCATTTTTGATCTTACTAAATCGTTTAGTGAAATATTATTGAATGCTAATATCATTGATTTCCAAATAACCGGCAGGACTGATTGAAAAATCTTTTACGTTGTTTCGAATCGCCGCCATGTTTTCAATCACCCGAACCGGGATGTAGACCGCGTCTTTCATTTCCAGCTCCTGAGATTTTGCATAAAGCTCCAATCGTTTCTCTTGATCCATTTCAGAACGTGCCTGTTCGATCAATTGATCTACCTCATCATTACTATAGAAAAATGTATTTCCGGCAGGTCCATGGGAATTGCTGTGGAATAGATTGTATTGATTATAATCCGCATCGCCTGTGGCATTTCTCCAACTGATGATGAACATTTCCGAATTTCCACTTGTGGCTTGCTCTACAAAGCTTCCATACTCCTGAATCTGTATTTCTAAGTCGATTCCAATTCCTTTGAGCTGGGATTGCATGACTTCAGCCAGGCTGATCCTTTCCTTACTGTCCATTGTAAGCAATGTGGTTTTGAATCCATCAGGATACCCTGCTTCGGCCAGTAACCTCTTGGCTTCGTTTACATTATATTCATATGATTTCATATCCGGATGATAGCCAAACACTTTAGATCCCAATAAGGAGTTCGCTTTTTTTCCTATATTATTGAATACACCTTTCATGATGGAGTCCATTTCAATCGCATGGGATATAGCTTTCCGGACACGGACATCGTTGAAAGGTTCTTTTTGCACATTGAAACCTACATACTCCGTACCAAAGCCTTCACTTCGGTAGACTTCAACATTATTGGATGCCTTCACTGAATCCATCATCGTGACAGAAAGGGGTTCTGCAATATGGGCTTCGCCCGTTTCAAGCATGGAAATTCTCGTTGTCTCTTCAGGTACGACTTTGAAAACCACTTGGTTTATAGTTGGTTGATCTCCCCAATACTTGTCGTTTCTATTAAACACAATCTCTTTTCCCGTTTCCCAGGACTTGAACACAAATGGACCTGTGCCGACCGGCTCTTGGATAATGTCTTTCCCGTATTTTTCAATGGTCTTTGGACTGATGATTCCGCCTTCATGGCTCGCCAGGATGGATAATAAGGGTGAAAAAGGCTCAGATAAAAGAAATTGAACGGTATGATCATCGACTACTTTTACTTCCTTGACCATTTTGAAAACAACAGCTCGAGGAGAAGCCACCTTTGGGTCTGTTAATCGATCGAACGTTTTCTTGACAGCCTCGGCGTTAAATGCTGACCCATCATGAAACGAGACATCATCTCTTAGCTTGAATTCCCACGTTGTTTCATCCAGCTGCTCCCATTCCTTTGCAAGTAATGGCTTAATTTTGGCGTTTTTATCTCTGCCGACAAGCCCCTCATATATTTTACCGTGTGTTACACTTGCCGCATTGATGGTTGACATAAAATGATGATCGAGATTCTCCACATCGGATAGACGGGCAATGACCAGGCTATTCTCCTTCTGGGAAGCCTGTCCATCAGCCTGATCACCTGAACTTGCCCCCATATTGGTGGAGCAACCGCTAATCGCTACCATCAGTACCATTATTGCAATCATGAAAAACCTGCTCCTGAAACAATTTACCTTCGTCTTCATCTAATCATCCTCCCCTCCGTATTTATTTAATTATAAGAATTTTCAGACATGTAAAATTAAGATATCTTTACTGCTTTTTTTGTTTTGTTGACCTTTTTGTATCGGGAGGATGAGTTTATTCTGAGGTTCATCATGGCAAATGGAGTGTGTTCCCAAGCATCGGGGGGCTCTTGAATAATATAGGTATAAAATGTTCAATTAATAATTGAAACCTTTGTTTTTGAAGGATTTTCATTCATAGAAACGAATAAGGAATATATCCGGAATAAAAAAGGAGCGTGTTACTATGAATAATACATTCCATAATAAAGAAGATATAGCGGATTTTCTTACGGCTAACAGAGAGGATTTTAAGCAAAAACTCTTATCTGAAGCTGTAAATGTTAGTAGCAAAATCAATGATATTCTAGAAAAGGGAAACATCGATCTGGTAAAGAATGCAGAAGTCTTAGCTCATTATATCGTTGAAAACAAAGAAGAAGAGCTGGTTAAATTTGCAAAAGTAGAAGGCATAGCATGGGCGCAGCATTCTCTCACACTTGCATTCAAACTGGAATGGGTACATGCAATTAGAAGAACTCTATGGTATTTCCTTTATCAATATGATAATCAAAATGAGGATAATGAATCTCCGCGAAAGAAATTCTTTGATTTGGAAAAAAGAATCAATGACAGTGTTGATCAGTTCCTGAATAATTTCTTTATCAGTTATTCTGATTACAAAGATGAACAGCTGTTGTCACAGAAAAAGCTGGTGGAAAATCTATCGGTACCTATCATTCCAATCAATAGCTCGATTGCGGTATTGCCTTTAATTGGAAGGATAGATACCTATCGGGTTCATACACTGGAAGAAAAAGTGTTGATGGGAATCAGTTCTATGAAAATTCAAACCCTTATTATAGATTTATCGGGTATTGCGGAAATGGAATTGGATGTCATTTTTCAATTTGGGAAGATCTTAAAAGGAGTTAATATGATGGGATGCAAAGCCATCCTTACAGGACTGCGGGTAGAGCTTGTCAGAAAAATAGTTGATACAGGAGTCGCATTTGACGGTCAAATAGAGACAAAGGGGACATTACAGCAAACACTCAAAGAACATCTGGTGTTGGAATCGGGAGTGCAAATTTAATTTATAGAGGCAAAAAGCTGAAGATCAATCATCTGATCTTCAGCTTTGTCTTGATTCAATCATCATGCAGGTTTGTTCTAACTCGATCCAGCTCCAAAGGCAAAAAAGCATAATCTCCGTCATTCAAAATCTCACGTTTTAAAACGGGAACAGGATGTTTGAAAATCGGTCCATCCACTACTGTAGTATGGAATTCTCCACCTTCTCCGCAAGGATCGATCCCTCGGGCTTCTAGTTCCTTTATGTATTCATGGGTTAACGTGCGACCTAAATCTTCAGTGCGCATGCCCAGGGATAAATTAACCGTTACAACGATGGATACAAATCCCAGATTGATGAACTCTTCGACAGCTTCGCGGTGGTTCATTCCCCATAAAGGCATCCCAAGCTTCAGCCTTGCGTTCTTCGCTACTTTTTCATGCCAACAGCCGTGTTCAGGCATATCCAGGTCTCCCGTCACTAACACTTCGGCCCCTTGATCTTTTGCTTTTTCTAAAAGGGTCATGAAGACTTCTTCATAATCTGTCCAACTGGCGGCTGCAGTGAATACGGGCAAGCCGATCGCTTCTGCTTGTGCACGGATAAGCTCCGGAGGCATTCCGTGGGATCTGGACCGCTTTCCTTCTTCCTCCAGCATTACAATCAGCCCGAGCGCATCTCCATCCTTCGATGCTTTGTATAGAGCTAAAACACTATCTTTTCCTCCGCTAAACGAAGTAATGAATGAATGCCCGCGAGCACCATGTTTCCATTCCTTTGATTCTGTCATTCTTATCTTTCCTCCTTAATGGTTTTTCATATTTTCTAACTTGTTTCATCGTTTCTCTCATTCTATCACGATGAGGCTTTATAGATAACATCATACAAACCTGTGATTAGTAGATGTCTTAGTCCTTAAGACAAAAGAGTCGCCTATTTGATGACTCTCTTACTCGGACCATTACGAGTGTGGTCTCATTTTCTATGAATCCGAATCTCATTAACCACCAGGGATATCACCACTAACCCACTCGACACGAAAAAGCTGATCCAGGTCGATTGAATTGAATTATAGCTTAGTAGAGACAGCAACCCGGTCCCTAAACCTATCAATGAGCAATAAGGAAGGAGCATCGGGATCATTCTATTATAAAAGATGACCACTAGCATGGTCGGGATGATGGATGCATACACCTGGGCAAAAAAGAAGATGAGCTCCATCAGACTCGGTGACAGGATCGAGCTGATGAGAAAGAGTGAAAGGGAAAGCACACCGGAGACCAAATAGGTCTTTTTCAATTGCTGGTCTTCACTCCAATCGAACTTGTGGTTCAGCATATTCCGGATGACCATGATCGATGTGGCATGGAGCTCTGCCCCCACGGTGGAGGCGATGGCACTGAAGCAGCAGCCGATAAATAATAGAAGCAGAAACAATGAGTCGATTTTCTCCACCAGCTGACTCAATATGGAGTAAATGTTTTCAAAGCCCTGCCCATAAACCGCAATCAGTACAATCGCGGTGAAGGCAAGGGGAATGGTCGCCCATATGATCCCGGCCATCATAAAGGATGTTCGTACCTTGGATTTTTCAATGATATAAATCCGCTGCCAGCTCGCCCGGTCGATCAATACTTGTCCGAATCCAATCAGAAATGCGGTAAGAATGAACAAGGTGATTTCATTATGTTTCAGAAATAATAAGTAGGGATGATAAAGAAGCAATCCATCGTAAACGGGAAAAATACCTTTTTGGATAAAAAAATAAACGGGAATCAGGATGATGGCTGCGAAAATAAACGAGATATGAATCCCTTCAAATCGATGGATTTGCTTCATGCCTCCTATGGACAACAAGAAGCAATATAAAAAAAATACGAGTAATCCTACATAAATCGGTGTTTTCAATAGAAAGTGGAATAGCACACCTGCTCCCAGTGCTTGTATGAGCAGGGAGTCCAGGCTTGTCAGGAGTAATACCCACATGACGAACCAGTATGACCGGCCTCGGAGTCTTTCTTTCAATACATCCCCTAGAGTCATGGAGTTTGGGAATCGTTCCCTGATATAGGGGGTGATCCACCCGAATAGAAAGAGAGCGGTGGCTCCCATCATGGCGTAGCCAATTCCACCAAGCAGTCCATATTTCACGAGTGTTTCAGGAGAAGACAAAATCGTATTGCCGGTCACCCATCTTGCCAGGAGCGAAACGACTCCATACGCCACACCAAACGTGATGGTTCCTTGTATATATTCACGGTACGTTCGTGGCTTCATTGATTTATACCTTCTCTCTTATCCGATATTCCCTTGGAGTGTATCCTGTTTGCTTCTTGAATAATGAACTGAAATAGTGCTGGCTGCTGAATCCGCATTCTTCAGAAATAGAAGAGATGGACTTTTCGGTGTCCTGCCGAAGTAATCTCTGTGCGGCCTGGACTCTGAAATCATTCAGATATTCAGAGAAGCTGATCCCCATTTCTTCATGAAACTTCCTGCTAAGATACGTACCGTTGATATGGATCTGGCTCGCCAATGATGAAAGGGAGAGCTTATCGCTGTATTGTTCATGGATGATCGTTAATGCTTCCTGGACGATATGGGATTGGATGGATGCGTATTTATATTGGTTGAGAACTTGAAATAATTCTTCTTCAATAATCGGTTTAGTTAAATAATCCTTTGCGCCGAGTCGCAGGGAGGCCTGTGCATAATCGAATGATTGGTAGGCGGTGACCATAATGATGTCGATATGATCATATTTCTTCATTTCAATCCCGAGTTCGATCCCTGATTTACCAGGCAGTTGAATGTCGAGCAGCGTAAGGCGAATCGGATGTTCCGTCAGAATCTTTAAAGCCTGTGACGCATCCGCGGCAGTATGAATCGTCCAATAAGGATATTTTTCGTGAATCATGTAGTTGAGCTGCTCCAGTTCAAGGGGCTCATCGTCAACGAGTAAAATATGCATTACGCTTCCTCCTTCATCAAGTAATGTTGTCTTCTCTGGTCATACGTGGCCAAAAGATTTGGACGCTTGTTCCTTTGGCTTCTTCATTCAGCTGAATGAGGATTTCTTCCTTTGGAAAGAGCATCTGTAATCGCTTCTGGATATTATGTAATCCAATTCCACGGTCTTCCTTTTGAGAATCAAGCGTGTCCAAAGAAGATGATGAGCTGTTCCATACTTCTAAGTACACTTTTTTCCTTTGTTCATTCAGGATGATGATCAGCTTGCCTTGCCCAGGATGCTTTTCAAGACCATGCTTAAATGCGTTTTCAACAAGGGTCTGCAGGAGGTACGGAGGGACTAGTGAAGACTTGCAGCTCTCTTCCACGTTCCATACTATTTGGAGACGATCTCTGAATCTCAGCCTTTGAATGTCGAGATAATATTGGGTGTATTGAATCTCCTCCTCCATGGTGATCAAAGGGTCAGTCTGTTTGTATTTGAATTTAAAGTATTTGGAAAGGACCTCGATGGCAGAAACCAGTTCTTCCTTGCGATTCAAACGTGCCAGGCTCAGGATGACATTAAGCGTATTGAAAAAAAAGTGGGGCTGGATCTGCTGATTCAGTTGGTTGTATTTAGCTTCCTGAAGTTCCTGTTTCAGAAGCAGTTGGTTCTTTTCTTTCTCCAGTTGATCCAGACGTTTTTCAAATAGGAAGAGAAATAATAAGCTAAAAGCCCCAATGATTGGGGCTAATACGGACAGCATGATATAAAATGAAAAGGATTCTTGTGTAATCATGTGAAGAACTCCTAAAGTGGTGAGTCATACTTTCTATTTTATAAGAAAACTAAGATTCTGAAAATATGTTTAGACATAATGGCACCGTGTGAAATGCTCCCCATGTCCGGTCATAGGAGGCAGTTCTGCTTTACACAAATCCGTTGCCAGAGGACAGCGGGTGTGAAACTTACATCCTGATGGCGGATTCAATGGGGAAGGTACATCCCCTTTTAAAAGGATTCTTTCTCTTTTCTGAGAAAAATCAGGTACGGGGATGGCTGAAAGCAAGGCTTTGGTATAAGGGTGGGTAGGATTGTCAAACAGCTCATGCTTTGTCCCGATCTCGACCACCTTCCCCAGATACATCACGATCACCCGATCTGATATATGACGTACAACGCTTAAATCATGGGAAATGAAGAGGTACGTTAATTTCAATTCCTTCTGAAGTTTCTTTAACAGGTTCAAGATTTGTGCCTGAATGGATACATCGAGTGCCGATACGGCTTCATCACAAATGATTACTTTGGGATTGACAGCCAACGCCCGTGCGATTCCGATCCTTTGTCGCTGACCACCGCTGAACTCGTGTGGGAGACGGTCCAGTGACGTAATCGGAAGGCCCACATAGTCCAATAATTCCTTCATACGATCTTCGTGTTTGGAAGGAGGCAGTACTTTTTGTATGGTCATGGCTTCTTTCAGGATCTTGCGGACGGTTTGTCTCGGATTCAACGAGGCAAACGGATCCTGGAAGATGACCTGGATATCGCCCCTCATATTTCTTAATCCCTTTTTGGATAGACTGTTCAATTCGATTCCATTGTATTGGATACTGCCTTCCGTCGGCTTATCCAGCTGAAGGATGGCACGGCCGGTTGTCGATTTACCGCAGCCGGACTCACCTACAATACTGAGGGTTTCCCCTTCGTACAGCGTGAAAGTGATATCATCCACGGCTTTCACCACTTGTTTCGGCTGGAACAAGGACTCCCTTTTGATAGGGAAGTACTGTTTCAGGCCCTTCACTTCCAAAATAGGTTTTTTTTCAGTCATCACAGCGGTCATGTCATCTGCACCTCTTTCTCGGCATTATATAGAAAACATCTGATTTGACTGCCATCCTTCGAAGAATTGAGCTGTGGCTCTTCCTCGTGACATCGTGCGGTTGCCAATGCGCAACGGGGAGAAAAACGGCAGCCTTTTGGCATGTCATAGGGGGAAGGGACGCTTCCCGGCATCGTTTCCAGCTCTGCCTGGTCTTCATGCAATTTTGGTAATGAAGACAGCAGCCCATTTGTGTATGGATGCTTCGGATTGGAGAATAATTGTTCCGTCGAACTATATTCCACCACCTGTCCCGCATACATAACCGCAACTTTGTCACATAGCTCGGCTACCACTCCTAAATCGTGTGTGATGAAGATGATTCCCATATTCAGCTTTTTCTGAAGGTCCTTCATCAGCTCAAGGATTTGTGCCTGGATCGTTACATCAAGTGCCGTAGTCGGTTCATCTGCAATCAGGACCTCCGGGTTGCAGGCAAGAGCCATCGCAATCATGACACGTTGCCTCATTCCGCCGCTCAGCTGAAAAGGCTCTTGTTTCGCCCTATGTTCAGGAGAAGGGATGCCTACTAATTCGAGCATTTCGACCGCTTTTTTCCATGCATCCTTTTTACCGAGCTTTTGGTGGATGCGAACAGCTTCTGCAATCTGCTCCCCGACGGGTATGACAGGATTCAATGACGTCATAGGCTCTTGGAATATCATAGAAATTTGGTTT
This sequence comes from Rossellomorea yichunensis, assembly GCF_032337515.1. Lineage (NCBI taxonomy): Bacteria > Bacillati > Bacillota > Bacilli > Caryophanales > Bacillaceae > Rossellomorea > Rossellomorea yichunensis. The sequence continues at coordinate 308,621 of NZ_JAVYAD010000007.1, read as the reverse complement.
CCGCGCACTTTTCTAAGCTCGGATTCGGACATTTTAAGGATGTCCTTCCCTTTCAATTCAATGGTTCCGTCCACAATCTTTCCGGGAGGGGAGGGGACAAGACGAAGAATCGAAAGGGAGGTCATGCTTTTTCCACAGCCCGATTCTCCTACGATCCCAAGCGTCTCTCCTTCGTGAAGGACAAAATCGATTCCATCCACGGCTTTCGTCACTCCTTTTTTCGAAGTGAAATGGGTTTTTAAGTTTTTTACTTCCAAGACCACATTTTTACTCATTACAACCACTCCTAGTTAAGTTCAATTCGTTTGTTAAAGAATCGGTATAAAACATCTACGAATAGATTGACGATTACGAAGACCAAGGATGCGACCAGTACCCCGCCCTGAACCATCGGTAAGTCACGTGTACGGATCGAGTCAACGATCATACGGCCGAGTCCATTGATGGCAAAGACGGATTCGATTAATACCGTCCCTCCGAGCAGTGCCCCAAACTGAAGGCCGACCACTGTGATGACGGGAATCAAAGCATTGCGAAGGGCATGCTTATAGATAATGGCAAAGCTTTTCAAACCTTTTGCCTGAGCAGTCCGGATATAATCCTGCCTCACGACCTCAAGCATGCTGGATCGGGTCATCCGGGCAACGATGGCAGCTCCTCCGACCCCGAGCGTAAAGGCCGGTAAAATGATGTGCAACATGCTGTCCCATCCTGCTACAGGTAAAAGCTGAAGTTTGACAGAGAATAAATAGATGGAAAGCAGGCCTAGAAAGAAGCTGGGCAGTGAAATTCCTAATAAAGCGACGATCATCACGGAAATATCGGTAGCAGAGTATGGTCTGACTGCCGATATGATTCCAGCGGTCATTCCAAGGACAATCGTAATGAGAATACTGTAGAAGGCCAGTTCAATCGTGATCGGTAAGCGGGTCATGATTTCCTGGATGACAGGCTGTTGACTCTTCAGAGATTGTCCAAGGTCACCCTGGAAGACATTCATGATGTATTCACCATATTGAACATACAAGGGGCGGTTCAAGCCGAGCTCTGTCCGTAATTGGTTGATCGCTTCTTTCGAGGCCCCTTCCCCTGCAAGAATGATAGCCGGGTCTCCGGGAACCATCTGCATGATGAGAAAGACAACCAGGGTCACACCGAATATGACGGGGATGATTTCTATTAATCTTCTGAAAATGTACAATATCATTTCATATTCCTCCTTATTATGATTTCAGTCTCGGATCAAGCGCGTCCCGAAGGCCGTCCCCGAACAAATTAAAGCCGAGTACGAGGATGGAAATCGCCAACCCCGGGAAGAGGGCGATGTAGGGAGCCGTGAATAAAAAGTCCCTTCCACTGGACAGCATCGTACCCCATTCAGGTGAAGGAGGCTGTGCGCCTAAACCAAGGAAGGATAATCCCGCTGCTGAAAGGATGGCGGTGGCAAGTCGCAAGGAACCTTGAATGATGATGGGAGATAAAATGTTCGGCAGGATGTGCCTGAAGATGATGATGAAATCATTGGCTCCAAGCGACCGAATGGCATCGATATATTCAAGCTTCTTCGTTTCGAGCGTCGATCCCCGGACAACCCTTGCAAATAATGGGATGGAGAACACCCCGACGGCGATCATGACATTCACAAGGCTCGGTCCCAGGGCAGAGATGATAGCAAGAGCCAATAGAATTCCAGGGAAAGCAAGCATGACATCCAGGATTCTGCTGATGAAGGTATCGATCCATCCTCCGTAAAACCCTGAAATCAACCCCATGATGATGCCAAAGAAAGCACCGAAGCCGACTGCGGCAAAACCGACCCCCATTGAAAGACGGGAGCCATAAAGGATCCTTGCAAGGATATCCCGTCCTTTATCATCTGTTCCCATCCAATGTTCTGTACTCGGGGGCTGGAGTTTATTGTCCAGTTGAATGTCATAAGGATCATAAACAGCAAGTAAAGGAGCAAATAGGGCAATGAGAATATAGAAGAGAATGATCCCTCCACCAACCACTGCTGCCTTGTTTTTCGAAAAGGTGTCCCAGAAGGGTTTGATCCTTTTTTCAAAAACGCTCGGTTTTGAATTGAGTATGGGTGATTGAATTTCTTGAACTTTAAGTTCAGTCGACATGACGTTTCCTCCTCATTGAAATGGTTTGTGTAATTCAAAGATAGAGGAAGAGGGATGGAAAGGGAAGGTGATAAGTTTGAATTGTCAAAATAATTAAAAAGTTGGTAAAGATATTGAAAATCATTCACTGTTTTCTTTTTTATAATGCAGATAGGCACCAACAATACGGAAAAGGGAGAGTGAAGGAATTGAAAGAAAAGAAGAAGTATTTCAGGGGGATCGCAGGATTATTGATCGTGATGGTCATGCTCATCACCCAGGCGTGTTCGACTAGTAATGTAGAAAGTGAAACCGCAAGCAAACAAGGCGGTGAATCAGAAGGGGGAGTACTGAAGGTCGTACGATTATCCGATGCAACCAATTTGGACCCACACTTCATTACAGATATTCCGTCTGCTAATGTCCTTTATCAAAAAGTGTACGAGAGCCTTGTGACGTTTGATAAAGAAATGAACATAGTTCCGTCACTCGCGAAGAGCTGGGAGCAGCCGGACGATACGACATGGGAATTCACATTAAATGAGGGAATCACGTTCCATGACGGTTCTGAATTTAACGCTGAGGCTGTCAAAGTAACGTTCGACCGCTTACTGGACCCTAACACCGGGTCTCCTCAAAAGGATAAGCTCGGGATGATCAAAGAAATAAACGTACTGGATGAATATAAAGTGCAATTCAAGCTGGATGCTCCTTATGCACCTCTCTTATCGATCCTTGCAAGTAACGAAGGAAGCATCATGAGCCCTAAAGCTGTGAAAGAAAATCCTGATAGTCTTGCTAAGCACCCGATCGGAACCGGGCCATTTGCCTTCGAATCCTGGAAGTCAGGTCAGTCCATCAACCTTGAAAAAAATGAAGAGTATTGGGGAGAACTTCCGAATATTGATGGAATCGAGTTTCAGGTTGTACCAGAGGACGCGACACGATTAGCGATGATTGAAACGGGTGAAGCCCATATCAGTGATCAAGTGCCCGTTACTGAAATCGAGCGTATTGAAAGCTCTGACACATTGAATCTGTATCGAACAGAAGGATTAGCCGTCGAGTATGTCGGATTCAATACACAAAAAGAGCCCTTCGATAATGTAAAGGTAAGACAGGCCATTTCCATGGCCATTGAAAGAGAAGCAATCATTAAAGGTGTGTATAACGGAGTGGGAACGTTAGCAAATGCTGCCATGAGTCCACAAGTATTCGGTCATAGTGAAAATGTGAAGCCGTATGAGTATGATCCGAATTCTGCCAAGGAGCTTTTGAAAGAAGCAGGGTTTGAAAAAGGTCTCGAATTAACATTGATTACGAGTGACCGTAAAGAACGGATCAATATGGCAGAAGTCATTCAGTCCCAGTTGAAAGGAATCGGGATCAAAGTGAATATTCAGGTGCTTGAATATGGTGCATATATTGAAGCTGTAGACACAGGAGAACAAGATATGTTCATCGGTGGATGGGGAAATGCAACCGGTGACGGTGACTACAACCAATACAACTTGTTCCACTCTGCTTCACACGGTTCACCAGGAAACCATTTCTATTATACAAATGAAAAAGTTGATGATCTCATCGAGCAGGCAAGAAAAGAAGTGGACCCTGAAGTAAGAGAGACATTATATGAAGAAGCGATGACCATTGAAATGGAAGAAGCGGTATACATTCCAATTCGAAACTACGAGCATTTAGCAGTGTACAACAATGAAGTGAAAGATTTCTGGTTGAGTGCCGCCAACTACTTAATGGTGAATGACGCAACGATCGAATAGGGGATGGCACCATCCGAAATCCCTGTAAATAAAAAGTGGAGGTTGATTTGATGAAAACAGTATGGATGAAAAATGTGAGAATGGAAACGGGATTTGAGAAAGAGAATGAAGTTGTGACAGGAACCCTTACGGAATATGCCCATGTGAAAATAGAAGGGGGAAAGATCACGGCCATCTCAAATGACGAGTCAGAGATTGAAACGGGAGCGGCCGTGTTGGATGCAAAAGGGAAGCTGATCCTGCCTTCCTTACGTGAAATGCATATCCATATCGATAAAACCTACTATAGCGGTCCTTGGAAGGCATGCCGTCCGATCACAAAAGGTATTTTTACAAGAATAGAAGAAGAACAGGAGTTGCTGCCTAAGCAATTGCCATACGCCCAGGAGAGAGCTGAAAAGATGATCGAGCTACTGCTTCAAAATGGCCACACTCACATCCGGACGCATTGCAACATAGAACCGACTTCCGGTTTAAAGCACTTGGAAGTAACCGTTAAAGCATTAGAGAAATATAAACATCACCTCACTTATGACATTGTAGCGTTTCCTCAGCATGGGCTCCTGCGCAGCAATTCAGTGGAACTGATGCGGGAAGCTATGAAAAGTGGTGCCACCCTTGTTGGGGGAGTCGATCCGGCGACAGTGGACCGACATATCGATCAATCGCTCTATACGACGTTTGACATTGCCACTGAGCATAATGCCGGTGTCGACATTCACCTTCATGACCCGGATACACTTGGGGCTTTCACCTTTGAACGTCTTGCTGATTTTACAAGAGAGGCGAACTTGAAGGGGCGTGTCACGATCAGTCATGCCATTGCACTTGGAGATCTTGAGGGGCAATCTCTTACAGACATGATGGCCATTCTGAAAGATCAAGAGATTGATATTACCACGACGATCCCGATTAACCGCCCAACCATTCCGGTTCCGACTCTGGATCAATACGGTTTACAGGTATCCGTAGGTCATGACAGCTTAACCGATCACTGGTCACCTTTTGGAACCGGGGATACGATCGAGAAGCTGAATATCCTTGCTGAACGATTCCGATTGATCGATGAGTACTCCATCAACCGTACATGGAAATATGCTTCTGGCGGAATCACGCCGCTGGATGATGCAGGGAAACAGGTTTGGCCTCAAGTAGGGGACGCAGCAGACTTTGTCCTGGTCGAAGCAAGCTGTTCAGCGGAAGCAGTGGCAAGGAGAGCAAAAATTGATTCTGTTTATAAAAACGGGGAAAAAGTGGTGCTGCCACAATCTGAATCCGTACTGATCAATAAATAATAGATGGGAGACGTTTCAATGATCTGGCTGAAAAATGTGAAGCTTGAAGTAGGAAACATGGAAAATGGAGGAATGACCGAAACGAAAACAGAGCTTTTTCATCTCGGGGTCAAGGAAGGGAAAATTGTTCAACAGCTGTCTCATACACAGTCCATACCCGAGACTGCTGATGTGATCTATGATGTAAAAGGTCACTTGGCCATTCCAACCTTTAAAGAAATGCATAACCATTTGGACAAAACGTATCTAACCCTTGGATGGAAAGCAACGAAGCCCGTTAAAAACCTGAAAGAAAGACTGCAGTTTGAAGCAGAGGAGCTGACAGAACTCGCACCAACCACCAAACAAAGAGCGAAACGGATGATCGACGAAATCCTTTCAAACGGATCAACGCATATCCGCACTCACGTAAACATTGATCCATACATTGGGTTGAAGAACCTTGAAGGTGTCACCGAGGCACTGGACGACTATAAACATGCTGTCACCGCAGATATCATTGCCTTCCCTCAGCATGGATTATTAAGAGATTCCGTGCCGACATTGATGAGAGAAGCGATGAGGAATGGTGCCACCATGGTAGGAGGCCTTGACCCTGCAGGAATCGATCGGTCTATTGAAAAATCACTCTATGAAACGATGAATATCGCAACGGAGTTTAATGTGGATGTAGACATCCATCTACACGATAGCGGGCATGTGGGAACCTACACGATCGATAAGTGGATGGATATGGTGGAAGAGTCCAACTGGCAGAACCGGACAGCTATCAGCCATGCCTTCTGTATCGGGGAGGTCCCGGAAGTGAAACAAATTGAATTGGCAGAGCGTTTGAGGGGAAATGGCGTTTCGATTATGTCGACCATTCCTTTGACAAAATCCCTTCCGCCAATACAGCTCTTGGATGATCATGGCGTGAAAGTCCATCTTGGGTGTGATGGATTCTATGACTCCTGGAGTCCACTGGGGCACGGTGACGTGTTAGAGAAAGTGTATAAATACGGACAGGTGACAAGAAGAAGTGATGAAGTATCCTTAAGGGACAGTCTGAAGTGGATAACTGGAGGAACAACAGCATTGACGAAAACAGGTGAATACAAGTGGCCGAAAGTGGAAGATGATGCAAGCTTTATCTTCGTCGAGGCCGCTTCATCAGCAGAGGTCGTTGCCCGAAGACCGAAACGATTGGCGGTGATGAACAAAGGGAAAGTGGTATATGGGTCTCTCTGGAGTACTCATGAGCTGGTAAAATGAAAGAAAAGGTAAATGGAAAGCCCGTGTATCTCTACATGGGCCTCCTTTTTTGTGTGATATGCTGGGGAAGTAATTTTATATTCGGTGCGATTTTAGTGCAATATTTCAAGCCGATGGAAATCGCTTTTCTACGGCTTATTTTTATTACTCTGTTCCTGCTTATGGTGTTCTTCAAGCCAATTCGTCAATTTCGTTCGTTGAAATCCTTGATCATCCCACTGCTCTTCATCGGTTTCATTGGCGTGACTTTGAATCACTGGAGCTTCTATGCCAGCTTGACCACGGCATCACCCGTAACGGCTGCCTTGATCCTGGCTACGGCACCCATTTGTACATCCCTTATCAATTCGGTTGTATTTAAGGAACGTAAAAGCCTGTTTTTCTGGATGTGGAGCCTCCTCAGCTTTTTCGGCGTGCTTCTGGTCATCATGAAGAAAGGGGCCATCGTGATCGGTATGGGAGAAGGATATATCTTCCTCACGATGCTTACATTTTCTGTCTTCATGATCCTTGTGGAACGATATGCAAGGCACCTTTCTTCTATTCTATTGACCTTTTATTCGACCATGGTAGGGTTGATCTTCATGACCGTGTTTTTACCATTCTCAGAAGTCTCCATTCTGAAGGCCGTTCCGTTCAGCATATGGATGCTGCTTTTTCTCACAGCGATCATCATGCATGGGATATGCCCGCTAATCTGGAATCACTGCATATCAGAAATCGGCTCTACGAATACATCCCTGCTCCTGAATATAGAACCATTTGTGGCAATGGTGGTCGGATACATTATATTGAAAGAATCGGTAAGCCCTATGCAAATGATTGGGGCAATCACTATACTATTAAGCGTCACAATGGCTCTCCATTCCAATCGAATGGGACAGGGGGACAGGTACCTTGTACCAACAAATTCAAAAACACTATGATATATTCTTATGGGACGAGGGAGCAGTTGCCTTGTCCTCCAAATTTCTACAACTATTTCCCCGGAAATTGCTAAAAAATAATAGAATTCTACAAACAGTGTCATGCTGTTCCATCACCTCCAAGAAATAGTCAACATTAAACTTCTAAAGGATACGAAACTTCTGTAAAATGATACGTAAATTAAGGGGGGATGAATGATGGAACAAACATACGGCTTGAAACCGGCTTTGCTTTCCGATCTAAAAGCAATGAAAGAGACCTTCTGGTCAAACTCATCACTAAAATCCTGCGTACATTCTGAAACAAACACTGTCGACGGAACTGATATCTTTGACGCAGAAAAGAGGCTTTTGCGATTTGCGCCCTACATAAAACAAGCTTTTCCCGAAACAGTAGAGAAGAATGGAATCATTGAGTCACCTATCCAAAGGCTCCCGGTTATGCAGCGAGAATTAGAAACGTATTATCAAACCACTATACCGGGAAAGCTACTGTTGAAATGTGACAATGAGCTGCCCATTGCCGGTTCCATAAAAGCAAGGGGAGGTATCTACGAAGTTCTGAAACTTGCAGAAACACTCTTGCTAAAACACGATATGATTCAATTGACGGATGACTATTCCGTGTTAGCCGATCCCTCGATTAAGGAGTTCTTTTCACAGTACTCCATTGCTGTAGGCTCGACGGGAAACCTGGCCTTAAGTATCGGAACCATGGGTGCAGCTCTTGGTTTCAATGTGACGGTTCATATGTCACGTGAAGCGAAAGAGTGGAAAAAGGAGCTTCTCAGAGAAAAAGGTGTGATGGTGATTGAGCATCAGAATGATTTCTCCTATGCCGTTGAAGAGGGGAGAAAGCAATGCTTGAAGGACTCGAATTGTTTCTTCATAGATGATGAAAATTCGAAGGATCTTTTCATGGGCTATGCAGTCGCTGCGCTGCGGTTGCGTCAGCAGTTTGAAGAAAAAGGGGTAGTTGTCGACGGGGATCATCCATTGATCGTGTATTTGCCATGCGGCGTTGGGGGTGGACCTGGAGGGGTGACGTACGGATTGAAGCATGTTTTTGGTGATCATGTTCACTGTTACTTTGCTGAACCAACCAATTCTCCATGTATGCTTCTTGGACTATCGACTGGAAAACACGAAAATATTTCTGTCCGGGATATAGGTTTAAGCAATCGGACAGAAGCCGATGGACTCGCAGTCGGGCGCCCTTCGGCATTAGCAGGAAGGATGGTGCAGGAAACCGTGAACGGTGTGTACACAGTGAGCGATGAGAACTTATTTAAAATGCTTGCTCTTTTACATGAATCAGAGTCCATTTCATTAGAACCTTCCGCGCTTGCAGGGATGTTAGGTCCAACCTTGCCACCAATACGTAAGCATCTTGAATCACTTTCGTTAACCAGTAATCAATTAAATCATGCGACTCATCTAGTGTGGGCGACAGGTGGGAATTTAGTGCCTTCATCGATTATGGAAAGTTATGTTGCTAAGGGATATGGTTTACTATAATGCAGAGGGACGGACCTTGTGCTTTCAAATAAAGGCATGAGGTCCGTCCCTCTTTTTCTCACACAAAAAAGACTGCCAAACGAAAATCGATCGTTCAACAGTCTTCATATTTATATTGATTAGAATAGATATTTGTGATAAATTAGAACAGAAACACGTAAAATGAGTAAATTAAAACATATTACCTCAATAATAATTATATAACATAATTTACTCTTTCGTCAACCCTCAATTTTTTAAGGAAAAGGAGTACTTGGATGAATCTTGAAATTAGGCAGGAGCAGAAACGTGTGGAACGTGTCATTGAGACAATTGTGGAGCAAATCGGACGCCTGGAGGATGAAACCGGACGGCGCCAGGAAGAAGTGGTGGAGATCCGCAAACACTTCTGGGATGAGGTCAAGGTGAATACGGATACGTTCGATGACTTTCTGGAAACCGTCCTCAGTTTGAGGCAGCAGGCACAAGTGTTGACCGTCAGTCAAAGCACTCACAGGCAGGCAGTAAAAAAATTATCCGCTCTACAACGCATGAAGGGCAAGCCTTATTTCGGACGCATTGATTTTACCGAAGGAGGAGGAGCGGCGCCTGAAAAGGTCTATATCGGAATTGCCACTCTCACGGATGAAAGTGGTGAGGACTTCCTGATCTATGATTGGCGTGCTCCGATTTCAAGCGTTTACTATGATTATCCGCCAGGTCCCGCAGAATACACCACACCCGGTGGGACAATCGAAGGGACGTTGGAGAAAAAGTGGCAGTATCTCATCCGGGACGGCGTCATCGACTCCATGTTCGATACCAGCCTGACGATCGGGGATGAAATTTTGCAGGAGGTGCTTGGGAAGCGGACCGATACCCATATGAACAGCATCGTGGCGACCATCCAGCAGAAGCAGAATCAAATCATCAGGCACGATCACGGCCGGCTGCTCATTGTTCAAGGTGCAGCGGGAAGCGGGAAAACATCGGCCGCCCTTCAGCGAATTGCGTATTTACTTTATAAATATCGGGGCAGCCTCAAGGCTGATCAAATCATTCTGTTCTCCCCGAACGCCATGTTCAACAGCTACGTATCGAACGTATTACCTGAGCTTGGTGAAGAGAATATGGAACAGGTGACCTTTCAGGAATATTTGGACCATCGATTGAGTGCGGAGTTCGAGTTGGAGGGTCCATACAGTCAATTGGAATATGTCCTGACTGAAACAGGTGCCCCATCGTACCGGACCAGGACAGCGAGTATCTCCTTCAAGGCATCGACGGATTTCTTTGACATCATTAAATTATACAGAACATCACTGGAGGACTCCGGTATGCGATTCAAAGGAATTAAGTTTCGTGGAAAGCCGATCGTCACAGCCAGGCAAATCAATGAACGATTTTATACCAGTGATACGTCACTGCGTTTTCATAACAGGCTGGAAAAATTGACCGAGTGGATCCATAAACGGATCGATGAAGCAGAAAAGCTTGAGCGGAGCAAGCCTTGGGTCGAAGAAGAAATAGAACTGATGAGTAATGAGGACTATCACAAAGCGCATCAGCACCTGCAGAAGAAAAATCCTTCGAATGATTATGAGATTGAGTATGAGGCGCTGGCCCGATTGATCGTTCGCAGGAGATTCAAGGGACTGCGTAAAGTGATCGGGAGATTTCAATATGTGGACGTGAAGGGAATGTATCATCAGCTCTTTGCAGATCCGGCGGACATTTCTACATTATGGGGTGGGGAGATCCCTGAAGAGTGGGAGGATATTTGCCGTTCTACAGTGAACATGCTCGAGGAAGGGGAACTGTCCTACGAGGATGCGACTCCTTTTTTATTGTTAAAAGAGCTGATTCTCGGCTTTCAGACCAATACGTCGATTAAGCATGTGCTCATCGACGAAGCTCAGGACTACTCACCTTTTCAATTCGAGTTCATCAAGCGTCTGTTTCCTTCAGCCAAAATGACCGTCCTCGGAGACTTTAATCAGGCGATTTTTGCCCATGCCCGTAAGCACGTGGATTTCAGCACACTGACAGGACTTTACGGACAGGATGAAACCAACGTGATCAACCTGACTCAGAGCTACCGGTCCACCAAACCGATCATCGAGTTCACACGCCGGCTTGTGCCTGGTGGCGAGCAGATATCCCCATTTGACCGGGACGGAGATAAACCGGTGCTCACCAAGGTCGCTGATCAGGATGAACTTCACTGCCGTATTGCAGCGAAAATTGAAGAATGGCAGGACCGGGACTATCATTCTATTGCCGTCATTTGTAAATCTGCGAAAGAAAGTGAAGCCGCATACGCCTCCTTAACCGGTGTGGAAGGCATCAAGCTAATGAAAAGCGCTTCTCTTGAATACGAACAGGGCGTGATCGTCATCCCGGCCTACCTGGCAAAAGGCATCGAATTTGACGCCGTCATCCTCTATGACGCATCCGCCCAATCATATGGTGACGAAAGCCTCAGCCGTTTGTTCTACACAGCCTGCACAAGAGCCATGCACGAGCTGCAGTTGTTCAGCGTAGGCGAACCGAGTCCGTTCTTTGAACAAATAGATGCAGACCTATATAGTAGCGGACCGGCTTAAATGTTAATACAAAGGGACGGACCTTGTACTTCAAATCAGAAGTTCAAGGTCCGTCCCTCTTTTCTATACAACGTTTCTTTTCTAAACAACGTTTCTTTTTTTTATAAAAGTGATTGAGTTTGGAGGAGTGTTTTGAAATAATTGGAAGAAAGGGATAGTATAGGGTGATTTTTAATGAGGAGGAGTCTGAGTGAAAGAAAATATGAAACTGGCATGGATTGCTTCCTGGTTTGCACTGGTTGGTCAACTGGCATTTTTCATCTGTGTGGCGCTGTTCACAGGGGATTGGCGCTATGTCATGTGGAGTTTTATGGTCAGTATGGCAGCTGGCGTTCCAAGCATGATACGTACCTGGCTGGCGCAGAAAAAAATAAATGATCAAAAAGCGAATTCCGTCCAATAAATACGGCTTCCGCATTTTCAGGATAAAATGTGTTACTCAGAGCAGGAGGCTGAAGGTATTGGGAAATTGAAACAGGATTTACGTTTCCTTTAGATAAGACTGATAATTGATCAAATCATTTTAGGGGGTATTTTATGAGCGACGATACGTTCAGACCGTTTATTGATACTTTTTTGGATGCTTGGAATCGGTCATCTTTAATGGAGCTGGCATATTTCATTTCAAAGGAGTATCAAGCAAGAGAAGTGACGGGAGGAGAAATCGCAGACTTTGGTTATGAAGAATCGATTGAAGGGTGGAAGCAAGGGTTTCATTTTGTGAAGGTCAACGATGCAAAGTGGGATCTAAATGAAATGTCCATCATTCCGTTAAGGGAAGATGAAACCATGGCCATCCTATCAGCAACCATTCATATCCAAGGGAAATCAATGGAGACAGCCAATATCTTTTTTAATACATTTAAGAAGAACAAACATAGCGAGTGGAAGCTGGTAAGGAGCTACATTGAGGCAGGGGTTTCGATTGAGAAACTAAAGGATCAATATGAGCAGCAGGTGGAATGAATGGGTATATATTCTGGTCCTATTCAAATGAAAAGCTAGAAAACGTGTATGCTGTCTAAAAAGGGGCTGGCCGAAAAGTTGCATTAACGACTATTGGGCCAACCCTTTATTTATGAATTTCCAACGATTCCATTCTGACCACTGGAACCTTAAAAATTTTTATCCTTCTCTGATTTTCTTTTGAAAAAGAGGATCGTAGCTATAATAAGGACCAAGATAATGGCCATCGGTATGATGACAAATAACGCAACTCCAGATTCTCCAAAGATGGGAATTCCTCCTCTCAGGTGATTGATCATAGCTTCTCTTTTCCCTTTTATTATTTCGGTAAAACTTTATGGAATACATTGAGATGCATCGAGGGACGGACCTTGATCGAATTAAAAAGAAAAGATGCTATTATTAATCAGTTTTTGCTATATTTATTGTAAAATGAAACTTTTTCCAGTGGTTTACGTATAGAAAAAGTAAAATGGGGTTTTATCCCTTTCCAAACAAGGGGATGAGCATGTTAAGCAGGAAGGTGTGAGAAGAATGAAACCATTAGGAAAGACACTAGTCATACCATTGATATCGTTGTTATTCATAAGCTGTTCAAATGATCAACCGGTGCATCAGAGGGAACAGGAAGCTCCGATTACATTCACACACAATGAACAGGAGTTCGAGATCATTTACATGTATGATGAAATGAAGGAATACATTAGCAGCGTCCGGGAGGAATCTGGAAGCAGCAATGAGACGGTGTACATTGACCAGGTTTTTGAACCATTCAAAGAGCTGTCCGAAATGGAAGGTTTCAGCTTAGCTTTTCCTTTTGAGCCCACGAATAATTTGGACAAGTTAGAAGAAACAATCGCGGACTTGATTCGGGATAAAGATTCCACCGATCAGATCATCAAGGAAGCGTTAATCAAATCGGCAAAGCAGCTTCCTGGAGACAATAAGAAAATTTTTATCTTACCGGCAAATCCTGAAGACACGTTCACTGTGGAAGAAATGGGTGGTGTCGAAGGAATCGTCCTGGCCGAGGATGTGATTGTGTTGAAGCTTTCGGCATCATTCGATAAAGACATATTGAAGTATACGGTTGCCCACGAATATAACCATGCCATTGAGGGAGAAAGCAATGATGGGATGATGCACAGTATATTGGGTGCGGTTGTGATGGAAGGGAAAGCAGATGTGTTTGCAAGTAGCCTCTATCCACAAATCGATGTACCTTGGAAAGAAGCGATGAATGAAGAAACAAAAGAAAAAATAGTGAAGGAATTAATGGAAATCGGGGATTCAGGCGATCCAAGACTTTACTTAGGTCTCAGAAGCGGCAATCCTTCAAAAGGTATTCCACAATGGGCCAACTATAAAATCGGCTTTGAAATTGTACAAAGCTATTTGAAACATCATCCTGAAGTTTCGATTGGAAAGTGGACAAGCATGCATGAGCAGGAAATCATTGCTGGAAGTGATTATGTGGAAATTACATCGCACGAAGAATAACCAGAAGGTACAAATAATGGAGGATAAACAATGGATAATACCGACAAAAGAAACCGTTTAGATGAAGCTCCTTTTCGGTATCGGGTCAACAAAGATCAATCCGTCTTTATCGAATATGAAGGGAAACAGGTGAAAATTTTAAAAGGAAAGGACGCCGAAAAGTTTATCAGGAATGTGAACTCGGCTGAAAATGACAAAGCCGTACAACTCATCATGGCGAAGATAACAGGTAATTTTAAAAGGGGAAATGAACGGAAGAAGAGGTGAATTATAGGGGGATGGCATCAGTATCCATCCTGAACAACGTACACTTTACAACTTCAAATACAAACTTTCCTTGGAGGAGGTTAAGATGAATCCCTATTGTAAATCAGCATTACATCAAATTCAGGTTTGTATCGAAACCCTGGTGAAAATGATCGACCAATTGGAAGAGAAAGACTTACATGTAAGACCTGCTCCAGACAAGCTTTCCGTCGGAGAACTTTTAGAGCATATTGCACTCATTTGTGAAGCGGATTGGCGCATATCCAATGAAGCTTCTCAAGACGATATGGAAGCTTATTATTTATCGGTTTCATATCAAGATTTAACCTCGATACGAGAAGGATTGCTGGAACATTTTGAATCACTTTGTTCTAACTATCAAACTTTATCAGAAAAAGCTCTTCTCACGGAAACAACCTCCCATTGGGGAGTGACATACACAAGATATGAATGGCTTTTAGAAATAGTCGCTCATATGTATCATCATAGAGGACAACTACACTCCATGCTGGTGCAATGTGGCAAGGATCCAGGACTTTTATTGTTTGAATAGAGAGAGGTACTTAAAAACTAACCGCTCCTATTTTATAAATAATGACATCAATGTGGGCTTTTTTCATAAAATGTTTCTGAGGTGAAAAAAATGCCAAGAGTCAAATACACAGATGCAGATGTTGCTTTAATGGCGAGGATGATGCGAGCGGAAGCCGAGGGTGAAGGGAAACAAGGTATGTTATACGTCGGAAACGTCATCGTGAATCGTGCGAAAGCGGATTGTTTAGACTTTAAAAAAGTGAGAAGTATCCGACAAGTCATATTTCATGTACAGGGAGGAAATTATTCCTTTGAAGCCGTCCAAAAGGGGAACCTCTTTTATAACAGGGCGAGGTCGGTTGAAAAAAAATTAGCCAAAAAGAATTTGGATTATTGGGCTCAGCACCCGGCGAAATATGCTCTTTGGTATTTCAACCCCTATGCCCCATGTCCTCCAACCTGGTACGATCAACCTTTTTCCGGTCAATTTAAAAATCATTGTTATTATGAACCGGCAGCGGGATCTTGTGCAAGTGTTTATACGGGTGGGTAAGCATCCTTTTTCCATCTGGCAAATTCTGAAGGGAGCTTCCTGGTTAGCAGGTGTTCCCTTTTTTAATTGAGATATTATGGTAAAATCAGGTTGTGATTTCAATAAGAAAGGAGCATCACATGAACTTTTATGTTGCATCAAGCTTTCATAACATTAAGCAAGTACGTGAAGTAAGTGACCGTTTAAAAAGAAAAGGGTATATCCATACATATGACTGGACTCAGAATAGCAGGGCTTCGACGGTTGAGGAGCTGAAAAAGATTGGTGAAAAGGAAAAACAGGCCATCATCGAATCCGATGTGGTCCTCGTATTATTGCCAGGGGGGAAAGGAAGTCATGTTGAACTTGGGATAGCACTTGGCCTCGATAAACGAGTTATTTTATACTCCCCTCATGACGAAGTAAGTGACTTTGCTCAGACAACGACATTCTATCATTTGCCAGAGGTTGAAGTATGTACCGGAAGCGTTGAGGAATTAGTGGACTATGTGACTGCAGGTAACGTTCTATGAGAAAAGTGCTCCTAGCATTTTTACTTGTGGGTTATCCCGTCATCGGGTGTTCTAATCAAGAAAAGCACATCAATTATACTTCTCCTTCCAGGCAGGAAGTGGACGACTTTATCAAGGAAAATGATATCTATCCCTTAACCATTGAAGAGACAAAGGACTCTACCATCCTACTACTCCAGAATGGGATCTATTATCTATCCAACAACGAGAGTGATAAGTTGGTAGAAGGCTATGTCGGATGGAGTGAGAACGACAATCAAAAAGTGAACCTGGGATTGAGCAATACCGGAATGCCTCATGCCCATGTGATCATAAACGATGAGCGCCTCCTCGACGAAGCGAAGGAAGTGAAGGTTGAGTTTCATGACGGCACAACGGTCATTCAGCCATTAGACGGTAAACGAGGAATGATCTTGTTTTATGATAAAAACAAAAGGGATCTCACCATCCACAACGAACTTCATCTAACGATCTACAATCAAGATGGCACAGTGATATATGAAGACAGCTTTTAATAATAGAGGGACGGACCTTGAATCTGGATAGTGAATATTCGACAAGATGTTCATATATTAAAAATGTGGAACATAAACATTGAAAACCGGTTCATAAATCCTGATTCCGGACCATAAATCTCGAATCCGGATCAAAAGTTGCTCAAACTGGATCATAACTGTACTCAAACGACCTACAAACTTCTTTCCGCTCACTCATACATCCCTCTAAGTCCGCTTTTTTGTTATGAGAGGCCATTTCATGTATAAATTGGGGTTTTATGAGCGAAGCCATTGATGCGACATTGCATAGAGACGGATTCTAAAAAAAAGGAGAACATAATGAAAATCCAACTTGATATAAAGGAACTCCTGGCTACCATTCAATCTGATGACAGAACCATCTTAGGAATAGACGGCCTGAGCCGTTCCGGAAAAACAACGTTTGTGGAGCAACTGAGGGAAAGCCTGAAAAAAGAAAAGATTGATCATCATATCTTTCATATCGATGACCACATCGTTGAACGCAACCGACGATATCATACTGGATTTGAAGAGTGGTATGAATATTTTCACCTGCAATGGGACGTTGTTTGGTTAAGAGAAAACTTTTTTAGCAAGCTGTTGCAAGACAATCAAATCACCCTTCCGTTTTATGATCCACATACGGATACCCGTGACAGTAGAACGATTACGCTTCCACAGTCAGGTCTCATCATCGTGGAAGGTGTCTTCCTCCAAAGGAAGGAATGGGCAGACTTCTATCACCACCTCATCTTTTTGGATTGTCCCCGGGAAAAGAGATTTATGCGGGAAGCAGAAACTGCTAAACAGAAACGGGACAAGTTTGAGAATAGATATTGGAAGGCGGAAGATTATTATTTGAATACCTTTCATCCATGGGAAAGTGCTGATATTGTTTTGAAGACTTGATAACGGTTGGATAGCTTAACTAAGTTAAGCTGTCCCTTGTACCTTATAAAATAAAACTGGGAATCAGTATTTTGATTTTCCATTTTTTATTAAAACAACGATTGAGTTCCTTATTATTTTTTGAAATAATTGGTAGTGGTAAGGAAGAGGAGGAGAAGTTTTTTAATTCCAAATGATCTTCGTACACAAACGATTTACTCACCACCCAAACATATCATCTCAGCAGCAACGATCGTACAGAATGAAAAAGGAGAAATCCTGTTAATCAAAGGTCCCAGAATAGGATGGGAAATGCCGGGGGGACAAGTGGAAGAAGGAGAGTCCCTGAAGGAAGCGGCCATCCGGGAAACGAAGGAAGAATCAGGGATAGATATCGAAGTAGTCAAATTTTGCGGGGTGTTTCAGAATGTAAGCCGTTCGATCTGTAACACACTGTTTTTAGCCAGGGCGATAGGAGGGATGCCAACCACTTCCTCGGAAAGTCTGGAAGTCGGGTTCTTTCCGGTTGAGGAAGCTTTGGATATGGTCAATTGGAAGAACTTCAGGGAAAGAATCGAATACTGTTTGGATGAAACGAAACACCCGTTTTATATCGATTTTTGATACGGGGATGTACCATTAATTTGATATTGAAATAAAGGATAAATTCAATGTGCCTTCATACTCTGTATAAGGGGTGATGAATGATGTGGTGGTTTGTGATCCTGATAGCGGGAACTTTACTATTTGCTTTACTCATCGATATCAGGCGAAAGAGAAGGGGAAACGACCGGCATGTACAGGGGATTCACCCTTCTGCTAAACCTGGTGAAGATCGGAATTACACCATGGGAGGTGGCCGTGACTCCGGTGGCGGCTCGGGGCATTGATCTGAAGGCTCAGAAAATCTTTTCTGGGCTTTTTTCTTCTGTCAGTTTGCGAGATTAATGATTATGAAGGAGATTCACCAACAGAAACGCTATGAAAGAACCATCTGCAGGAGAAAAACGCATTCTATTACATTTATTCTGTACACCCCTTAAACAGTGTAAAGGAGATGGATTTAAGTTGGTGAAAGCTTGGTGTGTAGTGTCAGATTCTATAAATATGTGGAAGGAAGTTGATCATTGTCTTCTAATGGGAAAGATCTCGAGTTGGTAGGTTATGAAGATATCACAGAATTATCAAGGAGCTGCAGGTACTCTAACTGTGCGCATATTGATGAAGCGGACTGTGCGGTCAAGAAAGCCATTGGGGATGGTATTCTTTCTGAGGAACGATTTCATTCCTTTTATCGAGATAAAAAGGAAGCTGAGTATGTCTCTGTGCAGAAGAATAAGACCAAGGCGATTGATTATGTGAAACAAAGGAAGCTTTTTCGAAAACCATAGATTGTCTATTGAAAAAAATTCCATTATACTTCTTAGTGAGAGATGTAGACGAAAGGGGACTTCAATCAGACATGTGGACAATCTTGTAATGATGAACGAGATCAATAGACTATGAACCTATCATTCTGACGGGAGAAGTGTGTCTATTTGGCCATCATATACAAGGAGCACCTGGTGTGATTGAATACCCGACACCCTGAGTGGATACTTGTGTATCCGCTTTTTTGTGTGCAGGGATATATACATCTCTTAGTGACATCTATTAGCTTCCTGTAAAAATTGGAGGAATATGAAATGACCAATCTAAAAGATAAAGTGGCAATCGTGACAGGAGCAAGCCGTTCAAAAGGAATAGGAGCAGCGATTTGCCGTTCGCTTGCTGGTGCCGGGGCAGATATCTTTTTTACCCATTGGACCGCGTTTGATGAGGCGAGTGGAAATGGAGTAGAGAATGAGTTTCCGGAAACCTTTTGTGAAGAATTAAAACAAATGGGCGTACGTGCTTTTCATATAGAGGTTGACCTGAGCGAAGAGGGATCGCCTCGTCGAATAATGGATCGGGTAGAGGAAACTCTGGGAACACCAAGCATACTAGTAAACAATGCCACATTCGAGTCACCGGCTAATTTCAGGACTTTGAACAAAGACATTCTGGATAAACATTATCAAGTGAACAATAGCGGTACCCTCATGCTGACGATGGAGTTTGCGAAGAGATATGGAATAGCCTTTCCTGAAAGAAAAGACGGGCGGATCATCAACATGGTGTCAAAGGGTCCGGATCCCAATAACCTGGCCTACATTGCATCAAAAGGCATGTTAATTGCCATCACGGAGCCATTATCCGTCGGCCTCGCACCAATTGGCATCACCGTCAATTCGATTGATCCGGGTCCGACCGATTCAGGGTGGATCAATGAAGAGTTAAGGGATCACTTGCTTCCGATGTTTCCAATGGGTCGTCTGGGTCAACCCGAGGATGCAGCAAAGTTGATCCGATTTTTAGCCAGTTATGACTCCGGATGGATTACCGGGCAGCTGATCAAATCAGAGGGTGGTTTTTTGGGTAAGTAAATAAGAGGGACGGACCTCCGGCTTAGCGGAGGTCCGTCCCTCTTATTGGTAAAAAATCCCTTGACATTAACATCATATATGAAGTATTATTTAATTAAACACTGGTCAATAAAAAGGATGAGAATTGTATGTCACCGAGAAAAGCAGTAGCACAGGAGCTTACGAAGGAAATGGTGATGGCAGCGGCACGTGAGCTTTTTCGGAAGAAGGGCTATCAGCAGGTGTCCATGAGACAGATTGCGTCTGAGCTTGGTTATAGTCACGGCTCCATCTACTACCATTTCAAAAATAAAGCAGAATTGTTCTATGCCATGATTGAAACCGATTTTAAGCTGTTGGATCAGTGGCTGGATGATGTGATGGATCAGGATATGGATAACGAAGGGAAATTGAGGGGGATTCTTCTCGCCTTCATTCGATTCGGCCTGAGTCATAAAAGCCAGTATGAAATGATGTTTCTGCTTGCTGATGAGGAAGTCAAAAGCTACGTGAACAAAGGACCGAACGAATCCTATGAAAAATTCGCGCAAGCCCTTATCCAGCTAAGCGACCATGAGATCACCATCCAGCAGATATGGTCGATATTCCTGGCACTACACGGGTTTGTCAGTCATTATTGCCGTTGTGATGAAACCTACGCGGAAGTGGAGAATCTTGCACAATCGCACGTAAATTTTATCCTGAAATCAATAGGATAAAATTTTTTTGGATATATTTGACCAGTGGTTAATTAAAGGGGGACTTTTAATGAAAAAGGCAATGGTGGTAGGTGCTTCTGGAGGAATGGGGTATGCCCTTGTCATGGAATTGATCAGCAGGGGTGTCGAGGTCGTTGCATTTGCAAGAGGAAAAGAGAAGTTGACCAGATTATTCGGAAGTATAGAGTGTGTCACCATAAAGCCTGGGGACGCAGAAAATAAAGACCAGCTTAATCATGCCGCAAAGGGCAGTGACATCATCTTTCATGCCATGAACCTTCCTTATGAAGAGTGGAAACATAAGTTAAGTCCGATTACAGGGAACATCATCCTTGCAGCGGAACAAAACAACGCCAGGTTGGCCGTTGTAGACAATATCTATGCCTACGGGCGAAGCGGGGGTGAAAAGCTGACAGAAGAAAGAGAAAAACACCCTCTTACACGTAAAGGAAAACTGCGCTTACAAATGGAACAGATGATCAAGCAATCTTCTGTTCCGGCACTTATCTGCCATTTCCCCGACTTTTATGGACCGAACGCGACCAACACTTATATTCACTTTACACTAGAGCAATTGTTGACAAAGAAGAAAGCAGGGTTCGTAGGTCCCCGGAATGTCGCCCGGGAATTCATATATACCAAGGATGGGGCTAAAGCGATGGTGGAGCTTGCGTGCCATGAGGAAGCATTCGGGCATAATTGGAATATACCCGGGGTAGCACCGATAACAGGAAACGAGGTAGAGCAGATTCTAAAAAGGCAGCTTGGGAGAGATAAGGGGCTTTATTATATCTCGAAATCGATGTTTGCTGTGTACGCTCTATTCGCAGGTAAGGGAATGCGTGAGGCGTTGGAGATGCAGTATATTAACTCGGAACCTACCATTCTATCTGGAGAAAAGGTGGATGGATTGTTGGGCAACCGGCAGCACACATCTTATGAACTGGGAATTGCAGAAACCATAGCATATATGAGAAAGTAATCAGGCACCGGACGGACCCCAGCCTGCCTATTTACAAATTTACCAAAAAGTGCAATAATTAAGAAAATGTCGGAGGAGGGAAAGTAAGTTTATGGAACCAACTAATTGCTAATTAATTTATTTTTTAAATTAATACGGATTTTTGTATTGAGTGTGAACAGGTCTACGAAAGATAGGCTTATTTGTTATGCTCTTTATGGAATCAGGGCAATTAGAAGGAAACTTACTTTACTGATATCAGGATGATCATGTTTCGTGAAGCATTTAGCTTAGGCTTGCTGTGCCAGGCGTTTTTTTGCATATGCCTGATTGGGCAGCTTTATGAACATGATGATACATGGATGCTACAGGACTGTAAGAAGAAACCCTCTTCTTACGGTCTTTTTTATTATACAAATGAATAGAAGTGAAGGTCTTTCTTAACGCCATCCATAAAAAGTGTAACGTCAAATATGGATGAGAGAAGGAACGTGTATGTTGGAACTAAAATTAAATGGGATTAGAAAATATATGGAAGCGACGCTGGTGGTGAAGGATGTAACGTTGGAAGTGTATGAAGGGGATAAGGTCGGAATCGTTGGGGCAAATGGAAGCGGTAAGAGCACAATCTTGAAGTTGATTGCAGGAATCGAGCCGATGAATTACTATCCTGGTTATCCCCAGACATCGAGTCATGGATATGACGAAGGTCTCATTCATATATCGAGGGGAGCGACAACAGCGTATCTGGAACAGTCTCCTTTGTACCCAAAAGGTGTGAAAGTCAGTGATGTTCTGAATCTGGCCTTTGAAGAGATTGACAGAGTGGAGAAACAGATGCGTGAACTGGAAGAGCAGTTGACCTTTTTACAGGAGGATGAGCTCCAGCGGGCACTTACTAAATACAGTGATCTCACTCAGCTGTTTGAAGTAAAGGGAGGGTATGAACGAGAGGAAAAAATGAGCAGGGTTTGCACAGGGCTGCAGCTGACGGAGAGCTTCTTGGAAAGGGAATTCGACTTATTGAGCGGAGGGGAGAAGACAACGGTCATCCTCGGAAAGCTCCTGATTCACGAGCCGGATATCCTGCTTCTTGATGAGCCGACCAATCATCTTGATATGGAATCGATTGAATGGCTGGAGGGGTATCTGAAAAGCTACAAAGGAATGGTTATCATTGTATCCCATGACCGCTATTTTCTGGATAACGTCGTGACAAAGATCATGGAAATCGAGGATATGAGTTCGATTAGCTACAAGGGAAACTACTCGGCTTTTATCAGCCAGAAAGAAGAAAATATGCGCATTCAATACGAGCATTTCAGGGAACAGCAAAAGAAGATCCACCGCATGGAAAAGACCGTATTGAGTCTGCGTGACTGGGCGATGAGGGCTGATAATACCAAGTTCTTTAAAAGAGCCGCAAGCGTTCAAAAGAAGCTGGATAAGATGGATCGCATCGATAAGCCAGTGTTTGATCGAAGGAATATGAGGCTGGATGTGCGAGCTGCAGAGAGATCCGGTAATGAAACCATTAAGGCGGTGGGGCTTTCTAAACGCTATGAGAATAAAAAGATTTTTAACAACACAGACGTCATGATTCGTTTTGGAGAAAGGGTAGGCTTGCTGGGTCCGAATGGAAGCGGGAAAACCACTTTCTTAAAAATGCTTATGGGAGAAGAGCGTCCGGATGAAGGGGTGTTAGAATTTGGTGCCAATGTAAAGGCAGCCTATTTGCCACAAAATTTTGCCTTTAATAATGAGGAAGTCACCGTGCTGGACTGTTTCCGGGAGGATCTTTCCATACATGAAGGAAAAGCTCGGGAATACCTGGCGAAGTTCATGTTCTACAAAGGCACCGTCTTCAAGAAAGTGAAGCATCTGTCAGGTGGGGAAAGAATCAGGTTGAAGCTTGCCATGCTGTTATTTCAGGATACCAATTTACTGATACTCGATGAGCCGACGAATCATCTGGATATTGATTCAATCGAAACCCTTGAGGAAGCCCTAGAAGACTTTGGGGGTACGATTTTCTTCATTTCCCACGATCGCTATTTTATCAACCGGATGGCGGAGAGAATCATTGCTGTAGAGGATTATTCTTTGAGAAGCTATCATGGGAATTACGATGAGTATAAGAGTGAAATAGAAAGGATACGGAGCCTGAAGGAGAGGAAAGGGTCTGTGGATGAAAAGAGCAAGAATCCATTGCGAAAATCTGAAGTTATTAATGAGGAAATGATACTGGCCAAAGTGTTGAAGAAAATCGGGAGTCTAGAAAACGAGTTAAGAGAAATTGATCTAGCCATGGAGACAGGTCATATTGAATACGATGAACTGAATAACCTGTATAGCAGGAAGCTTGATGTCGTGAAAGAACTGGATGCTGAGATGGAACTGTGGCTTCGTTATAGTGAGTGATAGTTTAGAGGGACGGACCTTTGCTTCGTGTGGAAGCTGAGGTCCGTCCCTCTTTTCGAAATTATTTGGGGATTTTATCTTGAATGAATTTCTGGTCAATATAGGGCATGATCGGAATGATTTCACTTATTCCCTTTTCCGATATGGCGTCTAAGGCAAGTTCATTCAGGTCCTCTTTCTTCAGGAATGGGGCGATTGCGACAATGGATTTAAGTCCGTTATGCTTATACCCTTCTTTCACACAATGAATGAGCATTTCCTCACTGATAAAGGGTGCCATGGAGGACAAAGCTTCCATCCCCCTCGACTCAAATTCCCTGGCTGCGCAATCATCTATGACTTCTTTGCTGATAAAGGGTGCCATGGAGGTTAAACCTTTCAGGCCATTTGATTCAAGTTCCAATTTGGCACATGAATCTATGATATCCTGACTGATGAAAGGTGCCAAGGGAGTCAAGGCTCCCAACCCATAGGACTTACATTCCCTCTTTGCACATTCGTCAATGATATCCTGGCTGATGTACGTTGCTATTGACGATAGTCCCTCGAGACGCCTTGATTCAAATTCCTTTTTAGCCAATGCATCAATCGAATCTTGATTAATATAAGGTGCTATTAAAAAGAGTTCCTCTGGAGATAATTCACCCTGCACGTTTTGATAGACCATGTCTGCCTGGTCTAATGTAAGAATGGGGGCCGCGTTTATAAATTCTTCCTTTTGGATGGGCCTGGAATCAGCCAGTGTCTCGTTCTCAACCAGTTCTTTGACTAATTGTGTGCCTTTAGTATTCGTTAAAATATCGTCTATGCTGACTTGAAATATCTTTGCAAGTTCAGGTAGTTTAGAGATATCGGGCATTGTCTGCCCCCGCTCCCAGTTACTTATCGCTTGGAAACTGGTCCCTAACAGATCTGCAAGCGCCATCTGTGTAATGTTTTTTTCCTTCCTTAACTGCGCGATTTGTTTCCCTACTTTTTTCATATCGAACAAAACAATCACCTCATTTAATAGTATAAATTAAGTGTAGCTTTAATTATGGAGAAAACCTATCAAGCATTGCTTGAATTCCCAAAACCAACGGATTCAAGCGTGAGTTGAAAGGGATGTGACAGGTGAAAAAGAGGGACGGACCTTCAGCTTAGCGGAGGTCCGTCCCTCTGTTAAGAAGGACTCTCAATCAACCCGACTAATTCCCTTACGATTGAGCCGGATTTTGTATTTTCGGGATATACGGCATAAAATGGCCGGTAAATCACATAAGGATCAATTGGAACAAGCTTTCCTTGAAAAACTTCATCTTTGACCATTGAGGTTGATAGAAATGCAATCCCCAGTCCCCTTACTGCGAGCTGCTTGATTAAGTAATGACTGCTTGCTTCAAGGATTTCTATGGGCACGATTCGTTCGGATCTCAGAAAATCGTCGGCATATTCCCTTGTTCCAGATCCGATTTCCCTGAGTATGAGGGGAGAAGTGTGCAGTTTCATGCGGATACTAGCGAAGAAACGCAGTTCGTCCCGGCTGATTACTTCCAATTGAAAGGGTTCCAGTCCACGCGTTCCCTCCACAAGGGCGAGATCAAGGTCATGGTGATTCAGTGCCTCTACAATGGTTTCATGATTGTGGATCATCAGCTGAAGGCGGACGTGTGGATAAAGGACCTTTATTTTCTTGACAAAGTCGGGAAGAAGTACGTCACTGACGGTGTGAGTGGCCCCGATACGTAATAGAATTTTCTCAGTCTTTTGTGTGACCTGTTCCATCTCCCTCCACAGTTCCAACATCTTTTTTCCTTGTTCAAACACCTCAAGCCCTGCAGGTGTTAATTGAAAAGACTGATTGGTAGAGGAGCGGTAGATGAGTTCAACTCCTAATGAATGTTCCAATTTCTTGATATGGACACTGACGGTCGGTTGGGACATATTCAGGAATTCACTTGTTTTCGTAAAATGCTGAAGCTGGGCGAGAGTGACAAAAGTTCGAATCCAGTCTAATTGCATACGGTCCCTCCATTACAAAACGTAATAGTCTACATTATTATAATTCATTTCTATTATAGCTTAAGGAAATGTATAATGTTAGACGAAGGAAGTGACCAACAAAATGGAATGGTTTTTATTTATCATAGGTGGTGCAGTCATCGGTATCATTTCCGGTTTCTTTGGTATTGGAGGCGGGATTGTCCTGACGCCAACCTTACTTGTACTTGGCTACGAACCGAGCCAGGCGATCGTTCTATCCTTAATGCTGACATTGGGATCGACTGTGACTGGGACAATGTCACACATTCGGTTAAAAAATGTAAATGGGAAATTAGCGGTTATCCTCGGGATGTTCGGGGTGATAGGGTCAGTCATCACCGTGCCATTTGTAAAATGGCTCGATTTAATCAATGGAGCTTCTCCTGTCATCTCCATTGTCTATATTGGAATACTAAGCTGGTTTTCTTATCAGTTTTTAAGCAAACGACAAAAGGAAGCGAAAGCGAAAGGAGTATCTGCGGCTCCATTGATCGGACTTTTCACTGGTGTCATCTCGTCTCTTATGGGAGTCAGCGGTGGATTTGTCATGACCCCGCTCCTCTCGAAATGGCTGAAGCTTGATCTCAACAAAGCGATCGGAACCAGCATATCGGCAGCATCCATCATCGTGTTATCGGGAATCGGCTCGTACCTGTATGCGGGGGAAGCACTCGATTTTCGTCATGGAATCATGTTGATCATCGGAGCCTTGATCGGAACCCCGATCGGCTCAATTCAGCTGAAACGATTTTCAGGTGTGTCTGTAAAAAAGATGCTGGCTGTTTTGTACATGGTGGTCGCGGTCAGCGTGATTTTCAAGATGTTATCCATTTCCTCTGTCTCACTCGGACTGATCTTGATATCCGTGCTCGTTTTCTTTGGAATACTGATTTATTCACAGCAGCGAACCAAGAGAGCAGTGAATCAGTGATCTGGTTGAAAGCTGAAAGTCGGTTGAGCAAGTGGTTGAAGCATGTTCGTAGGTTTGACGATGAGATGCATATCGAAGTAGAGAGATCATTCGCATAGCGAGTGGCCTCTCTATTTTTTTGTGCGGTTAATGATGTGTTTTGCCATTTATGTAAATTGGCCGGATTATGTTCTCCTTCGCAAGTAATTGACAGCAGGAAAGGGAACTTGTCTTCAAAAGGGTAGCTGTTTTTGTGAAAACCACTGAGTCAATCGCTTCATTTTCAAAAGTCAGGCAGGATTAAGTGGAAATGTACTAGAAACTAGTCTAAATATGGGGATGGAAGTTGAAAGGAGGGTGAGTGTCCGGTATACAGGGAAGAGAGGTTTTTGTTAATTTTTCTGAAATTTCATTCTATTTGACATTCTGTACAAATCGCAAGTTCTTTTATAGACATCGTGTCTAATGATAAACAAGGCTTTTCAAAATAAACTTAAAATAAGTAAATAAAAAATGAAATAAAGGGTGATTCTGTGTCAATTAATCGAGAAAGATTAAAGCGTCATCTAGAGGAGTTAGCAGAAATCGGTAAGATCGGGGAGACAGGCGTTTGCCGTTTGGCCCATTCCAAGGAGGATCGCATGGCGGTGGAAGTGGTGAAAGGCTGGATGGAAGAGGCGGGTTTAATGACAAAGATTGACGGCTTCGGGAATTTGATTGGAAGGATAGAAGGTGCCGACAAGGATAAGCCGATTCTTATGCTTGGCTCACACATTGATTCTCAGCCATATGGAGGGAGATTCGACGGGACAGCCGGGGCATTGGGAGCGGTCGAAGTGGTTCACTCAATGAAGGATAATGGAAACGTCCCGGACCGGACCATTGAAGTGATTTGTTTTTCCGATGAAGAGGGCTGCAGGTTTAACAAAGGAGTATTTGGAGTCCGGGCTATAGCCGGGATGCTGGAGGAAGGTGAACTGGACCGCAAAGACAAGCAGGGCGTTACGAGAAGAGAGGCGTTGAAGGTATTCGGGGTAGAGCCGGATGTAACTGCAAGTCCTGTATACCAAAAAGGTGATATCGCAGCGTTTCTGGAGCTACATATAGAACAGGGGCCGGTCCTTGAGGAAAAGGGAAAACCAGTCGGAATTGTTTCAGGCATCTCCGGACCGATCTGGCTGACGGTTACACTCGAAGGATTCGCAGGTCATGCGGGTTCGGTGCCGATGACGATGAGGCAGGATGCCCTTGTCGGGGCGTCGGAAATCATCCGGAAATTTGATGAACTGGTTAAAAAAGAAGGTACCGAAACAACGGTCGGAACGGTTGGCAGCATGCAGGTGTTCCCGAACTCAAGAAATATCATTGCCGAAAAGGTGGAGTTCACCGTAGACCTTCGAGATATAGACGTAGAAGCGCGCACGAAACTGGAGGGAAAACTCTATCATATCATTGAAGAGACGGCAATCGGTTACAACCTTAAATATGAGATCAAAGAAGATACCCGGAGCGAGCCAAGATATTGTGCAGACTGGATCAAGAACATTATGAGAGAGGAAGATGAAAAGCTTGGACTTGATTCACCGACCTTGATGAGCGGGCCTTTCCATGATGCTTTATTCATGTCTTATATCAGCGATTACGGGATGATCTTCGTCCGCTGCGAAAAAGGTATCAGCCACAATCCCCTGGAGTTTGCGGAAATGGATGATATTGAAAAAGGAGTCGAGCTCCTATATGCAACGGCATTGAGGATTTGTCAAGGAGATGGGGACAGGCACCTTGCCCCAAAAGACGGCTCGGCTGCTGTTCATGAAAAGTAAGAGAATACCGGGACGAGGGACCTGTCCCTCTGTCCCGTTTGGGAGGTGATCGTTTGAGAGCGACGATGCTCTTCATAAACGGAGAAGTGGTCACTGTGAATTCTGAATTTTCCGTGAAAGAAGCGGTTGCCATTCAGGATAATAAAATACTCGCAGTCGGCACGAATGAAGAAATTTTGCGATATGCAGGTGAAGGAACGACGATTGTGAACTTGGAGGGAAGAAGTCTCCTGCCCGGCTTTATTGACGCCCATGCCCACCTCGAACTTTACGGAACCAATAAGCTCGGGGTGAACGGTAAGGAGGCAGGGAGTATAAAAGAACTCCTCGGGAAGTTGAAGGAGAAAGCACGATTGACTCCAAAAGGGGAATGGATACGGGGCTGGGGTTATAACCAAAACACTCTTAAAGAGGGAAGGCACATAACTCGGTGGGATCTAGATCAGGTTTCCACCGAGCACCCGATCATTGTGGTTCGGACATGCGGGCACATATCCTGCGTGAATTCGAAAGCGCTGGAGCTTGCGGGTATTTATCCCGAAACAGAAGACCCGAATGGAGGGAAATACGGCCGTGAAAACGGCGAATTAACCGGACTGCTGTTAGAAGCCGCGCATATGAACATGTTTCTTACAGCCAATTATTCTGAAGAGGAAGTGGAGCAGGGATTGGCCCTCGCTTCCCAGGACTATTTGGAGAAAGGAATTACGAGTGTCCATGATGCCGGGGGATATGGGCCAGAACATATTCGATTCCTTCAAAAAGCAGTAGGAGCAAAGAGAGTAAAGCAGAGGGTCTATGCACTATACGGCTCGCTGCATGATTCTGTAGAAATGGTGGAGAAAGGTCTGGAAAGCGGAATCGGGACAGGCCTTGGGGATGAGTGGATGAAAATCGGGCCTGCCAAAGTGTTTATCGATGGAAGCAGCAGTGGTCCGACAGCCAAGACGAGGGAGGTCTACACGAGCAATCCGGTTGACTCAGGCATTTTATATTTGAACCAGGAAGAAATAAATGAGTGCCTCGGAAAAGCGCATGAATCGGGATGGCAAATCACCGCGCATGCCATCGGGGACAAAGCGGTTGAAATGATGATCGGAGCCATTCGCCATGCTCTTGAACGACATTCCCGTGAAAATCATCGTCACCGCATTGAACATTCCGGCATGACCCCGCCGGACCTCATTCAACAGATAAAAGAGTTGGAGATTGTTCCGATACCAAATCCAGCCTTCATCTATGAATTCGGGGACGGATACTTGAAGGATTATGGAGAACGGGTCGACGTCATGTTCCCCTTAACGAGCTTTTCAGAAGCACAGATTCCTTTTGCCATCGGCTCTGACAGTCCCATCACCATCGTGGATCCGCTCCACGGGATATACTCAGCTGTCACTCGCATGAGTAAATCCGGTGAAGTGATAGGTGCCCGGCAACGAGTCACAATAGAGGAAGCAATTAAGGCCTATACTTGGAACGGTGCATATGCGAGTTTTGAAGAAACCATTAAAGGCAGCATTGAAGCTGGGAAGCTTGCCGATCTGGTTGTGTTGAATGAATCGATTTTACACTGTGAACCTGAAAGAATACGAGAGTTAAAAGTAGAGTTAACGATCCTTGATGGAAAAGTGGTATATGCAGCAAAAAAGGAGGGTGTCATATGAGTAAAAGCAAGTTTACGAAAATCTATTGCCTGTCTCTGATTTTACCGTTTCTTCTATTGATTTTCCCTTTGTTTTCAATTGGAAACAGGGCAACTCCGATCATCATGGGGATGCCGTTCTCGGTATTCTGGGTGATTTTATGGATTATCATTACCTTTTTAATCGTTCTTATACTCTATCGAATAGATCCAGACAAAGATGAAGAGGAGGTCCATTAATGGCAGATTGGCAGATTGCAATGATCATGATGATCGGCTACCTTGTGATTGCACTTGTAGTTGGTGTGATGGCAGGAAGAGGTCATGATAAACATTCATTAGATGAGTTTACCGTTGCTGGCGGGGGTCTCGGTCTGGTTGTAATGTGGTTCCTGATGGGAGGGGCTGTGTTCAGTGCCTTTTCATTTCTTGGCGCACCGGGGTGGGCTTATTCCAAAGGAGCACCCGCACTTTATATTTTAACTTATACCGCTTTTGCGATCCTCCCATGGTACATCATCGGTCCGAAAATCGGGAAAATCGGCCGTAAATTCAATATTTACACGGTTTCCGGCTTTATGAAAAAACGGTACGGAGGAAAGACGCTGCCCATCTTAATCGGGGTGATTGCGTTACTCGCTTCGATTCAATACCTTGCCACGCAGATGAAAGGGATGGCCTACATCTTCAATATCATGACTGAAGGACGTATTCCTCTTTGGCTCGGAGCCCTGCTCGCGTATGGAATCGTAGTCATCTATGTTGCAACAGGTGGATTGAGGGCAGCGGCATGGTCTGACGTGTTCCAGGGGATCTTAATGATCGTCATCTCCTGGGTAGTCGGCCTTGCGATTGTAAATAAGCTCCACGACAGCGTGGGTGGGATGTTTACCAACCTCGTTCAGGACAATCCTGCCTTTTTTGAAATCGGGAATGAAGGGTCTGCCATGTCAGGGACAGCGTATACGACCACGATTCTCGTCTCTCTCATAGGGTTCTTAATGTGGCCACACCTATTTTCAAAGTCATATGCATCCAATGCACGAACGATTAAGAAAACCGTATTGGTGTATCCGATCTTTGCCCTGTTCCTTATCCCGCTATTATTTGTTGGCTTTTCTGCAGTGAATGTAGTCAATCCAGCTGACATTGGAGCACCGGATGAAATCCTTCCTTACCTGATAACCACCGTCCTTAGCCTTCCCGGCTGGGTTTACGGACTTGTAGGCGCAGGAGCGTTAGCGGCTGCCATGTCTACGGCAGATGCCATCACCCATAGTGCCTCGCTGGAATTTACGGACGGGGTCATTAAGAATGTAAAACCGGACATTTCTGATAAAACCACATTGCTACTGATGAGAATCGGTGTGTTTGTGGTCGGGGGACTTGCTTACTTTATCACAGTATTCGGGGGGCAGGGACTCATCGCCTTATTGCTCGGAGCCTATGGTTCCATCGTTCAATTCGCACCCGGGGTATACGGAGCTCTCTATTCGAAAAGAGTAACCGGACCGGCTGTCATCACTGGACTCGTCGTAGGTACATTCGTCAACTACTATTATCAATTAGTCGCAGAATCTACACCGTTCGACATCCATGCAGGTATTCTTGGATTGATCTGCAACATCGTCATCGTCATCGCGGTCAGTGTTTTCACTCAGCAAAAGAGTATCAGGATTGCTGAGGAGTATCGCAATATAGGATCCTAGTGGTACAGGCACCTAGTTCTTCTGGGAAAGATGACGTGCCTATTCTTTCCAAAGAGGGATACAACACAAAATCTTGAAAAAGAAAAGCCAAGGATGCTATTGGGTCAGCATTCTTGGCTTTTTGACTTTGATCATTTTTCAAATTATGCCTTATTAGACAACCTCTTCTTTTATTGCTCGATTTTATTTTTAATGGACTTAATCGAATGATTTAGCTTCGTTAAGTCAACCTCTCCCGTTTGGATATCCTCCAGCTTATATGCTCTTTTCAATTCAATGATTCGGTTAACGCTGGCGTCAATTCGACCTTCGGATATTTCCCCGTTTTGGACTGCCTTTTTAAGTGCTTCAATTGCAGAGAGTGCTTTATTAAAGTCATGGGCGATTAGGATCAGGTCGCTGCCCGCTTTTACGGCTTGAACGGTCGCTTGGCCCATCCCGTAGTTGTTCGTAATGGCTTTCATGGTCATATCATCAGTGATCACGGTACCGTTGTAGTTCATCTTTTTGCGTAAGAGGTCTGTGATGATGCTCTTGGATAAAGACGATGGATAGGTGTCATCGATCTTGGGGAGCAGGATATGAGCAACCATGACGAGATCAGCTCCACTGTTGATGGCTTCCCTGAATGGAATCAGTTCCAGGGATTCGAGTTCTTGAATGCTTTTGTTGACAACAGGAAGCTCCAGGTGTGAATCTACGGAAGTATCCCCGTGGCCAGGGAAGTGCTTGATGGTCGAAAGGATTCCCTCGGATTGAATACCTTTCATTGTTTGGATCCCTAATTCGCTGACGACATCAGGGTTATCACCAAAGGATCGATTGCCGATCACCGGGTTATCCGGGTTACTGTTAACATCAAGAACGGGAGCAAAGTTCAGGTTGAACCCATACTCTTTTAATTCCTTTCCGAGTATCGTCCCCACTTCAAATGAAATATTCGGATCGTTTAAGGCTCCTATCTTTTTATTTGTAGGAAGGTTCACAAGCCCTCCTGGCAATCTTGTGACCTTACCGCCTTCCTGGTCGACACTTAAGAGGAGTGGTAATGGATTATTGACGTTGTCTGCTTTCATTTTATTAAGGAATTGGACCGTTTGACGGGGTCCTGACAAATTATCTGAGAAGAAGATAAATCCCCCTACTTTGTGCTGCTGGATTAGGGTTTTCGTATTTTCACCATCCTGAGTCCCATTCACACCGGCTATGATCATTTGGCCGACCTTTTCCTCCAGGCTCATAGTAGAAAGGATATCTGAATCTCCAGTATCCACTTTCTCTTGAGCGATAACCGAAATGTGATCTACTTTGGGATTCTTATTTTCAATCGATGGTTTCGGCAATATCCATTTTAATTGGTAAAAGGAATTCACATCATAGATGAAAATGATCTGATCATGTGAAGCATCCTGGTAATATTTCGTCGCATTGGGATTGCCACTGACTTCTTTAATGTCATTGAGTCGAATCTGCTGCAGGACAGGGTCAAAGGAACGTACATCAAAAATTACGTTATCTTTCGATCCGACTGTCGTAGAATGATTGGAGAAATCTTGGTAAATCCCGGCTTCTGTTTGAACGGAATTGTCTGGTTTCCCCCATTTATCTGTTATTTCATCCATCTGTGTCATCCCTGCTGTGATGGGGATATTCGGCACTTTTCCCTCTTTAGCAGCGGATAGGACTTCTTTTATTGAAGACCCAGATGAAGACTCATCTTCTTCGGTGTGAGCGGAATCTTCTTGGGATGAATGATTCGGATCCATATTTTTTTCGATAAAAAAATAGTTTAGAGTAATCAAAATGAAAGTTAGAGATAAAAGGAGATATATTATTTTTTTATAGGACATAAGATTCTTCCTTCCTTTCTTTATGAAAGGTAACTTAACGGTACCAGTACTAAGGAATGATATTTTTTCCCGTTTTCTTCTCCATCCTGTATCTTGTTCTATTTCTGATAATCATAAACGTATATACATCGTCAATTAATCGGTTGTACAGGCATTCCTTACATAATACTAACCTCCCTTTACATATTCACCTTTGATTCGGGGATAGTATTCAAGAGATATGTATAGAAGGAGCCTATTATTATGGATTCTTTTTTAGTGGAAATCGATGCAGCGATAGGGGACAATGATGATTTTTTTCAAGTTCATCAAGGTTTTGGCGAATTCCCCTTTTTATTGATGGGGCTTAAAAGTCTTATAGATGTGCAGAAAACGATCCAAGCGATCGAGGACCAAGTCATTTCAGGGACGATGGGGGAGCTGCTTCATGATGGGGAGGAAGTCATTGAAGCGATTTTGAAAGGGAAGCTGATCATCTCCAGTGTCGGGGAAAATGGGTCTTTCTTCAGTATGGACGCAGTGGCAAAGACGCTGAATCGTTCAATTGAACCTCCTACCAATGAAAATACCCTTCAAGGACCTTTGAGTTCTTTCAATGAGGACATCGATACAAACATTGGGATTATACGCAAAGAGATTGTTTCAAAAGACTTGAATGTGAGATCCTTTTCAGGAGGGAGCGGCCAGAAAAGAACACTTTCAATAGTGTACCGGAAAGAAAGCGCAGATAGGGAATATGTTAGCCGGGTCATCCACCAAATTGAGTCCAATATGGATCAACCACTTCATAATATTCAAGATGTGACGAAGATGTTAGGATTGTCGACCCGCACCCTGATTTCTCCTTTCAACACAACAGAGGCACCACAAGAAGTATACAGGAGCCTGCAAAGAGGAAAACTTGTATTATTTCTGGATCGAATACCTTTTGCTCTTATTCTTCCAAGTGATTTCTGGGATATGTTCTTCCTTGAGAATGATCGGAACTTCTCTTTCCCGATCATGGTATCAATGAGGCTGCTCAGGATTTTAGGTACATTGCTTGCCCTTGTCTTACCAGGACTGTATGTAGCGTTAGTCGCTGTCAATCCTGAGATGCTCCGTATTGAATTAGCATTATCCGTTGCTCAGACCCGTGAAGGTGTCCCTTACCCGGCATTTGTTGAGACCATTTTCATGCTTCTTATTCTTGAATTAATATTGGAGGCGAGTATCAGACTTCCGAAAAGCATCGGTCCTACCATTACGATGGTAGGAGGGATCATTCTGGGTCAGGCCGTTGTCGAGGCGAGATTAGTAAGTAATCTACTGATCATCATACTAGCGGCCACTACGATCGCCAACTCTACCATAATCGGATTTCAAAATTCCATCTCCATCCGAATCTTTAAATATCTGATCTTGATTCTTTCTTCGATTTTTGGGGTATTCGGCATATTGGCAGGATTATTCGCAGTTTGTGCATACGTAGCTGGGATAAGCACTTTCGGGGTGCCTTATCTCAAGATTAAAGGAGTTAGTAAAAGTGGATAAAAGCTTGTATGTTGTCATCATGTACATTTTAACCCACATTGGCCTAATTTTATTTCTGTATCCTGGCAATATTATTGACAGTTCATCTCAAGGACAATGGATTCCGATCATTATCGGGGTCATCGTACATTTCATCATTTTATTCTTGCTTTTGACTGGACTTGATCGATTCCCGCACCAAGATATCATTACCATTTATTTACGTGCAGGCAAGTTGGTGACATTCATTTTTCTGTTTCCCACTTTCCTCTATTTTTTTATGGCTAACATCATAACGGTCCGGGCGTATTCAGAAGTTGTTACCATTGTATTTCTATCAAACACCCCCCTATGGGCCATCATGGCATTGCTGCTTATATTATCAAGTTATTTAGCAATTAAGGGAGTGGAAGCCATTTTTCGTACAGGGATTCTTCTCTTATTATTTTTATTCCCTTTGATTTGCTTTATATTGGTGGTTGCGTTTCAGAATGTTGATTGGCATTATGTATACCCATTATGGAATGATGACTTCTCTTTTTTGACTGACTCTTCTTATCTCAGAAGCTTCTTCGCCATTGGTGGTGTATTCCTGTTTATAGGGTTTGTAAGACCGGTCATTCCATATAAGAAGAAAAAAGTTTTGCTTGCTGCCGTTGCACTCATTCCCATTTTTATCATATCCGTATATATTCCTGTCCTTACATTTGGTCAGGCAACAGCATCTACATTTTTGTTCCCTTTCGTCATGACAGTCGATGCCATCAATTTGACATGGCTTATGTTCGATCGACTGACCATGTTTTTCTTACTAAGTATAGTCATTTTTATATTGTTGTTTATCTCACTCGTATTATGGATGAGTGTAAGGATCATAAATAAATGTTTGCTGCCAACCATGAACCCATCCTATTTAATAATGGCTGTATCACTCATCATCTACATCATTTGTTTGTGGATTCCGAATTGGAGTGACGTTGAACAGCTCTTTAAATGGAATACTTTACTAAGATTCTATGTCATCTTTGGAGTCCCCATTTCAATTTGGATTCTTGGTGTCAGAGCAAGGAAGGAGCATGCAAGTGAGGTGTAAAAAAGTGGTTACCTGGCTTTTTCTCTTATTATTGGTTTTCATGATGAGTGGCTGTTGGGATACCAGGGATATTAATCATCGGGTCATGCCGGTTGTTTTAGGCATCTCCAAGGATAGTGATCAGTATAAAGTCTTTCTGCAGATACCCCACCCCCAACAGGATGTCATACAAACGAAGGTGGTCATTGGTGTTGGTGAAACGATTAATGAAATTGTAGATGATATCAGCGCCGACATGGAAAGCAGTGTCGATTTGCTTCACGTCAAGGTAATTGTCATCGATCGGCATCTTGCAGAAGAAGGGGTGAAAGACCTAATATCAGGCATTATGAGGTCGAGGGATGTATCTTCAAAAGCGCTGGTTGCCATTTGTAACGACGATATTAATCAATTTTTCAAAAGTATGGAGAAAAACACCTCGCCAGGTGGGACGACTCTCTTGGATTTCTTCGAAAAGAATGCCGGATGGGACCCTCAGATTGCATTGACCAGAGTCTGGGAGGTATATAGAAGTATCCACTCTTATACCCGGGACGTGGCCATTCCGATGCTCCGTCTTGGAGAGACGACGTTAGTGGACCATGTGGGTTCAGCAGTGATAAAGAACGGAAGAATGGTTGAAGAAATCAATGCTAATGAGACTCTTCTTTACAACGCATTTAACGGAGAAAGCACTCAAGGGAAAATAGAGGTGCTGAATGAAGGGAGTGTCCTGATTTTAGGAAATACGATTGAACATACAAGTGAGGTGCAGAGAGAACCATTTTTATATACCAAAATTAAGTTAGATGTCATGATACTGGAAACAAAAGGGGATCCTACAGAGAAAATGATTGAAAAGGGATTGGAAAAGCTTCTAACAGACCGTTTGAATAAGATGTTCTCGAAGCTCCAGAAAAGCGAGGCGGATATTTTAGGACTTGGCCAATTTTTCAGAAAAGAAATACCGAGGATGGACTTAAAGGAATGGAGATCGAAGTATTATCAAAACTTGTCCACAGACTTTGTAGTTGATGTCGATATCCGGAATTCCGGGAATTTAAAGAACCCCGGTTAAGCACATAATTTTCTTGTGTTTCAGCAAAATAAGGAGACGTATTCTTTTTAACCGATAAAGGGGTTGTTTCAGCTTGATGTTAGTATGGGGACTCATTCTCTTTTTAGTAGTTGCTCTGTTGGTCATGCCAAAGAGGTTGACCGTTAAGGAAAATCTTATCATGTTTCCGTTCGTCGGATATTTTGCAGCAGTGGCACATATTCTGGTAGGCATCATGGTGGATCTAGTAGATTTTGGACCAACCAAAAGTGTGGAATTTACTGATTTTGTACTGGTTGCCTTTGCTCCCTCGTTCATTGCACTTTTATTCTTGAATTTTATGAAACCGGATAAGCCCTTGTTCTATACAATGATCTGGACCGTTTTCTCATTTTTATTAGAAGTATTACTAAGTTTTAACGGTTATATGGAACATTTAGAGTGGAAAATATGGTACTCGATCCCCGTTTATATAGTGGCGTTCCTTACGCTACATTGGTTTTTTCAGTATGTAGTCAGGAATGGTTCTAAGAGTTCATAAATATTCAAGAAATGATAAAGTAAATAACTTATTAATAAAGAGGAAAGATTGGGATGTTTATTCTATAGCATACATTCTTCTCTCTTTTTTTTTTGAAAATATGCAATCTTTCAAGGACCAATCAATCATCATTTTGGAAAAATGTAGAAACTAAAATGGTCCGTGTACACCATTTGTGCAACTTTTTCTTTCTTTTTGTGCAAGGACATAGTACATTACTCTTATAAGCATATGAATAAGTCATTTAGGGTTTAAACCAATTGGGATAGTCTTATACACTCCTGCGGTCAGGATCATGGCTTATGAACTGATCACAATATCTTGTCTTATAGAAAGTAGGTCGAATATGCACGTATCGGAAAAATTTTATGAATTTATGAATGAACGTACATGGCAACTGACAGACAATTGGTATGAGTCACTTGATAAAAATGATCTGTCAGGTGTGTATGCGTCAACAGATCCTCAGGTCATCCAAACGTTGAAGCGTCAAAATCACGAATTCCATGAACGGTTTTGTGTCCTTTTTAAGGATGTAGGACAGGATGCACTATGTAATTTCGCCGAATGGATCGAGGAAATTGCAAAAGATGAAGAGCACTTAAAAACCCCAACTCACTATATACTGAGGGAATTTTTCAGAACCCAGGATCAGTACCTGGAGATCTTGCAGGAATTTTACCGCCTGCATGGAAGTGAGTTTCCATCGGAAAGAATTGAGTCATTCAGGGAATTGATCATTAAAACCTTTGGTCTTGTCATTTCCAAGTTTGCCGAAGAGAATTACGAATATGCCCAGAGACGCTTGAAGGCACAGCAGGAAATGATCAGGGAATTGAGTTCACCTGTCATATTAATTGATAAGAAGACAGGGGTGCTGCCTCTTGTCGGTGATATCGATACAGGAAGGGCGAGGTATATCTTAGAGAATACACTGGCCGAATGCGTCGATAAAAATGTTGAGCACTTATTCATTGATTTATCCGGTGTCATCATGGTGGATACTATGGTCGCCCATCAATTATTCCAGATCATCGAAAGCCTGAACTTGATTGGTGTGAAGAGTTCGATTTCAGGCATTCGTCCGGAAATTGCCCAAACAGCCATTCAACTTGGTATATCATTTGAAAATATTTCTGTCACTTCGACTCTTGAACGAGCATTGAGTCAGCAACGGTAGAAAGAAGTCATTCAACGAGCGGTTACTCTGTAATCGCTCGTTTCTTTTTATCCTATGGAAACTAATTGTTTAACACCAATCTATATAGGGAATTACCCCCATTATAGAGTGAATTTGGTATGGTATGCCCTTGTGAAATTCACGATAGAAGGAGGGGCAACATGCAATTAGTCAAAATGATCCGATTCGACCGAAATGGATTTAGCTGTGGTCCACCTCAATCCGAATCTATCTGTAAAAGGAGAGAGCCGATTTTTATCAATCGGGAGATCGACAATCTTTTTCATACAGGTCAATCGATTTATACGTCCGAAATGATCCTGCCGCGATCCACTGATCGCCAATGGTCCGGATGTTTCTGTTATTTAGAGGAGTTCACTCAGGTGGCTACTGAAACTCGTCATATAGGCTTCCTCCCCAGAGAAAGTGTGATTTGGGTGAGAAATACGAGCCATCTCGGCGGCGGGATTCCCTACTTCAATCGCTTCGTTCATCCATTGGTGGAAGAAGGGACAGATGATGATAATATGATCAAGGATACATGGGTGAAAATGAGCATAGAGGATGCACTGGAACGAACGTATCTGTGGAAAAAAGAGTATGGTTTCCTCCCTGAGTGGATCACGGAATGCTACCTGATGGAGGAACAAGTGAAACGTCTGATCTATCCTTCTACTAATGAAAAGATCCTGGAATTTTGGTTGAGTAAAAATTAAACATACTGTAAGTCATGAATGTCCCGTTTTTTTGTTATAATACATAGTAATTGATCTTACAATCTAATGAAGGTTGAAGTGTAACGAATTTCGTTCACTTTCTATGTAAAAGGGGAATTCACTTGAAATTTGAAGAGATTAATCCAGAATTAGTGACATTATGCCGGACGGCAGATCCATTTCTTATGGCAGAATCTGTGATTGGAGACCGATTAAGAGGATTGGATACTTTGTCGTTAAAGGGAATCGAGCGAAAAAAGGCCCTTCCGGTAGACGTGGTCAACCTGTTGATCATCTATTTCTTCTCAGAGGTCAAAGGCACGGTCTATCACAGGAACGCACTTTCTAAGTTATATAATCATTGGGTCTCTAACGAAGTATTTACCTTCTCCAAGGCAAAAAAGATGATCGAGCTGGACATGCACGAGCAGCTTGGTGAAATCGACCGTTTATAGATATGCGAAAGGTCTGGATCTATTGGGATCCAGGCCTTTTTTGCTTTAATAGCTAGATGTGATACTCACACTTAGGCAGGGTATCAGTAAAGAATAAACATATTCCAGATAGGCACACTAACAATATATATCATTTTTTGTAAAGGTGACCTGACCTCCTCATGGACAATCATACAAGCGACAACACAGCTAGGCGTTACACAGCGCATGTCAGTATTCTTGGCACCACCCAGATCCACGTGCGGAATCCGTATATCATCGCATGGTGGAGTGCAGCTTTTCCCGGATTTGGCCATTTACTATTATCGAAATATTTGCGTGGTTTTGTCCTCTTCATATGGGAAGTCATAGTGAATCTGCAAGCGAATGTCAATCTGGCCATGATTTATTCGTTTCAAGGTGAGATCGAGATGGCGAAGGAGATTTTAGATACGAGATGGCTTTTGATTTATATTCCTGTTTATATTTTTGGGATATGGGATAGTTATAGGACCACGGTTGACATGAATAAAGTATACATATTAGCCGACCGGGAAGCCCACCCTTTTAATTCATTCAGCATAGGAGCACTTGAAATCAATTATTTGGATAAACGAAATCCGGTTATGTCCGTATTGTGGTCCTTATTTATCCCTGGTCTCGGACAATTATATGTCCATAGGATTGTAACAGCATTTTTCGTGATCATTTGGACTGTTGTCTTTTTCTACTATTCACACGGTCTTGAGGCCATTTCTCTATTATTCTTAGGAGAAATAAAGGAGGCAACCAGTGTCATCAATCCTGAATGGCTCTTATTTTTCCCTTCACTATATGGTTTTTCCATTTTTGATTCCTATATGAATACGGTGGAGAATAATAAGTTGTTTGAAAAGGAACAGCGGGCGTTTCTTAAGAAAAATTATCAATCACCCACTTTTCAACCTATGAAAAGTAAAAAAAGCGAAGTGATCGAATGAAGATATTCTCAACGTTTGAACATAATGCGTATTTAGAAATGGCCATTGCCATGGTGGAGGAACAAGGGATAAAGAAAGAAGATATATTTGCGATGCCGTTGGATAAGCGAACGGAAAAGCGAAAAGTATTTGATTCCATTCATCGTTCGGATGGAACGTCTCTCATTGATATCGGCATGGCTCTTGCAACAGCCTTATCTGTCATTGGTGCGAGTATCGGTTTTGATCTGGCGTGGGGTCCCATTTACTGGGGTCTGATTGGTGCGGCGGCGGGGTTTATGATAGGATTCATGATTCGGATATTGACAGAAGTGGTATTGAAACCGAGAAGGAGATCGTTAAAAGGGAAATCCTCAGAAGTAATCTTGATTATCGCATGCGAAGAAAATCAGGGTGAAATGATAGAAGGTATTCTTTGGGAACATTATGCCCTGGGAGTAGCGAGATATAGAGGATAGCATACGGAATTCAAAGGGACAAGATATCAGTGGAATGCACTTCCTAAACTGTATAAACACTGGGTGTCTCAGCGAAAAGTTGATCGTGCTGGATATTCATGAACTGCTTGGTGTAATTGACCGGATTTAATCGACTCAAGTTAAAGGTCTGAATCTCAATTCCTGTATGGAATAGGGTTCAGACCTTTTTTTATGCCCTCATATAGAATCCCAAATACACCCTTAATATGGTAAAATTAAATCACATGTTATATTTTTTGAATATTTCGTTTTAAAGGAGGGGAATACAAATATGGTCACACCGCAAACAGCTCCCTTTTTGGTCAGTGGGATGAGGGAAAAGGACCTGCAATCGGTCATGGATTGGTTTGTGCAGCGTAAACAATCGTTCTATGCCCTGGGACGGATTTATGTAAGTAAGCAAGAGGATCTGGAAGAGATATTTTATCGATCGATCATCGTGGTACATAATGAATTACATCGTTTGAAAAAAGAAACTTCTTTTGAATCGTGGGCTGTTTCTCATTTTATACATATTGGCCGGGATCTTTCTAAAAATAAGAGTTTCCTGGATTCAGAGGGTAAGAAATCTGTTCAAACGCTCTTTCATGCCTTATATCAATTAGAGGATCATGAAAAAGAGGCGATTGCTTTAAAGTATTTCAACGAATGCTCTTTTGCAGAAGTTGGACGTATTCTTGATAATTCAATAGAGAAGGTTAAATCCTGGCTATTTTCAGGTGTACGAAAACTTAGGGAAGAGTTGGGTCACGGTTCTTTCGAGGGCTGTCGGGAATTTCATGGGCATTATCTTGAGTACTTAGGTAGAACGATGGATCGGCCTGAAAAGGTAAAGTTTGAGATGCATATCTACCATTGTCAGGGCTGTCAGGAGGATTTGGCTTCTTTTCAGGAAG
The DNA here is from genome assembly GCF_032337515.1 of Rossellomorea yichunensis. Lineage (NCBI taxonomy): Bacteria > Bacillati > Bacillota > Bacilli > Caryophanales > Bacillaceae > Rossellomorea > Rossellomorea yichunensis. The sequence goes on along the minus strand of NZ_JAVYAD010000007.1, from coordinate 266,048 downwards.
TGGTTCTGACCTTAGCAGGAATGACAGATTCCATAGAGATCCCTGCTGAATTCATGGAGAGGATCAAGAGCAAGGTGGAGGAAAGAGAAGCGCGCAGGCAAAGGAAGAAAAAGAAACGGAAATCGATCTGGCTTGCCTTCGCAGGTGTTTTGGCGATGGTACTATCGATCGGATTCGTGACAGGTGGATTCTCCAGTTTATACTATGCATGGACGGAAGAGGATGAACAATTGCGTGCGATCCTCCAGCATAACCTGGGGGAACGGCTGAATCTCGAATCGGAAAGCAATGGGGTGAAGATCACCATCAAGAGTGTCGTTGCCGATGATGTACAGACTCTTGTCTTTTATGAAATAGAAGATACCGAGAAAGACAATCGATATATGATGAATGCTCATGAAGGCGTCCATATTGAAAATGAATATGACGTCATGAGACGTGATCGGCAAAACATGTTCTATTCTCCTCCTGTCGATCAGGACGAAATACAAAATGAAGAGAAGAATGTGTATAAAGGTACCATGAGTCTCCTGCCGGTTTCAATGGACAGCGGAACCATTAAATTGAATGTGGCAAGACTCATGCAAGTAGATCAGGACACTCAAAAAGGTGAGTATTTCAGTAGGGAGCTGACATTTGCAGAAGGAGACTGGAGCTTTGACATTCCGTTTACAAAGCAGTCATCCCGGGTGCATGAGCTGGAAAAGGAAATCGCCATTGACGGGATTAAGGTCCGCCTGGATAAGCTCACGATTGCGCCGACCACGACGCTCCTCCAGTACAGCTTTCAGAATCAGGGTGGGGATAGAAGGATCGATGTCATTACCTTTGATTCCCTGGGAACGGACAAGAAGAATGTAAAGGCAGACCTCTTTGGAGGAAATATGTACGTGGAATCCTTTGACCAGGAAGGATGGAGTGCCTTTACATCAAGCTTTGACACCTTATATTTTGAAGATCCAAAAGAAGTTGATATACTGTTTGATTCCATCCATTTATCAGTAGACGATAGGAAAACCATCCCACTTGACGATCTCAAGAACCTGCCCCGGAAATTTGAGTATCAAGGGAATACCATCACCATTGATGAAGTCCAGGAAGGAAATCCGGCGAAGGTGTTTGTTACGCATGAAGTAACGAAGGATCGTGCCTATGAAAGAGTGAACTACGGGTTCTCCAGCGATTATTTGATGAATGAAAATACTTCAATCGGAGTAAGTGATGGCGATGGGGTATTGATGGACAAAAACGGCAAGATCCATGAAATCGATGTATATGAGTATGATAAATTGGATCAACCCCGCTACTTCGAGACGGAGCAAACCATTGAATTTTATAACGATTCGTCCAGGGAAGATGTAAACTTGACCAAGCTTGAAATAGGGGGATACAGCACAACGAAATATGTGGATGACCGGGTGAAGGTGAACTTGGATTAAGAATATAGAAGAGGGACGGACCTCCTGCTCTAAAAGCAGGAGGTCCGTCCCTCTTAAGTGAGAATAACTTCCCACACCAGAGAAACAATAGGTTTGTCGTGACAAGGGTGACAAAGTTAGTTTTCATCGTTGTTGAAACCGTCACCATCCGGAGCCTATGATGAATATAGGAGAAATTATTATTCAATCATGAAAGGATGAGAGAAGTGGCTCAATCAAATATGAAAGTCGCGGTACAAAAGTTTGGTAACTTCCTCAGTTCAATGGTTCTGCCGAATATTGGCGCATTTATCGCTTGGGGTTTAATTACAGCGTTGTTCATACCAACTGGGTTCTTTCCAAATGAAAGCCTTGCCAAACTGGTAGGGCCGATGGTTACGTACCTGTTACCGCTCTTAATCGGGTATACAGGAGGTAAGCTCGTACACGACCAGCGAGGTGGGGTCGTGGGTGCAATCGCGACAATGGGTGTCATTGTCGGTGCACCGGATACACCGATGTTCCTGGGTGCCATGGTCATGGGGCCATTGGGTGCTTACGTCATCAAGAAGTTTGACCAGATGATCGAAGGGAAAATCAGAGCAGGATTTGAAATGCTCGTCAATAACTTCTCCGCAGGTATTCTTGGTGGAATCCTTGCAATTCTGGCATTCCTCGGTGTAGGACCTGCCGTGGATGCATTTACGAATCTACTGGTATCAGGTGTTGACTGGCTTGTGGCAGCAGGACTGCTTCCATTAACAAGTATCCTGATCGAACCTGCAAAGATTCTATTCTTAAATAATGCCATCAACCACGGTGTACTATCACCGATCGGATTGGAGCAAGTTCAACAGGGTGGTAAATCGATCCTGTTCCTCTTAGAAGCAAACCCGGGACCGGGTCTTGGAATTCTACTGGCGTTCATGTTCTTTGGAAAAGGAACAGCGAAGCAATCGGCCTCAGGAGCAGGAATCATTCACTTTTTCGGTGGGATTCATGAGATTTACTTCCCGTACGTATTAATGAAACCGATGCTGTTCGTTTCCGTCATCCTTGGTGGAATGAGCGGAGTGTTTACCCTTGTTCTATTAGGGGGAGGATTGGTATCACCGGCATCACCTGGTAGTATCCTTGCGATTACCGCGGTTACCCCTCCAGAAGGATTGGCGTATCTCGCAAACTTTGCAGCCGTCCTTGTGGCAGCAGCCGTTTCCTTCATCGTGTCTGCCATCGTCTTGAAATCAAGCAAGACCACAGATGAAGACATCGAAGGCGCAACGAAGAAAATGCAGGAAATGAAAGGCAAGAAGAGTTCTGTAGCAGGCCAAGTGAGCCAAGGAACAATGCCTGAAGAAGTAAACAAAATCGTCTTTGCCTGTGATGCAGGCATGGGCTCAAGTGCCATGGGGGCTTCACTACTCCGTAAGAAAGTAAAAGCGGCAAGTCTGGATGTCAGCGTGACGAACACGTCCATCAGTAACCTTCCTTCTGACGCTCAAGTCGTCATCACACAGGAAGAACTGACGCCGCGGGCTAAAAATAAACTTCCGAATGCCTATCACATTTCCGTGGATAATTTCCTATCCAGTCCAGAGTACGACAAGCTGATCGCGAGTCTTCAGGACGGGATCACGGATGAGCAGGCAGAGGTTGTGGAGGATGCAGAGGAAGAAGCGGTAAACACTGAACCGAATGCAGATCATGATGATGATCTTCTCCTGGAAGAGAACATCTTCATGAACCAGGAATTTGCCACAAAAGAAGAGGCGATCCGGTTCGCAGGAGAATCCCTCGTCAAAGCAGGATACGTGGAAGAAAGCTATGTAGATGCTATGATTGACAGAGAAGGAATCACATCTACGTATATGGGTAATAATGTAGCCATTCCACACGGTACGGAAGATGCGAAGAAAGCCGTCATCAAGTCCGGATTCACGGTCGTTCAAGTTCCGAAAGGCGTCGACTTCAACGGAGAGAAGGCGAAGATGATCTTCGGTATCGCAGGTAAGGATGGCACACATCTGGAAATCCTATCAGGCATCGCCGTTGTCTGCTCCGAACAGGAAAACGTCAACAAGATGGTTCAGGCCAAGTCAGCCAAAGAACTGAAAGACATCATTAACAGCAACTAGAAAATTCATTCAGAAAGGCGGGGTCCCTGCCTTTCTGTTCTCATTTGTATCGATAAAAGCTAATTCAGGGAAAGAGGGGAAAGCATGTTTATTACATCAAGGGAAAAATCCATCATCGAATTGATCGTAAAAACATCGGGGAAACATACCGTGTACTCTCTTTCTGCATTTCTGAATGTGAGCGGGAGAACCGTTCAGCGCAACCTGAAATCCATCGAAAGCATTTTAAAACAATATCATTTAGAACTGAAGCGAACGGCCAATGAAGGCCTGTTCATCGACGGGAAGAATGAACACATCTATCGCTTGATCCAGAATCTTGCGGAAGTAAATCCCACCGATGAAACACCAGAAGAGCGAAAGCTGAATTTACTGATCATCCTTCTCCAAGAAGGGCCTTCCTTTAAAAAACAGGTACTTGCACAGCAGCTGGGGATCAGCGTCACGACCCTCACTTCGTATCTCGATGAGCTCGCCGATTGGCTTCATAAATACGGCATCACCCTGACAAGGAAACGAGGGGTGGGGGTGGAGCTTGCCGCAGATGAAGCCGACAAGCGTCATGCCCTGGCAAGCTTCTTCCTCGTCTACTTTTATGAAGACATCATCGAGACCTTGTACGGGATGCAAAAGGGGAATCACCTAGATGTGCCGGTGCTGGGGTATTTCAAACCAGACTATTTACTAGCTGTCGACCGGGTGGTGAACCAATACTTGGCAGAAGGTCAGATCACCTTGACGGACAGTGATTATATCGGTCTCGTTGTGTATACATGCCTGACGATACAACGAACCGAAAAGGGCTTCGAAATACAGAAATATGAGCAAGCAGAGGATCATGATTCTACTGAATATCAGCTGATGGACATGATTTACAGGGAACTGAAAGATAAGCTTTCAATTCCGATGACCAAGCGGGACGTCCAATTTTTGACGGTCATTTTAAAAGGATCCAAAGTTCAGGATCCCGACGTCGTTTACTATGACAGTATCCTCCTCGGGCATCTCATCAAGAATGTCATCAAGGATGTATCGGCAGACCTCCATGTGGATCTGTCTGATGACTTTTCCCTTTTCCAGGGCCTGCTTGCCCATATGGGACCGTCCATCTTCCGCCTGCAGCAGGAGCTGGATCTTTTCAATCCATTGACGGATGAAATCAAGAAGAAGTATCCCGTGTTATTTTTAGCGGTGAAAAAGAGCCTTGAAACGGAATTCACGGATATTGCTTTCCCCGATGACGAGGTGGCGTTCATCGTCCTTCATTTCGGATCGGCCATGCTGATGAATGAAGAGAAGGTCAGTATCCATGCCGTGGTCGTCTGTCCCACGGGGATCGGTACGTCCAAGATGCTCGCCAGCCGCATTCAGCGGGAGTTGACGATGATCAATAAGGTGGAAATCCTGTCAATCAAGGATTTTCAGACGGCAAACCTGGATGAATACGATATCGTCATTTCCACAGTAAGGCTCCCCTTTACGGAAGTGGAGTATATTCTGGTAAGCCCGTTATTGAGCGAGAAGGACATCGGATTCATCCAAAGCTATCTGCAGAATAATGTCGAAAAGCTGACCAGAAAGAAATATTTGAAGGCAGCACCGCGATCGGGTGAGAAAACCGAAGTCAGGATGCTCCTCAAGGAAATCAAGGATGTCCATTCCAGCATGGAAGCTATACTCACCAATTTCCGGGTGTACCGAAAGCATTCGGCGGGGAGTCATCTCAGTATTTTGAATGAAATGGTGGAACAAGCGGAACGGGAAGAACTTCTTCATCAGCCGCATGTGGTTATGCATCAGCTGATGGAAAGGGAGAAAAAAGGAGGACTAGGGATTCCGAAAACGATTATGGGTCTCTTCCATTGCCGGGACCGTAACGTGAAGAGGCTGATCTTCCAGGTAGCCCATCTGGATGAACCGTGCAGAATCAAGGGAATGGACGGCGTGGATATGGAGATGAAAAGTCTCCTCCTCATGCTTGCCCCTGAAGAGTTGAGCAGGCGGGAACAGGAAATCCTCAGCCTGATCAGTACAAGCTTAATCGAAGATCATATAAGCATGATGATTTATTCGTCCACGAACGAAGCGATCATCCTGAAAAAATTAGAAGATATATTTCTGGACTACTTACAAACTAATTTGATAAAGGAATGATGATGTTGAAACAAACCGTACATTTTGGAGCAGGAAACATAGGCAGAGGGTTTATCGGAGCATTATTTTCCCAATCAGGTTACCACGTGACCTTTGTGGACATCGCCGAGCAGGTGATCAACAAGCTGAATGAAGAAGGTCGCTACCAGGTGAAGCTTGCAACGGAAACGAAGGAAACGGAAACGATCGAGAATGTGTCCGGCCTGAACAACCTTCATCAAGAAGGGGAAGTAATCGACACGATCGGCCAGTCCACCTACCTGACGACGGCGATCGGACCGAATATCCTTCCGAGAATCGCACCCCTGATTGCAAAGGGGATTACTAAGCGTATGGCGTCTACAGATGAGCCGTTATATGTGATCGCGTGTGAAAATCAGATCGGTGCGACGGACATTTTGAAAAAACATATTTTAGAAAATCTTGATGAAGAAACGGTAAGTAAGCTTGAAGGCAAGGTTTTCTTCTTTAATTCAGCGGTGGATCGCATTGTTCCTATGCAGGATCAGAGTTCATTGGATGTCCTTGTTGAACCATACTATGAGTGGGTGGTGGAAACGAAGGAAGCGATCCCACCTGTTGAAGGGATGACGATTGTAGACGACCTTGCACCATTCATCGAGCGTAAGCTGTTCACGGTTAATACAGGACATGCGGTCATTGCTTACCTTGGTTACCTGCAAGGGAAAACAACGATCGATCAAACATTGGCGGATGATGCCATTGCCGATCAGGTCAAAGAGACGTTGAAAGAAACCGGTGCTTATCTAGTAAAACAATACGGACTTGATGAAAAAGAGCATCTTGCTTATATTGAAAAGAACATTGAGCGATTCAAAAATGCCTATCTGAATGATGATGTGACCCGTGTGGGACGCGCACCAATCCGCAAGCTTGGTCCCGAGGACCGTTTGATCCGTCCTACAACAGAGGCTCAAAAAGCGGGGCTCTCTTATTCTTATCTAGCCAAGGCGATTGCAGCAGCGCTATTGTTTGACAATCCTGAGGATGAACAAGCTATCGAAATTCAAGGTATGATCAAAGAGCACGGTCCGGCTCATGTGTTGAAAGAAGTGAGCGGACTGGATGAAGATAGTGAGATTACGAAGGAAGTATTGGTGCAGTATGAAGGGTTGAAGAAATAAAATTCAGGGGCTGTCGAATTCGATTCGGCAGTCTTTTTTCTGAGTTTGACGCATAAAACCTATCCATGTCTTTTCTGTGACGCCCCCGCGCCCCTGCCAATCCTTCAATCAACCTGAATCCCATCATCTCCCTTATTTTTTATCAAAAAAAAGATAGATTTCCCCTCATACCGGGTGTAAAATATATGAAAATACACATGCAGGAGGAAACAGCCAAATACAATCTACAGCTATGCCTATTGTTGCGGTCGTTTTTGCAGATTGGAAGAATACAAGAATGCTTCCACTAACATAAAAATTCAGAATGTTAAAAATACGATAAGAGGTTGATGAAAGTTGACAATGGATACTACTGAAATAGCTGTAAAGGAACAAACGATTTTTCACCATACAGGGAATAAGATCAAGACGGAAGACCGGGATATTCAGATTATCGCAAAAATGGAAGAGCCACTGGTCGTGGTTCTTGGCAATGTGCTGAGCCATGAAGAATGTGATGAACTCATCCAGCTTTCAAAGGATCGGGTGCAGCGTTCGAAGATAGGGAATACCCGTACTGTCGATGAACTTAGAACGAGCAGCAGCGTTTTCCTTCAAGAAGGCGAACATGACGTTGTGACTAGAGTGGAAAAGAGAGTCTCTCAAATTATGAATATACCTGTGGAGCACGGGGAAGGTCTTCAAATCCTTAACTATAAACCGGGTCAGGAATACAAGGCCCACTTCGATTTCTTCTCGGCATCATCGCGGCCGGTGAAGAATCCGAGAATCAGCACCCTTGTCATGTACTTGAATGACGTTGAAGAAGGCGGGGAAACGTACTTCCCTAAATTGAATTTCTCTGTCTCTCCGCAAAAGGGGATGGCAGTCTACTTCGAATATTTCTATGATAACCAGGAGCTGAATGACTTGACGCTTCATGGCGGGGCACCGGTTGTCATCGGAGATAAATGGGCTGCGACCCAGTGGATGAGAAGAAAGGTATTTAAATAAAGTAAAAGAGGAGCATCCCAGATGCCCCTCTTTTTTAACTTGCCGATTTAATTGGTTTAATAATTCCTGAGTTCATTTTTTTTATGTTCAGCGTGTGGATGATCATGCCTGTGATGATCAGAAGGATGCCGATCAGGGCGGATCCTGATGGGAATGGAACGGACAGGATCGCCGCTTCACCCATGATGACGAACAGGATCTGGGTGGACTGGGTCGCTTCCACTGCCGCAAGCTTCCCAGGATGATGGCGGGACTGATTTGTCGCAATGAAGAATAGGGATGTCGCAATCACTCCTGAGCAGATGGCGACGATAAAAGATTGTGTCACTTGCGACGTGCTTGGTGCCCCCACCTTGATAAACGCATAGCACCCCAGGATCAACCAGAAGGGAGTACTTGCAATCGTCATCCCCAGCACACGTTGGAAGGTATCAAGCTTCCCGCCGCACACCTCCATCATCTTACGGTTCCCTAGTGGATAAGCAAAGGCTGCGATGATCACAGGTAAGACACCTACGACCATTTCTGAAGGTGACAATCCACTGGCATTTTCCTGCTGGATGAAAAGAACCCCTATTAAAATGATCGAGGAAATGGCCAGTGCTCTTATTTGAATGGAGTGCCTGCGCTTCACCGGTCCCGAAGTATAAAACAAGGGAGCAAGCAAGATGCCCGCGACGATGGTAAACTGCCACGTGCCCGCGACGAGCCAGCCCGGTCCGTACGCAGCCGCATAAGTGATAGGGCCATAAAAGAGCACAAACCCGACAAAACTCCATGTCAGCCACTCAAATGGTCGCTTCCTTATTTCAATCCACACTTGATTTACATTCTTCCTTAAACCTACAATAAGGAATAGGAAGGGGAGCATGAGCAGGAATCGCAGGGATGAACTCCACATCCAGCTTCCACCAGCTAGCTCCATTGAACGGTTCAGAATAAAGGTGACGGCAAAGAACATAGATGAAATGATACCGAGAGCAAGCTCTTTGATGATGAACACTCCTTTCCGTTTTATATACTATAGTTTATTTTACATATATTATAATATACTTACATACATTGTCTATAGAAAGAGGTAGGAATATGAACAATGACGGTTTGACTTGGCAGGACCCGGAAAAATTGGCGCAACACGTCGGGATGACACTGAGACATATACGACATGAGCGCGGGCTCAACCTGCAGGAGCTCGCCGCCATGACCGAAGTCAGTACTTTGACACTTAGCAAGATCGAAAGGGGAGAAGCGAATCCGTCTTTGACGATCATCTGGAAAATAGCGAATGGTTTAGCTATCCCGATATCCGCCCTCCTCGTGGAAAAACAGGAAGTCCAGATCTCCCGGAAAAATGAAGGGAGCAAAGTGATCAGTGCCAATGAATCCTTGACCTTGGAACCGATGTTTACTTCCTCTGGCTATGGCTCATTGGAAACCCACAGGGCCTTCCTGAAACCGGACAGTGAGTACAGTGCCGATGCCCACCAACCCGGGGTGATTGAATTTGTCACGGTCATGGAAGGAAGAGTGCGTGTGAAGGTGCAGGATGAGGAATTCGAGCTAGGTCAGTATGACTCGATCAAGTTCCATGGTGATAAAGTACACAGCTACATCAATATGGAATCAACGGAAGCAGTCCTGCATTTTGTGATGATTTACACGGGACGGACAGATTGAAGCTTATCGATGGGATAAGCTTCTTTTTTTAGCAAAAAGCCTAACGGTGGAGGTTAAAAAAGGTTGATTCAATCTTTATTTGACTTTGGGATCATTTTTATTCAAACTTCTTGGCGGCTGACCCCATCCGATTTACTTAATTGCGTCGAAATCGGCCATGATTGCGTCATTTTCGAGGGGAATTGCGTCATTATCAAAGATAATTGCGTCAATTTTATATTAAATGCGTCTCATTACATCATTTATGCGTATTTTTGAAATATATGGTAGATGCTCCCTTTTCCACCACACAAAAAATTCCTTGAAACTTTTCCCACCCCACCGGACTCTAATGAATGACAGGAGGTTAATCAATGGATGTAAAACTTGTAAAAAAAGCAATAAAGGGGAATGAACAGGCATTCGAAAGGCTGATCCACTCAGAAAGTGAGAAGTTATACCGGACGGCATTTCTATATGTAAGAAATAAAGAGGATGCTCTGGATGTTGTGCAGGAAACGGTTTGTAAAGCATTCACCTCAATATCCCGGTTGAAAAATCCGGAGTATTTCAGCACCTGGCTGATCAAGATCCTGATACATACGGCATACAGCATCCTAAAGAAACAAAACCGGCTCGTGCTGACAGGGGATGAGTTTCTCGATACCGCCATCGTCTCAGAAGAACAGGATGTAGAAGGGCGGATTGACTTGATTACAGCTATGGCGTCTTTGAATCAAAACTATCAAACGGTCATTATCTTATTCTATTTCCAGGGTCAGTCGATCAAGATGATTGCCGATACGATGGGTACGCCTGAAGGGACGGTCAAGACGTATCTTCACCGGGCAAAGCTGGAATTGAGAATGCTATTGGAAGGAGTGAATCAGTATGGACAAAAAATGGTTTGAGGAAGAAATGAACAGCATCGAGGTACCAAAAGAAGAGGTTTTTGAGGCAATCTCAACAGGAATACAAAAAGGTAGAAAACAAAAAGTCCGGAAAAAAACGGCCAAAATAAGTGCCGCCTTTACCACCGCTGCTGCCTCCATGGTACTCATTTCGGGCTTCCTATTCGCACCTGTGAACAATGCACTGGCCAAACTGCCTGTACTGGGCGGCATTTACGAAAAAGTAGGTTCCCAGGTCGGGAAAGAACTCTATTTCAGCGATAAAGTGACGGAAGTTAATCAGGCCGCCACTTCCAACGGTGTCGATGTAACGATTACAAGCACGTATTATGACGGGAACATCATCGGGGTCACCTTCAAGGCGAAGGGTGATGACCTTTCCATTGAACATATGGACGAAGGGAATCGTCCGGTGAGCGGTTACAGCTATCACCTCTTCGACGGGAAGGATCAGAATCAATGGGGGTCGGGAAGTTCGGGTCTTAAAAAAGACGGGGATGAGTTCATAGGCTCGATCGAATTTTACCGGGACGGGAAAGAACCGCCGGAAAACTTCACCCTTCCGTTAACTTTCACCCATATGGCCGATGTGAACGGGACTTGGACCTTTGATGTACCGGTTGAGAGGATTCCATCTGAAACGATCCACACAGATGTAAGGACAGAATCGCCCCATGGTGAAATTGAGCTGCAAGTGACATCCATCACTAAAGGAAAAGCTACGACTACACTGGAGTATACATATTCGGTGAAGTCGGAGAAGGATACGTTAAATCTGGTCGTGTTTGATGACTTAGGGAACCGGTTATCAAAGTCCAGTGCAGAGACACTGAATATCAAAGAAGTTGACGGTGATTATCAAAAGACTGTCAGGGAGCTGTTCACTAGTAAACTCAGTGATAAGGCACAGTCGCTGAAAGTCCAAGCTGATATGGAGCGAGTAGATGAAGACGGCATCATCTCACTGAAGGATTCACCTCCATTCCAGGTGAAGAGCCCTCGTTTTGGCTATCAGGTCACGATACAAGATATCCAAAACGTAAAAGGGAAGGTGACACTGGACTTCACCATCGATGCCATCAAAGAAAAACAATTCAATTATGATATTTTAGAGAATTTTGCTCAATTCGTTCAGGTGATCCCATCAAAAGATATTAAAAGAAATGCCAAGGATGAACTAGATTATAATGAGATGCTGAATCATATGATCAGAAGTGCTACAACGAAAACAGTGGATAAGGATACTCTCCGTTATCAATCCACGTTTACATTGCCTCAGGATGCCAACCTTGAGGACTACTCTCTAATTGTTCCATTCGAGTCATTGAGCAGAAATGATAAGCCCGTCAAAATGAAACCGTTCGAAATCAATCTGAAATAAAATGATCCACGAAATCCCCGGGCTCCATTCCGGGGATTTTGCCTATTTCTCTCTCAAAAACCAATTGACAACTATTTCAAGAGAATGGTATAGTAATTCAAACAAAATAATACGTCACTCTCTGATAATAGAGGCGCGAGTATGATGAGTACCTTCTTTGAGAATAATGGATTCTGAGAAAAGAAGGGAAAGGCAGATCGCCGAAGCAGAAAATAGCCAATTCTATTTTTTGTTGGGCCAGCATTGAAGAAATGCTGGACTGTCACAATGAAGAAGTTGTGGAGAACTATTGAAGAGATGTTAATACATAGTCTTCATCATGTTTCCAAAACTTTTGATGATAAACCGTATGAGCATCGCTTCATACGGTTTTTTTGTGTTTTTTTAGAGAGAGTCAAAAGGAGTATAGGATATGAGTACAGTTGATGTGAATGTTCGTGGAGATCTTGAAATCGGGGGAATGAGCACGGGTGAGTTGGTGGAGACCTATGGGACGCCTTTAATGGTCTACGATGAAAGGATGATCCGTGAAAATGCACGATTGTTCCGAAATGCATTCCTGGAAAGTGGTTTGCAGTACCAGGTGGCTTATGCGAGTAAAGCGTTTCTATGTAAAGAGATGGTGCGCCTGGCAGAGCAGGAGGAACTATCCTTGGATGTCGTGTCCGGAGGGGAATTGTATACGGCATTGGAGGCGGGATTTCCCGCTGAACGCATTCATTTCCACGGGAACAACAAGTCGGAAGAGGAGCTCATCATGGCTCTTGAAGCTGAGATCGGCTGCTTTGTCGTCGATAGTTTCCTTGAACTTGAACTGCTGCACGACCTGGCAAAGGAGCGTGAGCAAAAGGTTCAGATCCTGATCAGGGTCACGCCAGGTGTGGAAGCCCACACCCATGAGTACATCACGACGGGACAGGAGGATTCGAAATTCGGATTCAGCATTTCCAACGGACAGGCGAATACGGCGATTCAGTTAGCTCTCCGCAAGCCGTACTTCTCATTACTCGGGCTGCATTCACATATTGGATCCCAGATTTTCGAACGGGAAGGTTTTGATCAGGCGATTCAAGTACTGGCTGATTTCCTGCAAAAAATCCGGATCGAGTATGATGTGACGATGCCGGTCCTGAATATCGGCGGAGGATTTGGTGTCCGGTATACGGAAGAAGACCAGCCCTTGCCGATTCCAATTTATGTGAAATCTATTACCGATAGTGTGAAGAACTATTTTGCAAAGAATGAATATCCTCTTCCTGAAGTATGGGTGGAGCCGGGCCGAAGTATGGTGGCAGAAGCGGGTACGACGTTGTACAAAGTGGGATCAAAGAAAATCATCCCGGATGTGCGTACGTATGTCGCGATTGACGGAGGGATGACGGATAATATCCGCCCCGCCCTATATCAGGCGAAATACCATGCGGTCCTGGCCAACCGTCCACAAGAGGAATGCACCGAGCTTGTGAGTATTGCAGGGAAATGTTGCGAATCCGGTGACATGCTGATTTGGGACCTGATGCTTCCTCCGACGAATTACGGTGATATACTGGCGGTGTTCAGTACAGGGGCTTACGGGTATTCGATGGCGAGTAATTATAACCGGATCCCCCGCCCTGCCGTTGTGTTTGTGCATGATGGGGAATCACGGGTCGTGATTGAGCGTGAATCGTATGCAGATTTAGTTCGGAATGACCGATAAATAGGGTTGGTTTTCCCTACCTACAACGGAATGGGTACTAGTTCCTGCCCTGAAAGTCCATAACTCAAACACTCATCTGTATAAAAAAGAAGACTGCGTCTCATTAGACGCAGCCTTCTTTTTTTATCTATTCATAAATCCTCTTCCGAAAGTATTGTAAGTAATGGATGAACCTACCTGGTGAGACATAGGGATAGGTCCTCTGTCCCGGTCTGAAGATCCAGGTTCGACCCACAAAGAAGCTGCATTGAAGCATGCAAGCCTCTTTGTTTTGTCAATCTTCCTCTTTTGAGAGCTGCACCAGAAATTGATGAACCTCATTCGGTGTCATCAAACTCGAATCCTCTCCATCCTCTTTTTTTAATATATTGATTTCATGATTGAGCTGTTCCATCTTGCGATCAAGTAAAGCCGCCTGTGTAGCGGCTTCCTTTAACCCATCCTGGATATGGGAGGGAATCTGCTTGTTATATTTGTAGTAAATTTTATGCTCGAGACTTGCCCAGAAATCCATGGCGATTGTGCGGATCTGAATCTCCACATACACGACTTCCACGCGATCTGTCAAAAAAATAGGAATTTGCACGATGAGGTGAAGGCTTTGATACCCATTTGGCTTCGGAGTCTTGATATAGTCCTTCACTTCCACCACTGTAATGTCATGTTGGGATTGAATCAAGTCCGACACCTTATAGATATCCTCGATGAACGAGCAGGTGATGCGTACGCCTGCAATATCCCGGATTTGTTCTTTCATCTGATCAAAGGAAGGTTTCATGTCCTTCTTTGACATCTTCTTCAGGATACTTTCGGGGGACTTTAGACGGGTCGAAATGTGTTCGATCGGATTGTATTCATGGATGACCTGGAATTCTTCCCTTAAGATATTGATCTTTGTCCGGACTTCTTCAAGGGCGAATTTATATGAAAGCATGAAGCGGTTCAGGTTCGTTCTCAGTTCTTTAAGGTTAATCTCATTCACGTTGACTGCTCCCTTAGATTGTAATGGTATCAGTATATCCAATTTGCCCCCTCGACATCTAGTCTGGAAACGTGACAATTTTGTATCTATTTTCATATAAAAGTTGAATGGAATCTAGTGTTCACATGGAGACTAGTTCTCTACTCCCGAAAAATAACCCCAATTGAGTATTGCCTGTGCTGAGACTTACAATTTAATTAACCACAGACATACAAAATGACTCCTAGAGAAACAAGCCTGCATCCCCGTATTAGCATACGACCATGTAAACTGGGAGGTGATCACTGACGAATTCATCCTGGTAGTCTACTTAAATATTTTTAGGACTACATACCTTCTTTATTTTTCCCTCAGCAAGAGTCTACTCATATGAATCAATCAACTGACGAAATGAATAGAATAGGAGAATGTTCATGAAAAAGCTTAACGTGAAACCACTTCTTGTTGGATCGATTGCTGCGACGATGATTTCAGGTTCGATGTTCCAGGTAGATGCACTCGGTATCTCTTCCAAGGGGAAGGAACTCGAGGAGTCTAAGATTGATAAGAATGAAGCAATTAAAGGGGAACATACTATCACCCTCATCACTGGTGATGTGGTAAAGGTGTCGACCCTCCAAAATGGCAAACAGATCATTAATGTGGAGCCTGCTGATAAGAATGGTGAAGGTGTCCGTGTCATGACCATTAAAGAGGAAACATTCGTATTCCCTAACTCCGCCATGCCTTATATGGCCGCAGGAAAAATGGATGAAGACTTATTTAATATTACAAAATTGATCGAGTATGGGTATGATGACAAGAATCAAGCGTCTGTACCTGTCATCGTAGAATACAAAGAAACCAAGGCTAAGACTTTCTCAGCAGCTCCGGCCCCAAAAGGATCGAAGAAAGTGAGAGACTTGGAAAGCATTAATGGAGCGGCCCTTTCTGCAGAGAAAAAGCAGGCAGATACGTTCTGGAAAGACGTCACCGTTCAAAGTGAAAAGAATGAAACGGAAAAAGTACCCCAATTTGAATACGGCGTCGATAAAATATGGCTGGATGGCCGCGTAGAAGCAGCCCTTGATCAAAGTGTGCCGCAAATTGAAGCGGATTCCGCATGGGAGCAAGGTTATACAGGAGAGGGAGTCAAGGTTGCCGTACTTGATACTGGAATCGACTCGGAGCATCCTGATATAGCAGGTCAGATTGATGATGCTGTAAGCTTCGTACCTGGTGAAGAAGTGAAGGACGTCAATGGTCACGGAACCCATGTTGCCTCTACCGTTCTTGGAACCGGTGCAGGCGATGGAAAACATAAAGGTGTCGCTCCCGATGCCCGATTATTAGTTGGAAAGGTATTGAGTGATCAAGGATACGGGCAGGATTCCTGGATCATCGACGGAATGGAGTGGGCCTCAGAAAATGCCAAAATCGTCAATATGAGTCTTGGAAGCGATATGCCAAGTGATGGGACAGACCCAATGGCAGAAGCGGTGAATCGATTGACAGATGAAAATGGAACTTTATTCGTCATCGCTGCCGGTAACAGAGGCGGGGAAGGTACGATCGGATCCCCTGGTGCAGCTGATGCAGCCTTGACTGTTGGAGCAGTGGATAAAGCGGATGAACTGGCGTATTTCTCTTCCAAAGGTCCTCGCTATGGGGATATGGGACTTAAACCGGATCTTTCAGCTCCAGGTGTGGGAATCGTTGCGGCTCGTTCCCAATACTCCAGTGGGACAGGATATTACAAAAGTTTAGATGGTACATCAATGGCGACTCCTCATGTTGCGGGTGCAGCTGCCATTTTAGCAGAAAAATATCCTGAATGGGATGGAACGACATTGAAACAAGCTCTGATGAATACGACAAAGAAGCTTGATGGTTACCAGCCATATCATGTCGGAACAGGACGGGTGGACGTAGCTGCTGCCCTCGATGCACAGGTTAGGGCAACAGGGTCGGTCTCATTCGGATTCTTTAAATGGCCACATGATCAAGCAGCTCCAGTAGAAAAGGTAGTGACCTATACAAATGATAGTGAGGAAGAAATCACTCTTGAACTGGAGTCAACCTTTACAAATGCAGAGGGAGAAGAGGCACCAACAGGTATGCTGACGGTCTCTGATCAAACCGTTACGGTACCGGCAAGAGGAACGGTGGACGTGAATGTAACACTCGATTCCACACTTGGTGAAACAGGGTCCCGCTACCAAGGATTCCTGACAGCCAAAAAGGATGGAACAGAACTCGTACGCACGACGATGGCAATGGTCAAGGAAGAGGAAAGATATCCTCTTACATTGAATGCAACTGATCGTGACGGATCGAAAGGACAGGCTTATGTCGTACTGTTCAGTGAAAAAATGGAGCCTGAAGTTTTCGCTGTCGATGGTTCATTAGAGCTTCGTCTGCCGCCTGGAACCTATTCCGCCATGTCACTTATGGATGTCGATGTGGACACGGATCACGCAGGTGTAGCCCTTGTTGGAAATCCGGAAGTGAAGCTGAACGGTCCAAAAACCGTCGAGTTGGATGCACGAAAAGCGAAGGAAATCAAAGTAGAGGTACCGAAGAAAACAGAAGCGAATTATCAACGGATGGAGTACCATCAAACAATCGGTGATATGCCAATGACAAGTTTATACTTAATGCCGGTGTGGATCGATAAACTATATGCCGTACCAACCAAGGAAGTGAAAAGTGGATACTTCGAGCAGCTGACACGCTGGCGCCTGACCAAGCCACTATTGACGATCAATTTTAACGGAAAAGAATTGGATGATATCCCGTTAGCCGGAAGCACCTTATTGGATGGAAAATATAATCTATCCACCGTGTATGCCGGAAAAGGAAGTGCTGCAGACTTTGATCGATTGAAGGCAAAAGGAAAGGCTGTCGTAGTGGATCGAAATGCAGAGGTGAGCGTTTCACAACAAGCAACAAATGCCGCAGCTGCAGGAGCGAAGCTGGTTATCGTTGTGAATAATGAAGATAAAGAATTCAGCGTATATGCAGGAACTCCGGAATATACAGACAATCCACTAGCTGTTGCTGCCATCAGCAAAAAAGAAGGGGATAAGCTTGTAAAGGCGGTCCGTTCAGGGAATATAAAGCTGAAGGTGGAAGGGAACACTGATTCTCCGTACGTGTATGACCTGATGGATGTCCATGAAGGATCCATCCCGAAGGACTTGACTTATGCACCAAAAGGCAAGGATTTAGCGAAAATAGATACGCGCTACAATTCACATATTGAAACGGATGGGGGAGAATTCAGATATGACCTTCGCCCACATACAATGGGTGCCGTAGGTTTCCTTCAAAAGCTTTCAATGCCGAGTGCCCGTACTGAATATGTATCAGCTGTAGAAGGTACAGGCTGGTATCACCAGGCAAATGTGCTTGATGCAACGTGGGAAATCCGTCAACCACTCGTTACGTATACAAAAGGACAAAAAATCACAGAGAACTGGTTCTCACCGGTCGTCCGACCAAGTCTTGGACAAGGCTACTGGGGTCCTAAAAGACAAGGGGATTCTCTCCAAATCAATGTCCCTGCATGGGCTGACGCAGGTAAAGGGAACACCGGCGGTACGGAATATAATGTATCTGTCCAAAATCAGACATCCCGATTGTACCAGGGGGATACATTAGTGAAAGAAGGAAAAGGCCAAGCGATTTACGCTTTCGGAATCGCTCCGGCGGAACGCACCCAGTTCAGATTCGTTACAGAAGCCAAACGTGATGAAGAACGCTGGAATACATCTACCCGCACGCATACAGAATGGACTTTCTGGACAGAAGCATCAGAAGAATGGCAATATAACCTTCCATTCCTGACACTTGACTACAAAGTGGATACAGACGTCAACGGAGATGCTTTAGCCAACCGTCCGACTAACCTTGAATTATCAGTGGGTAAAGTAGAAAATGCGATCGGCTACGGAAACGTGGAAGGTGCTACCTTAGAGGTGTCATTCAACGAAGGGAAGTCATGGAAGAAAGTGAAGATTAACCGTGACGGAGACACATTCAACGCCACAATCCAGAACCCTAAGAACGCAACGAATGTTTCATTGAAGGCGAGTGCTTGGGATGATGAGGGGAATAAGATCACGCAGGAAATTATTAAGGCTTATGGGTTGAGATAATTAAGAAGGAGAGATGCCTCGATATAGTGGAGGCATCTTTTTTTTATGTCGCAATAGGAGAGGAATAGTCAATGAAAAAGCAGCCTTCATCGATTTAGAAGAACGCGCGGAAATGCAGTGGAAAAGAGGATCCCTTAGGACGGTCATTGAAACTTTTTGAGAATATAAACGTATAGTATAATGATAGATTTTGATGTAATTCGTAACAGGAGGTGTCTCTTTGAAAATAACTACCTTTAGAAGCATGACAGAATCAGGTTTGAATAAAAAAGTGAATAACTTCTTGGAAGATCAGACCATTGAAATAATAGATGTTAAATTTTCAATGACCATATTTGATTACGGAGTTATGATACTGTACAAAAAGAAGGAGCAATAAATGAACAGAGAATTAGAAAGCATTTTCTTCCTGCCCATTTGGATTGGAACATGGATTCAGAAAAGGGTTGGACAAGGAGTAAAAGGGGTCATCAGTTACGTGGTCATTTACTTCATTGTTACAACATTCCTATTCATCATCATGAATGGGATAGAAGTATGGTTCTTTGATCAAATGTTTTCCTTTTTCAATACATATCTTTTGTTAGGAATGCTGTATGTGATTTTTAATTACTGGAAGAGATCAAAGTAGAAGTCCTAACTGAAAAGATATCTCGATTTTCATCAAGAGGGACGGACCTTCATTTGCAAAAATGAATGTCCGTCCCTCTATAATATTAAGATAATGCATCTGTCACATACTTCTTCGTCGCAGCCTGATAAAACCCTGCCTGAACTGTCAGTACGGATACGATCAGGACATTCAGGACAATGTTGAGGTTTTCTTCCTTGATCCCGTCAAAGGTCGATAACATGGTTTTGCATTCTTCCTTGATGAATCCATCGATATGCTCGTTGACTGAACCATCCGCCTTCTTTATGGAAGGAAGGGTTTGATGATGGATCTGGTCAAAGACCGTCGCATAGGCAAGGTAAAGATCTGTGGGGTTGACGATGTCATCCGTGCGGTCTTCTATGTTGTTGAACACCAGGGTCAAGATCTTCCGGATGGATTCGAAATCCAGGGTAGCTTTGAGGTCTTCGACGATGAATAGCATGGCTGCTTGTTCGATGGTATATTTTTTTCCGAGCTGCGGGGAACCGATCAACCCTTTTACATCCCGCTTCACCCAGTTCTGGACAGTGCTTTGGGGGAAGTTGGTAAATTCAATCAGGTTTCCCAGGGAGACGATCTCATTGAGTGAGAAACCGGTTTCTCCCTTGGCCGGCTTGAGGAGTTTTTGAATGATGGGAGGAAGGTTTTTTTCTTTATGTAAACCCGTCCACGAATCCTGAAGCACCTTAATTGGGGACCTGCTGTTTATGCCGCTCAGAGATAGCAGCAGGTCGGCCATATTTTTACGTGTCAGTATAAACGTTTTCATCATGATTACCCCGTCTCTTTTACAATATCTTCTTCTATACTACTGGTTCGGTCGGGTCTCGTCAATTTCACCTTTTACTTGTATTTTTCCTGAAAAGGACGTATAATCAATTCAGATACAGGTTCTTATGAACTTGAAATAGGAGTGAGGAGACAAGATGGGGAAACGTATATTTTATTTCCTTTTAACAAACGTTTTAGTATTACTGACGATTAGTATCATTTTTTCCGTTACGGGAGCAGGGAACTACATCACTGCCTCAGGCGGAATTGATTTCGGTGCATTATTGATATTCAGTGCGATCATCGGTTTTTCGGGATCATTCATTTCATTGGCCATGTCACGTTGGATGGCGAAGAGAATGATGGGCGTTCAAGTATTGAATCCGAATGGAGCCTTATCTTCTGAGGAACGGGCAGTTGTAGAGAAAGTCCATCGTTTATCAAGAGCGGCTGGATTAGTTCACATGCCTGAAGTGGGAATCTACCATTCGCCTGAAGTGAATGCCTTCGCGACGGGTCCTTCGAAGAAACGCTCACTCGTTGCCGTTTCGACAGGATTACTTCGTGAGATGGATGATGACGCGGTTGAAGGTGTCATTGCCCATGAGGTGGCCCACGTTGCGAATGGGGATATGGTGACGATGACCTTACTGCAAGGTGTGGTCAACACCTTTGTTGTCTTCTTGGCACGAATCGCCGCATGGATTGCATCACGATTTGCAAGGGAAGAGATGGCACCAATCGTGCATTTCATTGCCGTGATTGTATTCCAGATCGTATTCTCTATCTTGGGAAGTTTAGTTGTCTTTGCTTATTCCCGTCACCGTGAGTATCACGCTGACCGTGGTGGAGCGGACCTTGCCGGTAAGGATAAAATGGTCCACGCCCTTCAAATGTTAAAAGCATACTCAAGTCGTATGAAGGGTGAAGATGACACAGCCATCTCCACATTAAAAATCAACGGAAGACGAAAATCAGCAATCTTCTCGACTCACCCTGATCTGGATGATCGGATCAGTCGACTGGAAGCGAAGTAAGTAGGACTGGGACAGTTTAGAAGTCCCTTTTCGTTTTAAATGAAAAAAGGTGCCTGATTCCATCATTGGAGTCAGCGCACCTTTTTTGTTGTATCCGGAATGAAGGAATTCCAGGTTTCTAGCATAAACAGCTATATGATGCTAGAAACATCTCCCTTTCGATCAAGTGAATATCGACAATTTGCCTTCTGGAGTCAGGTACTGGTGCTTTTTTTATCCGGCCGTGCCCATTTGTACAAGCTGTGAATATTTTACTAGTAGAAGGGGTGATAGATTAAATGGTAAAAGCTAGTGATTATTTGATAGCTTTAGATGATGGTCATGGGATCGGGACAGCCGGGAAACGTACGCCTTATATCCAGTCGCTTGGCAGACAGATCCGTGAAAATGAGTTTAATGAGAAAGTGACTTTCTTTTTGAAAGTTGAATTAGAGAGATGTGGATTCAGGACTATACTGACAGCTCCGACTGATGAGGATACCCCATTAAAGTCCCGTACAGACTTAGCCAATTCTATGAGGGCCAATGCCTTGGTTTCCAACCACTTTAATGCCTTTGATGGAAAGTTCGATGGTTCAGGAAAAGATGCTGAAGGACATTCCCTTCATATATATTTCAATGATGTACAGGATAGAAGGCTCGCTGAAAGCATTGCGAAGTACTTGAAACAGGGTACCAGGCAGGTATATCGCGGGATCATCGAGCAGAATCTTCATATTACAAGGGAGTTCAATGGGCCTGCGGTGCTTGTGGAGAACGGATTTATGGACAATGAGAGAGAAGCCTTGCTCATGATCAATGAAGGATTTCAAAGGGAATCGGCAAGGGAGCAGGCTCGTGGGATATGTGATTTTTTCGGCGTTCCATACGTGGCTGCAGGAAACGTTGTTGTACCTCCTGAAGCTGGGACAAGCAAGGATGTTATCGGGAAACGGGTAGAGAGCATATATAGAGGTGTTGAAGGACTGGACTTTTACAGTAAGCCAACCTTCCGGGATAGCTACCGTGCAGGCACTCTGAAGTACGGATATGGGTTTCCAGAGATTATACGGAAGCTTAAGGTGGTAGGTGCTTATATGTATGAGGTCAAAAACTCAAGGGGACACGTGTATTATGTAACAGCAGCCCCGAAGTTTGTGAAGGTGGAAGGGATCGCTCAATCTACCGGAGGATCACCACCGCCAACTTCATCAGGACCTGTCGCCATCGGGGAAATCACAGTCGTGGGGGTGGCGAATGCCGCCATCATCCAGGACCGCCCTGACCGGTTGACATCAAAGGACTTAGGTACCATCGCAAAGGGCAGGACGATTCCAGTCACAGGATCCCTTAAAGGGAGAAATAGCGGCTCCGGCTACTGGGAAGTTATCTACAACGGCAGGAGAGCTTATATAACCGGAGAATTCGGACGTTATAAAGCATATTAATATGTCTGCGATAATGAGGTCCGTCCTTTAGAGCGTTAACGCGTTCGGGGACGGACCTTTATTTGACGATGGGAAGTCAGGTGAGGAGCCCATATCCCTGTTGCATTCCTACACTTTTTTTAATAAAGTATAAAGTTAGACACAAGTTTTCAAGGAGGACCAGAAATTGACGAATATTAAACCAGAAACCATGGTTGTTACAATAGAAGATTTGGATCAAAAGGGTTCAGGACAGGCTGTGGTCTGGCGGGAGAATGAGCTCGGCAATCCGAAGAAGTTAAGGCTGACGATTCCTCAGACCCTGCCTGGGGAAAAGGTGGAGGTGACGGTGGATCAGCCCGATCGCCGTAGACGAAAAGCAATGCCGGATGAAATCCTCGAAGCCCACTCTGAGAGAATCCCTGCACCTTGTCCGCACTTTGAACGCTGCGGCGGATGTGTGTGGCAGCATTGGGATTATGACGGTCAGTTAAAGCAGAAGACGGATCATGTGAAGCATGCTTTGGAAGAGCAAGGCTTTAATCCTGACCTGGTACGGGATACGATGGGGATGAATAATCCGTGGCGTTACCGCAATAAAATGGAATTTACGTTTTCTCCTGAAGGTGCCCTTGGACTGCATGAGCAAGGGAATTTCCGTAAGGTCATTTCCCTTGAAACCTGTTTGATCGCAAGTGAAGAAATGGTGGAAGCGACGATGGAAGTCGCCGATTGGGTGAAGGACCATGGATTAAAAGGATATAACAAGGACGAGCACGAAGGGTTACTTCGTCACTTAATGGTCCGTCAATCGTTTGTAACGGGTGAACTGATGCTTGGTCTGTTTGCAACGGAGGCGCCTGAAAATCATCAGGAGGCAGTGGACGACTTAGTTGCCCGTGTAGGTGAAAAATTCCCTAAAGTCAAAAGCCTATTATGGCTTGAAAATACAGCATGGGCGGATCGGACGCAAGCAGAAGAAATTCATCTATTAGCTGGTCGTGACTTTATTTATGATGAAATGGATGGATACCGTTTCCGTCTTTGGTTCGATACGTTTTTCCAGACAAATCCGACACAAGCTCAAAAGCTAGTAGATCTGGCAATTGAAATGGGACAACCGAAGAAAACAGAGAAGATGATAGACCTTTTCTGTGGAGTAGGGACATTTTCTCTTCCATTTGCAAGCAGAGTCGGAGAACTTGCCGGCATTGAAATCGTAGAAAGTTCGATTGAGTCGGCGAAACGTAATGCTGAAGATAATGGCATCTCGAACACGACATTCCTTGCCAAGGATGCTCGAAAAGGAATTGACCAAATGCTGGAGAGCTTCGGTCATCCACAGCTATTGATGTTAGACCCTCCACGCTCTGGTGCAGGCGGGAAAGTCATGAGACGAATCGGACGCGCCAAACCGGAACGTATTGTGTACGTATCATGCAATCCGGATACATTCGCTACGGATATCAAGGAGCTTGAACCATTCGGATACACTCTGGATGGTGTTCAACCTGTTGACTTATTCCCTCAAACGGTGCATGTGGAATGTGTCGCGACACTGACATTGAATTCATAATCGTGACGGAGAAATTCTTGTCCGTAAGAAAGGAAATACCTGACCTTGATGAGGGTCAGGTATTTTTTCGTTTATGATTAAGAGGGACGGACCTCTCCTCAGCCTCACTACGCAAAATTCAATTGAGGAATAGAGGTCCGTCCCTCATTTCACTACCCTGGATTTTTTTGGAATGTTCGTCAGGTTCCATTTAGCGGCATCTCCGTTTGGGTCAGAGATGCTCACGATCGGGGCGACTTTGATCATCCCGGAGATGGTGTTTTCGTTGTACTCGAAATCGAAGTAGCCGATGTTCGGGGCTATGTCCTCCCCCTGGAGCCCATAGATTTCCTGAACCTTGGGTTTTTGGATGGCAGGGTTAAAGATGACCTCCAGCTTGTAGCGCGATTCCGGATTGACCCGTTCCACCTTGATCTGGAAATTCCCGTCTTCGTCCACCACCCCGGTACTTTCCGTGACGTATTCCTCACTTTCTTCTCCCTGCCAGTTTATGACCCTTGCGTAGGATTCGAACTCACCGTAATCCTTGAGCCCGGCAAACATGATGCTATCCTCAGGAAGGTTGGATTGGCCTTCTACAATGAGTTCTTTTCCTTGAAGCAGGACCGTTCCGGTTATATCGATTCTGACTCCGGACGGTGCCGCCTGCTTTTGAGGAAGTTCGGTTGCCATTTCAACCCTGCATCCTGTCAGTAAAAACAGACTGACAGCCAGAATATACTTCAGCCAATTCCTCAATGGAATTCCTCCTTTGAGCGGTTTTTGAACGTAAAGGGATCTTCCAGTCGTGACGAGGGTACCGGCTTGTTGGAAGGGGTCTCGTCTTTCCCGACAGGAAGCGTATCCTCAAGAAGAACCTCTTTTAAAAACCTGCTTATCTCATTGATGCAAAAGATCGAAATCGCAAAAAAAGCAAGTGGTGTCAGTACCAGCCACGTATGCAGAAAGACCATTTGAATATTGATGCTCATCGTGGCCGCCCATTCATTGGTATAGGAAAAATATTCAGGTATGTGCTCCATGATCCCGAACTCCTCTGTTTTCAGACCCCCCAAACAGATATGGAGAACCCCAAGTTGAATGAGAAGGTACAGGGTCTGGGAGATTTGCTCAGAAAACATGACAAGGGCATGGCGGCTGAACTGGGGGCGTAAATGGCGTTTGATGATATAAAATCTGGTTGCCCCGATTTGTTTGGATACGGTAACGAAATCATTTTTTAGATACTCCTTCATCTCTTCCCCGATATACATCCCAAGTGAGGGAATCACAATGATGGCGATCACCACTATTTCGATCATCAGAAATCGAAATGAATACATCGCCCCTGCCTCGAAGGCAAGCTGGAGTGGGGTGAGAAGAACAAAGGCAATGATTGCAAGTGGGATGAAGTTGAACGTATCCCCGACCCCCTTGATCATCTGTCTCGCCCAATCAGGAAGAAAAGCATACACAATACCGAACGCGAACCCGCCGACCATGCGGAGCAGCGCAATGACGATAGCCGATAACAGCGTATATTTCGCACCGGAAAGGAGCAAATAGAATAAATTCCGTCCAAGTTTATCACTGCCCAAAGGGGGCATTTCCTCCATTGTATATGGAGGATCCGCGATTACTCTTCCAGAATCATCCTTTAAATACGGCGGCCCAGGTTCAAGCAGCTCTGGATATATGGCCGGTATGATGAAGCTCGCTGAAAGCATGACAAAGAGAAAACCAACGGGCAGCCAGAACCGGAATGATTTCAGAATCCTCATGAACTGACCTCCTCTCCGGACAGCCATTTTTTAAGTGAAATAGCACCTAATGTAAACACGATGAAGAATGGTATGTAAATCATCAGCATCCCGATGAAAAAGGCACTTGGCGTATTGCTGGACACATCGAGGAGCACATTCATAAATCCGTTGATATTAAAAAGAATCTCAATGATCAACAGGTTTGAAAGCATAAGCAGAAAAATCGGTTTGATATGGTAGTAAAAGTGAATCCACACATTTCGGAATAGGTGAACCCATACTGTATAGGCTTTTGAGAAACCCTTCGAATAGGAATATTCGACATATGGTTTTTCCTCTTCTTCCCGAAGCTGGAACAAGAAATGCTTCGTTAAAAAAGCAATCGGCATGATCGCAAGACAAATGATCGGGAGCAGATAGATTTTTTCATCCCCAAGGGTGTAGATGTCAAACAGCAAAATATCCGTTTTTTTGAAAAACCAGACAATGAAAAGTTGGATAAATACGATAATCAGAACATCCGGAAGGGAATCCAGTGAATCCAGCAAGCGGAAGCAGATCTGATATATTTTCTTAGGCAGAAACATAAATAAGTAGCTAACAAGGGAAGACGTGGCGGCAGCGAGAAAAAAGGCCAGGAGCAAGAGCGAGAACGAATAGCCGAACAGCTGAAAAAACAACGGATAAATCGGGTAGCTTTTGTAGTCCATTGGATCCCCGATTTTGATGATGATGGAGCCTGGTTGAAGCATTTCACGTCCCATCTCCTGCAATGTTTGAAGATATTTCCCCAGCATGATGACCAATTCCGTATCATACGCAAGCAGAGAACCGGCACCGCTGAAAAGGAATAATCCGATACATGTGAGCAAGAATTGAATGGGAAGACCGATGATATTGAACTTTCTCAGTAAAAACACCCCCTAAGTCTTTTAGAAACATTATATCTTTAGATTACAAAAATTTCAAAATAATTTTAATTTTTACAATAATGTTAATTTGCTGGATATTATTCTTAGTATAGGAATTCATGCCGATGAAAATCCTATCAGTAGTGATACATACGCAGGTGCCATAAAGGACATTAGCCGAGAAGAACGTTATAATGATGGTGACATAAAAGGGAACTACACAAAAATCATAGACGGTCTATGGTTTTTTGTTATATTTATGAAAAGGAGGAGATGACGAAAATGGGAAATCAAGCAGGTTGGAATCTCGAGAACAGCTATACAACACTTCCAAGTTCTTTTTTTACTAGACAGGATCCGACTCCTGTTCAAGCACCAAAGTTGATCGTAATGAATGAACGAGTGGCTGAGTCGCTGGGGCTGGACGCGGAGAAACTTGGGGAAGAGGTCTTAGCGGGCAACGAAATCCCGGAAGGTGCCGAACCCCTTGCTCAAAGCTATGCCGGGCATCAGTTTGGCTATTTTAATATGCTGGGAGACGGTCGTGCAGTCCTGATCGGTGAACAGATCACCCCATCAGGTGAGCGTTTTGATATCCAGCTCAAAGGGGGAGGGAGAACCCCTTATTCCCGAGGTGGGGACGGTCGCGCAGGACTTGGACCGATGCTCAGGGAGCATATCATCAGTGAAGCTATGCACGGACTTAGGATACCGACTACCCGAAGCTTGGCAGTGGTGACAACGGGAGAGCCGATTTACCGGGAAACGGAACAGCAGGGTGCGATCCTGACCCGCGTAGCGGCTAGTCATCTTCGCGTCGGTACTTTTCAGTTCGCTTCCAAATTTGGAACGGTTGAAGATCTCCGCTCACTGGCTGATTATGCAGTGGAGCGTCACTACTCCGAAGGTATGAAAGCACCGAACCGTTATCTTTACCTGTTAGAAGAAGTCATCAAGCGTCAGGCTGCACTCATTGCCAAGTGGCAAATGGTTGGGTTCATTCATGGCGTGATGAACACAGATAACATGACGATCAGCGGAGAAACCATTGATTATGGACCATGTGCTTTTATGGATACGTATGACCCGGCAACGGTATTCAGCTCCATTGATACCGGGGGGCGTTACGCCTACGGAAATCAGCCTCAAATTGCCGGTTGGAACCTTGCCCGATTTGCTGAAAGCCTTTTGCCTATTCTTCACAATGAACAAGAAGAGTCGCTGAAGCTTGCCCAGGATGCTGTAATGGAATTTCCTAAGCTGTATGAAGCTCACTGGCTCGACGGAATGAGAGGGAAGCTAGGTATTTTCAATGAAGAAGATGGGGACGAATCCCTTGCACAAGATCTCTTAAGTTTAATGAAAAAGAATCGTACGGACTATACAAATACATTCCGTTCATTAACAAATGAAGAAGAGATCGATCTGTTTAAAAATCCGGAATTTGTTCAATGGAAAGAACGCTGGGAAGAAAGACTTAACAGGCAAGAAGAATCGAAAGAAGCAACTCATCAGTTAATGCGAAAGCACAATCCAGCGGTGATTCCCCGGAATCACCGTGTGGAGGAAGCGTTGGAAGCTGCAGTGGAAAGCAATGATTACAAGGTTATGGAGCGTTTACTTGAGGTTCTGGAAAAACCTTACCAATTATCGACAGAACAGTGCGAGTACACGAAACTCCCGGAACCATCTGCTCGTCCTTACCGAACGTATTGCGGTACATGAAGAATGAACCTGTAACAGGAAGCCAAACGGTTTCCTGTTTTTTTTGAGTATAAGAGGAGTTTCTCACTGATAAGTCGAACCTATTTAAAGATAGATGAGGAGAAAATGGGGATAAAGGGGTTTTTCTATTGAACCAAGCATTGCTCGTAATTGATGCCCAGCAGGAATTAATCGAAGGAAATGAAGGTGAACAAGCTGTATTCCAAAAGGAGGGGCTTATTGAAAACATTAATCGGGTCATCCAAAAGGCAACCGAAGCAGGTGCTCATCTCGTCTTTATACGGGATAAGGATGTCAGTGGCGGGGAAGGTGATGGATTTCAGGTTCACAGGGATATCCATGTTCCGGACAATAGCGCTGTGTATGATAAATTAGCAACCAATTCGTTTTATGGTACGCCATTACTAAGCTTTTTAAAAGACAAAAAGGTCGAACATGTCGTAATCATGGGATGTCAAACGGAATATTGTATCGACACCGCTGTTCGGTATGCAACGGTTAATGGATTTGACGTAACCCTGGTAGCAGATGGTCACTCGACAAAGGATTCACCCGTGTTAAAGGCTGAACAGATTATCAAGCATCACAACAAGGCTTTGAATGGTCATTATAATGTGGATCATTTCTCCGACGTCAGACAATCTGATGAAGAGGTGTTTCAGCCTAAGCATGATTTTTATCGGGAGAAATACGGAATGTAGAATAAGAAAAGCCCATTTTGTCTGGCAGAAAGCAGATGGAATGGGCTTTTTTTGTTCCCGAATTGAAGCGTTTTTCTCATTTGGATTCAACCCTGATATGCTATAGTTGTAGCATATCAGGGCAGGTCCCGTCTTTCTTTCATAATGACAAAGGAGGAACAATGAGAATGTATGATTTAGTTCAGAAAGTACGAGAAGAAAATCCATTAGTACATAATATAACGAACGTAGTGGTCACGAATTTTAAGGCCAATGGTTTGCTGGCTATCGGGGCATCCCCGGTGATGGCCTATGCGAAAGAAGAAGTAGGGGATATGGCGAAGTTGGCAGGGGCCCTTGTCCTTAACATTGGGACCTTATCGACAGACATCATCGATAGCATGATCATCGCTGGAAAAGCGGCAAATCAAAAAGGGATACCTGTTATTTTGGACCCGGTTGGGGCAGGGGCAACTTTATTCCGCACCGAGATGGCAAGGAAAATCCTACATGAAGTAAACGTCTCCATCTTAAGAGGGAATGCAGCCGAAGTGGCTCATGTTGCAGGAGAACAATGGTCAATCAAAGGTGTAGACGCCGGTTCGGATGGGGGAGACACGGTGGAATTAGCCCAGAAGGTGGCGGCACAATTGGATTGTACCGTTGTCATAACCGGGAAAACAGATATCATCTCAAACCTGCAAGGGACCTATTCAGTAGCGAATGGTCATCCGATCTTAACGAAGGTCACCGGGACGGGCTGTTTATTATCTTCGGTCATCGGTGCGTTTGCAGCCATTGAGAAAGATCCATTAAAAGCTGCTGTAACGGCAGTCGCCATTTATGGAATAGCTGCAGAAAAAGCAGCACGTGTTACTTCTGAAAAAGGTCCGGGAAGTTTTCAAATTGAATTCATCGATCAACTTTCCTCCATTCGTGAAGAAGATGCTGCACATGCAAAAGTAGAGAGAATCTAAGGGGAAGGGTGTTTGTATCATGACTGTATATAAGGCATTGACGATAGCGGGTTCAGATAGCGGCGGAGGAGCCGGCATTCAGGCAGATATAAAAACATTCCAGGAGCTTGGTTCGTATGGGATGTCGGTCATCACTGCCGTAACCGCCCAAAACACATTAGGCGTGCAAGGCGTGTATCCAGTTTCCATGGAAGGAATCGTTCAGCAATTGGATGCGATTGGTCAAGACCTTGGACCCCATGCGTCAAAAACGGGCATGCTGCATTCCGGAGAAGTCATTGAGGCGGTAAGTGAACGAATCATTCATTATGGCTGGGAGAATGTTGTGCTGGATCCTGTCATGATTGCAAAAGGTGGAGCTGAACTTTTACAAGATGAAGCCATTCGGGCATTAAAGGAACAATTAATACCGCTTTCTGCTGTCATTACTCCTAATTTACCTGAAGCAGAAGTCATCACAGGGATAAAGATTGAAACACTGGACGATCGAAAAGATGCCTCAAAGATGCTGATTGAAATGGGTGCCAAATCAGTCGTCATAAAAGGTGGACATGCCGATGGCGAGCAGGTGATAGACCTCTTTTATGATGGAACTACGTTAGAGGAAATGGTCTCACCAAGAATCGAGACATCTCATACCCATGGTACAGGATGCACCTTCTCCGCTGCGATCACTGCTCAATTGGCTAATGGAATGGACATCCGGGAAGCGGTCAAGACGGCTAAAGCGTTTATCCGGGCAGCCATTGAAAACCCGCTCGGTATTGGAAATGGTCATGGTCCGACGAATCATTGGGCATACAATAAGAGGACAATAGGTGAAAGTAAATGATGTATAAACGAGAACAATTAGTGGATTTTCTTACTCTTTATTTTATTATGGGGAGTACAAACTGTCTGAAAGATCCGGTCCGTGTGTTAGAAAAGGCAATAGAAGGTGGGATAACCCTCTTTCAATTCCGGGAAAAAGGCTTGGGTGCCTTAGAAGGACAGGGAAAGATGAAACTTGCTGAAAAACTGCAGAAGGTATGTAAGGACGCCGGGATCCCTTTTATCATCAATGACGATGTGGAATTAGCTTTAGCCATTGAGGCTGATGGGGTTCATATCGGTCAGGAAGATGAAAGGGCAAGTATAGTACGGGAAAAAATCGGTCATAAATGGCTTGGGGTTTCCACTCATACACTTGCCGAAGCGCAGCAGGCGATTGCCGATGGGGCGGATTACTTAGGACTTGGTCCCATCTATCCCACCCTTTCAAAAGACGATACAGTCAAAATTCACGGCTTGGACATCATTAAAAGCTTTCGAATAAACGATATTCCTATCCCGATTGTAGGGATTGGAGGCATCAGTTCAATGAATGCCAAAGAAGTCATTGATGCTGGTGCGGACGGAATATCGGTGATCTCAGCCATATCAGGTGCTGAAAACATCACAGAAGCGGCGAGAGAATTGAAGAGAGCCGTTCGTCCCGCCAGATAAATATGAAACCAGGTCTGCCCCAACGCGTTAGCTCAGTGAACGTGTTGGGGCAGGCCTTATTTGACATTCAATAAAATACCAATTAAAATATGAATAGATTCATAAATGAATTCGTTCACTTTTTGGGAGGAACAACAATATGGCAGGATTACGAGAAGATAAAAAACGGCAAACACAGCAGAACATTATGGAAGCGGCGAAACATATTTTTTCTGAGAAGGGATACAAACAGGCATCGATGGCTGAAATTGCAAAGGATGCAGGGGTAGGAACCGGAACCATTTATAATTATTTTCCTTCTAAGGGATCATTGCTGCTCCGCATTTTTTCAGAAAAAGCCGAGGAGATGAAGGGGGCACTCGATGATCCATACGAGGATGAAGGTGATTTAGTGCAGAGTGTGATTGGAGCCATGCACGGGTTTGCGGAGTTTTTCCAGCACTATCCGAAAGCGTTTTGGCGTGAGCTTTTTCACGTGATGACGGAGGAAGTGGAGGAAAGTATTCGACTGAGGCAGGGGTTATTCGGCATCGATGAAGAGATGATGAAATGGATCATGTTTATGATCGAAAGCCATTCTGGTTGTTTTCTCGTCAAGGTTGACCCACAGGAAGCGGCCTATGCCATCTATAGTGCAGCCATGTCGGATACGATGTTTTACATGTATAACGAATCCATGAATCACGAAGAGTACAAGGAACAACTATCGAGGCATATACGATTTTTATTTGAAGGGAAAATAAAATCGGGAAAGAAGGAATGAAGATGAGTATCTTGAGAATCAATGGAGTCCATAAAACCTTTCAGAGCGGCCAAACCACCTTTCAAGCCCTGACGGATATTCACATACAAGTGGAGAAAGGGGAAATTGTCGTCATTCTCGGTCCTTCCGGTTCGGGGAAATCCACCTTGTTGAATGCCATTGGCGGCATTGATGGGATTGATTCCGGGAGTATCAAGATCAATGAGAAGGATATCACCAAGTTAAATGATCGTCATCTCGTGGATTATAGAAGGGAAGACGTTGGATTTGTCTTTCAAATGTATAATCTGATCCCTAATTTAACGGTCTATGAAAATATCGAATTGACGGCGAATATCAGTCGGGAGGCATTGTCTATTCCAGAGGTGATTGATGCCGTTGGATTGTCGGGGATGGAGGATCGCTTTCCACGGGAATTAAGCGGCGGACAGCAGCAGCGTGTATCGATTGCACGTGCTGTCGTTAAAGCTCCGAAACTATTATTATGTGACGAACCGACGGGGGCTTTGGATTCCGGTACATCGAAAGAAATTTTGCATCTGATTGAGAAAGTGAATAAAGAGTTTAACACGACAGTCCTCATCATTACACATAATCAGGCGATTAAAAGCATGGCGAACCGGGTCATCACACTTAAGGATGGTAAAATCGAATCCGACTTTGTCAATGAACATCCAACCTCTGCTGAAGGGGTTGAGTGGTGATGCCTCTTCGAAAAAAACTCTTTCGGACCATTATGGAAAAAAAGGCGCAGTTTTTTTCTGCGTGGTTTCTGATTGTGATCAGCTCCATTGTATTTTACTCGTTTACCGCAGCTGGAGCGAATCTCATTGATAATTTACAGATGTTTTTTAAGGAGAATAAGGTTGAAGATGCTCAATTCATTACACAAGAGCCTTTGAAAGATATCAAAGGGATTGAAAAACAGAATGGGGCAGAAATTGAGGAGAGGTATGTAGCAGATGTTCCATACAGTAAAGATACGACACTCAGGATGTTGGATGCCACTGACGATGTTAATCTCCATTCTGTCGTTGAAGGTGAAAACCTGTCCTCGGAGCGGGATATATTAGTGGATAAAGGTTTTGCCAACGCACATGACATTTCGATTGGGCACGAGGTTGAACTGGAAGGGGAAACGTTCCGAGTTGCAGGATACATGGCGATCCCTGATTACATCTATCCATTAAAGGAAGAATCGGGCTTCCTGAAAAATCCTGATGCATTCGGTGTCGCGGTCGTGAAACAATCTGTTCTATCAAAATGGGAAGACCATCAGGTTTACTATAGTGTCCACCTTTCAGATGCCTCCCCAGAAGAGCTGAAGAAGCAAGTCAATCAAACGAATCAGATCATTAAATGGACAGATAAAAAAGATAATAATCGCATTTCCTTCATCAAAGGGGATATTGCCGGTGTCAAGAAGATGGGACAATTTCTTCCGATAGGCATTTTGTTCATTAGTATGGTGATCATTCTCATATTATTATGGCGTTTAATGAAAAAGGAATATGTTCAAATCGGTACATTGTATGCCCTTGGCTACAGGAAAAGGGAAATTATCCTTCATTATCTCTCCTATGCCGGGATTCTTGCCATATCAGGAAGTGTCGTGGGTACGATCCTTGGCTGGGTATGCTTGCATCCATTGCTATCAACTTTTGCGGCTTATTATAATCTGCCTGTATTGGAAGTGAAACCACATGTGGGTTATTTGCTTACGAGCTTATTGTTACCACTTGTTCTGTTCATCCCGTTAACCTATTATTTGGTTCAACGTGTCTTGATGATCCCACCCGTAAGTTTAATAAAAGGTGGAGAAAGAAAGGTGAAAGTAAGCAGGTTGGAGCGGTTATTTAAACTGAAGAAGCTGCCGTTCCGCCGGAAGTTCGTGATTCGGGAAATCATGCGCAACCTTCCAAGAGCGCTCTTTTTGATCATCGGTGTAATGTTTGCCTCGTTATTATTGTTGTTCGGCTTCGTCACCAAGAATTCGATGGAGTACCTGGTGACCGATAATTTTCAACAAGTGTACGACTATGAGTATAGCTATCTATTCAAAGCTCCACAGACTGACCATCCTGAATCGGGACAGATCGGAGCTGTGGCCCCATTTACCACAGATAAGGAGAGTTTGTCGATTACAGGCCTGAAACCGGATAATACAGCCATTCGATTAGAGGACTCTAGCGGTGAAAAGCTCAAGTTCAATTCAGTCATCATGAATAAGTCCCTCTCAGATAAATTAGGGATTCAAGAAGGTGATTCGATTCATGTGACAAATGAACTGACGGATAAATCCTTTACCCTCACCATTGATCACATCGCAGTATCGTATCTCGGAAGTATGATCTATATGCCTCTAGAGGAATTCAACCAATTAAATGACTATCCTTCAGGAAGTTATACAGAGATTTATTCAAACAAAGAACTCACGCTACCGAAAGAAAAGATCGTTTCGACAACCAAAACATCCGATACGATTGACGGATTCAATGAAATGATCAAGCCGTTGAACTATGGGGTAGCAGCGATTGCCTTTGTTGCTGCCATCATTGCTGTCATCATCATCTATATACTGATTTCATTATTAATTGAGGAAAATTCATTTAAAATTTCACTCATGAAAGTCATCGGTTATCGGGAGAAATCAATCATGAACATGATGATCGGCTACAATATTTGGTTTATCATCCTTGGATTTGTAATAGGAATACCCGTAACGCTCCTATCAATTTCAGCCTTTATGAATTCAATCACCTCAGAGATGAATGTGACGATTCCCGTAAAGTTGGATTGGATGAGTGTCCTCATCAGTTTTATCATCATCATCGCATCATATCATGTATCCCTATGGCTGAATCATCGGAAGTTGAAAGGGATTTCTATGAACGAAGCGATTAACCGGAGTTCGGAATAGAAACTGTAGTTTGACGTTAAACCGATAAAAGGGTACCAGGCATTAAGAATGCCACGTACCCTTTTATCGTTATCATTCGATTCCCTGACAAACCGGACAATAGTACAGCCTTCTTGAAGCCGCCACCGTCTTCTCGATTTCACTTCCACAATTGAAGCAAGATCCACCTTCCCGGTTAAAGACCCAGTGACGATAACGTGAACGCTTCACTCCTTGGCCTTTCATTTTCTGTGCTAGGTCGAGATCATTGGTGATCCCACCAGTCTCATACGATTGTCTCACTAAATCCTTGATGCTATGTGCAGCTTTCTTCAATTGCTTCTCTGTGCAGTCGACTGGCCTGAGAGAAGGATGTATGCCAGCGAAAAACATGATTTCAGATCGCAAATAATTTCCGATTCCGGCTACGAAACCTTGATCCAGCAATAGAATCGACCATTTGCGGTTTCGGAATCGTTTGTCCTTCATCCGTTCCATCAGCTCATCTACTGATACCTCTTCGCTTAAAAGATCAGGTCCTACTTTTGAGACGAATGGGTGCCCGGGCACTTCTTCGTCACGAAGAACCTCTATATCAGATGCACTATAGAGAAGTGCCGATTTATTCTCATTATGTATGGCCAATCGGAGCTGGCGGTTTGTTTTCGGGTAGTTATATGTGTTTCTGATATACCATTTCCCGTAAAGCTGATTGTGGGAGTAGATGGTGTACCCATTGTCAAAGCGGATGAGCATGGCTTTTCCCTTCGTATCGACCCTTGTCACGATCGACCCCATTAGCAGATCCCCGTAGTCTTCTAAATGAAGGAAGGCAAAATAAATATCTTCCACGGTTTTATTTTTTAGAGCACGCTCTACTTCATCTGCAGCTCTTCTGATTTCCGGACCTTCTGGCATGGCAGTTTCTCCTTTTTTAGTATAGTTGTTCCCTTTTTTCTTCCTAAAGTAACATTCGGATAGGCTGGGCTACTCATCTATTTCATGGTCTTGACATTATTCCAATATATTGATAGAGTTTTAAAAAATCTACATATTTCTTATCCAGAGAGGTGGAGGGACTGGCCCTTTGAAGCCTCAGCAACAGGTCTGTGAAGATACTGTGCTAATTCCAGCGGGTGATTCAAACCCTGATAGATAGGAGCAATCTTTTATTTGTCGGTGACGCACTCGTTCAGGGTGCGTTTTTTGTTTGTCTACCCATTCCACAATATATTTAGAAGGAAGGGTGTTTTTGATGGAAAACGCAGGACAGAGTTTTAAAAGAGCGATGAAGACACGTCATTTAGTGATGCTGTCTCTTGGGGGGGTGATCGGAACCGGGCTTTTCTTGAGTTCGGGGTATACGATTCATCAGGCAGGACCATTCGGGACGATCCTTTCTTATTTGGTTGGGGCGCTGGTGGTGTATCTTGTGATGCTTTGTTTAGGTGAACTTTCTGTCCATATGCCGGAAACAGGATCCTTTCATAGTTATGCTGCAAAGTTCATTGGACCTGGGACCGGGTACACGGTGGGCTGGTTATATTGGCTGACATGGACAGTGGCATTGGGGTCGGAGTTTACGGCGGCTGGCTTGATGATGCAGCGTTGGTTTCCTTCGATTAGTGTATGGATCTGGAGCGCGGTCTTTGCTGCGTTGATTTTTGTGCTTAATACGTTGTCGGTGCGGTTTTTTGCTGAATCTGAATTTTGGTTTTCTATAGTAAAAGTGATTGCAATCGTTGCGTTTATTGTGATCGGGGCAGGGGCGATCGTCGGGTTCATCTCTCTCAGTCATTCAGAGCCCGCTCCGTTTTTCTCGAATATCACAAGTTCAGGGTTGTTTCCGAATGGGGCATTTGCCATCTTGATGACCATGCTTGCCGTCAATTTTGCCTTTTCAGGAACAGAATTGATCGGGGTTGCGGCGGGAGAAACAGAGAATCCATCCAAATCGATTCCTAAAGCCATCCGCACCACGCTTGTGAGATTGATCATCTTTTATGTAGGGACGATTATCGTATTATCCGCTTTATTACCGAGCCAGTCAGCCGGTGTATTGGAAAGTCCTTTCGTAGCGGTGCTTGGTCGGATTGGAATCCCGTATGCCGCCGATATCATG
Organism: Rossellomorea yichunensis; assembly: GCF_032337515.1. NCBI lineage: Bacteria > Bacillati > Bacillota > Bacilli > Caryophanales > Bacillaceae > Rossellomorea > Rossellomorea yichunensis. The sequence continues at coordinate 228,686 of NZ_JAVYAD010000007.1, read as the reverse complement.
AATTTTGTGATCATAACGGCCATTTTATCAGCGGCAAACTCCGGTCTGTATGCTTCCTCCAGAATGCTATGGTCGCTCTCAGATAAGCAAATGATCTCACCGGTTTTTGCCAAATTGACTGATCGGGGAGTCCCTCTCAATGCGATAGTTTGCAGCATGCTGGGAGGGGGGCTGGCATTGCTTTCAAGCATCATTGCACCGGGGACGGTCTACATCGTAATGGTGTCGGTCTCTGGCCTTGCGGTAGTAATCGTGTGGATGAGCATTAGTGCTGCCCAATTTCTATTTCGAAGACAGTACATAAGGGAGGGAAACGATGTGAAAGACTTGACTTATCGGACGCCGCTCTACCCACTCGTTCCCATTGCGTCATTTCTGCTTTGTCTAGCTTCTTGTATCGGCATTGCCTTTGATCCCACTCAGAGGATAGCCCTTTATTGCGGAATCCCATTTATCGCCCTTTGCTATGGAAGCTATTATCTAACACAATACGTAAAGAAAAGAGGAAGAGGTTATGTCGAATCAACTGAAGCTAAATCCCATTGATGCTATTTTACAAATAGATTCCCAACTGATTTTAGATGGAGCATTAGCCACAGAGCTGGAATCCCATGGCTTTGATTTAAACGATCCCCTTTGGTCTGCCCGTATACTCCTCGAAAAACCGGAAGCGATTGAGAAGGTTCATGCTGATTATTTCCGTGCAGGAGCCGATTGTGCGATTACAGCCAGCTACCAGGCAACGGTGGATGGTTTTCGAAAGCGAGGAATAGAGAAACCTGAAGCTCTGGAATTAATCAAGAAAACGGTTACTCTTGCCAAAGAAGCCCGGGATGACTTCTGGAAGGAAGAGAAGGGAAATTCGAATCGGCCGAAGCCAATCGTTGCAGGTTCTGTAGGACCTTACGGGGCATACCTTGCCGACGGCTCTGAATACGTGGGGAACTATGGAGTAAGTGATCAACAGTTAGCAGATTTCCATTTTCCGAGAATCCAGGCATTAGTGGAGGCGGGAGCTGATTTGTTGGCGTTTGAGACCATCCCGTCCTTGCAGGAAGCAAAGGTACTAGCTTCACTTCTGAAAGAATTTCACGATACCTGCGCCTGGCTGTCTTTTTCATTAAAGGATGGAGAGACGATAAGTGATGGAACGGGGATTGAAGAGTGCGCGCGTGTGTTCAATGACGATGAACAAATCGCTGCAATTGGTGTGAATTGTGCACCGATACCTGCGGCCGAGAAGGCGATAAGCGTATTAAGCAGAAACACTGACAAACCAATCATCGCGTACCCGAACTCAGGTGAGACTTACAATGCCGGGACCAAAACGTGGCATGGAAAGAAAGGGTGTTGCGCGTTTGATGAGGAATCAGTAATTTGGTACGAGGCAGGTGCCCGTATCATGGGTGGTTGCTGCCGGACGGATCCGGGTCATATTGAGGCGTTGGCGAAGAGGTGGAGGTAGGCAGTAACACTTAAAATACAAAAAGCCCAAGTAATACATCCACTTGGGCTTTTGTATTATTATCGCTACTATTATTTAATAGAAAACGTCTCTTTAATCAGCAAGTCCTCAGGTGATTCCCCGATCTGATCTTGGTGGAAGTAATCTCTGATGACTCCATCCTTTAAATAGTTGACGATTGAGACCATTGTCATACCTTGATCTAAAGCGAGGTAGGCTTGTGTCACTTCTCCCGTTTCCACATTGACTGAAGCAAGGAAGCCATATTTACCATACATATCGAAACGTTTCAACGCATGGATGTTTTTGAATGCTTCCATCGGTGCGTATTCAAGTGCCAGGAATGTGGCATGTGGAGTGACAGTGCCATCTGACTTATAGCCGTCCATACCCAGAGGTGTAGCGGCAAATTCTGAATAATTATCCGGTGTGGCTGCTGGTGACATGCCCCAGGCTGCATACCCTTGCTCTTTAGCATATTGAATCTGGATGTCTACATGACGCTTATTGTTCAAGCCGAGTGCGTTCTTCCCGAGTTCTTTTTCCTTCAGTACAAGCTGTGGCATCAATGCTTCAAACATGCTTCCTCCCCAGCTTGGTACATATTTAGTGCCCTTGTAGCTGTAATGTCCTTCGAAGACATCTACGCCGTCATATGTTTCTGTATATCCTTCAGGAATTTGAGCCTGCCAATCCCAGCTTTCTGGCATGGTGCGGAACATTCTCCACCAGTGCTCTTCAGGTACGTCCTCTTTCCCGATCGCGATGTAGCTTGCCACACGTGGTTCCGTATAAAAGGCACCGTAATGGTGAGAAGTATAGCTCTCGGTTGCTACATCATATCCGCCACGCATTTGTCCTACTTCCGGGGTGTAAAGAGTGGAATAATCCATGTCCTCTACTAATGCGTGAGTTTCTTCATAGAGTTCCGGATACGCTTGTCCAACTACAATGAGACCAGCAGACAGCCATCCATTATCTACAGTTGAGATGAATTGACCCCAATCCGTCATAAGCGTTGCATCTTCTGTATAGTACCAGTTGTAAAATAACCCGTTCCATTTTTCCATGTCTTTTAATGAACTCAACGTCTTTCCGATGTTTGTCACGGCTTCTTCACGTGAGATCAGGCCGACTTCCTCAGCTGAAATCGTACTCATCATATACATCGCAATGTTCGTAGGAGAGGTGAATTTCTGGGCATTGATCTCCCCGTTATCCATACGGACGGCATCATAAGTGAGTCCCGTTTTTTCATCTGTAAAATCCTCGAAGTATCGATAGGTATTCTTTGAAATCGCTTTCAATTGTTTGGATAAAGCAATCTCTTTTCCTTTGGTTGTGTGATTTGCAGAAGCCGAAGCAGGGAGTGTGGCGCTGACGATAAGCAATAAAGCTAAAAGCAATGAAAAATATTTCTTCACATTTGACACTTCCTTTCATTTTGGTGAAACGTTTCGATTAAAAGTATACAAGAGTGATCAATAGACGTATATCACTCAATAGTAACAATTATCTGAAAATAACACGTCCGTATGTGACTTCTTTTTTGAGTCTTTTATACCAGTATCCGTCGGCAGGTAAACTCTAAATACAGACGCTGCCACCAAATCTAATGTGCTACTGCATTGGGTGACTACCTTCTTTTTTTTTGTCAACAGTGTTATTGATTTCTATTAAAAAAAGGATATTTTCCCATTATGTAGAAAGTCATAGAAACATAGTCATTAGGGGTGAGCAGGATGCAGGGGTTTCATTATAAAAACTACGACGGTTTAGGGCTCGCAGAGTTAGTGAAGAAAAAAGAAGTTCATCCTAAAGAATTGGTTGAAGAAGCCATTAAAATAACAGAAGCCCACAATCCGAAGTTGAACGCAGTGATTCACAAAATGTATGAACAGGCGAGGGAGGTTGCAGACAAAGAGCTTACTGGAACATTCGCCGGTGTACCGATGCTATTGAAAAATATCACTCAGGAAATAGAAGGGGAGCCTATGACAGCAGGTTCAAGATCACTTCGAACCTATCGAGCGAAGACAGATGCAGAGTACACCAGGAGATTGCGTGAAACAGGTGTGGTCATTCTGGGGCAAACGAATGTGCCTGAATTTGCTTTAGTGGCTGTTACAGAGCCTTCACATCACGGTGCGACAAGAAATCCGTGGAATTTGGATTATACGCCTGGAGGTTCAAGTGGCGGTTCAGCCGCTGCGGTAGCATCCGGCATTGTTCCGATCGCGGGTGCCAACGATGGTGGGGGATCTATCAGAATCCCGGCTGCTTATTGCGGGTTATTTGGTTTGAAACCAACCAGGGGAAGAACACCTGTTGGTCCAACCTACGGAAGAACATGGCAAGGTGCCTCTGTTGAGCATGTTTTAACCCGGTCGGTCAGGGATAGCGCTGCCATGCTGGATGAATTAACAACATATGAAAAGTCTGCGGCTTTCTATGCCCCGCCATTTGAAGGGAGCTACATGGAAGCATCGCAAACTCCGATAGGCAAGAAATTAAGGATTGCCTATTCCAAAGATTCTCCCATAGGTACTGAAGTTCATCCTGAGTGCGAAAAGGCTGTTGTGAAGGCTGCTAAATTACTAGATTCCATGGGTCACTATGTGGAAGAAAGAGAGGTGCCGGTGGATGGACATAAGATGGCAAGAAGTTTTTTAACCATGTATTTTGGTGAAACAGCTGCATTGTTAACTTCGTTAGAAGAAGTGCTGGGACGAAAAGCTACTTACACTGATGTGGAACCCTCCACCTGGCTCCTGGGTTTGATTGGAAAGGCCACCCCTGCTGAAGAATTCATTCTGAGTATTAGGGAGTGGGATAAAGCAGCTTATCAAATGGAAACATTTCATGAAACGTATGATTTCTACCTTACTCCTACAACGGCTTTTCCCCCAGCCAAGATAGGAGAACTGGAACCGACCTCCTCAGAGAAATTCTTGATTAGTTCAATAGGGAAATTGGGACTCAGGAGACTATTGAAAAAGATTGGGATCGTTGATCAGATAGCGCAGAAGAATCTGATGCGTACCCCTTTTACACAGTTGGCCAATTTAACAGGACAGCCGGCCATGTCACTCCCGATACATCAAACCTCTGGAGGGCTGCCGGTCGGAGTCCAGGTGATGGCAGCAAAAGGCAGAGAGGATTTACTGTTGCAATTGGCTGGAGAGATTGAGAAGTCTGAGCATTGGTTGAAAATAGAGAAAAACCCTTTGTTTTAAAAAGGGGGAGGGGGACAGGGGCATTCCATGTCCCCTTCTCCCTCTGTCTGTCCTACTATTCAATCATCCCGACAATCCTCTCACAAATCTCATGGGTAACCAGTGAATCCTCAATCGATGGGTCAGGGGTTTTACCGTTTTCCACACAGTCTATGAAATGATCCACTAAATCATAAAACCCACGCTTATATAAAGTAGGCTCCCAATCTCCAAATGAAGAAAGGCTGACTTCTTTATTATGATAATGAGTCGTTTCAACGAGACTGTTGACGACATATTTATGATGGCCTGCCGAGTACTCGATGATTTCTTCCGTCACACCGCCGTCCCGGTTCATGATTCCGATTGAGGTGCACTCCTCACCGATGAGCTGGACGACTAAGTGATGGAGCATGTCATCTTTTATTAAATACTGAACCTTTACATCCTGGACCTCTGTATCCATTAAGAATCGCAGAGTATCTACAACATGGATGAAATCTTCTACGACGAACCTTCTGGCGTAATCAGGTAGGGCATATCTGTTTTTTTGGATAAGAAGGAAGCTCGGTTTGCCTTGTTCTTTAAGTTCTCTCACTTTTGGTATGAATCGTCTGTTAAAACCGACCATGGCGATTTTGCCCCTTTCTTTTGCGAGCTGGACGATTCTTTCGGTTTCGTGAATACTCAAGGAAATCGGCTTGTCTATGTAAACGTTGATGCCATTCTGTAGTAGTTTTTCCGTTATTTCAAAGTGGGCTTCGGTAGCTGTACTTACAAATGCTGCGTCAATATTGGTAGCAATCAGTTCTTCCACACTGTGAACCTTTTCCTGGATCCGATATTTAGTTGCAAGAGCATTTAGAGTTTCGGCATTCCTTGTGCAAAGCACGAGTTCGATTCCTTCTTTTTCAGAGAGAACTGGCAGGTAGGCTTTCTTGGAGATATCCCCCAGTCCGATAAGTCCGATCTTCATGTTTTTCACCCCATTGTTTTTTTTTGAGTAACATTCTTTCATTATATTATTCTCTATTTATATATCAAATCTAAGAGTGATCAAGATGCTGGTTATGTTGGGAGGGAATCACTAAAACACGAACATTAAATCTAATTGATTGAATAAAATTCGTATTTTAGGTTGATTATTTAAATGGAGTTTGTTATATTAACACTGTACTAATTACATATCGTTACTCGTATATCCTCGGTAATATGGTCTGAGTGTTTCTACCTGGTTCCCATTATAAGAACTGGACTACGAGTTGAAGTATTCGGTTTTTCGGTTTTTTGCCGTTGCCATTTTGTGATGGGCATTCACGTCATATCACGTATACTTTAACTTCGAAGGTCTGGAAAGTAGAAACCACTCTACATGTTCTAGATCTTTTTCTTTTGGGCAAAACAGCGAGATATCACCATCAAGAAAAAACGAAAAAGGAGAGATTTTGATGAAAAAGAAACTGGCTTTATTTGTATCATTATCCGTACTCGCATTATCCTTATTAACTGGATGCAGTTCCACTTCACAGACTGCAGCTAAGGAAGAAAGGGCAGAGAGACCCATTATGATTCAAGGTCCAATGCCGATTGAAGCAGAAAAGTTTGCAGGGAAATTAGAAAATGTGAAAGAAGAAAAATCGGGATCATTTGTTTTTTACATAGGAACGCTTGATGATTATCCTGTCATTGTTGCCAAAACAGGTAAAGGGATGGAAAACACGGCAGCGGCTACTGCGGTAGCCATTGAGAAGTACGATCCGATCGCCATCATCAACCAAGGAACATCAGGTGGACATGACCCTGAACTAAATGTATTTGATATCGTATTAGGAGAAAGAACCGTTAACCTGGGTTCATTGAAAACAGCTGACAAAGCCGATAGCGAAGGAATTGATCCAACCGTCTGGAAGCCGATGGACTTAATGGCTTCTGAAGGCAGTGCAGGTGAAGACCCAAATGCTGAGAAAATCCGATACTACGATGGAGACGAGGACTTACTTGAAGCTGCCAAAGCAGTAAAGGATACTTATACCGATGGAAAGATCGTCGAAGGTACCATCGGTTCTGCCGATGTGTGGAATAATGAAGTGGACCGCATTCAATGGTTCCATGAGAAATACGGTACTTCTGTAGAGGAAATGGAAGGGGCAGCAGCAGCACAGATTGCAGGTGCATATGATGTAGCGTTCCTGGGAATCCGTGTATTGTCGAATAACAAGACTAATGGTGGAGCATACAACCCGGAAACCGCATCAGCGAATCAGGAGTATGTCTATGAAGTAGTGAAAGAATATATTTCCGTGATGGAAGATAAATAATATTGAGGGACCCGACCTTAGGTGCATGAATGCGATGGCATGCCCGGGGTCAGGTCTTTTTTTTATGTTACAATGGTCTAATGCAACACAACATTTTTATCATCACACGGAGTTGATCACAATAGAAATGAAAAAATATATCTATCATTATTCATGGGAACCGAACGAAGAATCCCTATGTGCCTTGGAAAGAAGAGTATTCTTTGGAAAAAGCGCTGAATCTAGCATTCTGGAAAGTTCAGTGAAAATAGATCCCAGCAGAAGTCCTTTTATTCGAGAGAGAATCGAAATTATCTGCGAAGGTAATGGATTTGAAGAACTGCTTGAAGAAATAGAAAAATTAGAAGCACTTGATGGATTCAAAGTCGTTTTTGTTCAAAATCTGGATGCGGAAAGAGTAGGCTTTAAAAAGCTTCGCAGGATTGAAAAAGAAGTTGGAATGCATCTGAAAGGTGAAGCGGAGTTAGTCGATCCAGAGATTTGGTTCGGGGTGATGAAAACCAATGATCGTTGGGTGTTTGGCAAGTATGTGAGAAACGAAGCGGTTTGGCTGCACCATGTGAAAAAGCCACACAGCTATTCGACGGCCCTCAGCACTCGTGTGGCTAGAGCCGTCGCGAATATCGCAGCACCGAATCCTGAAGGAATCAAAATGATCGACCCTTGCTGCGGAATAGGGACGGTCCTTGTGGAGGCACTATCCATGGGAATCGATATCGTCGGGAGTGACCGCAATCCTTTGATCCTCGATGGAGTGAAAGAGAATATCGCTCATTTTGGATACAAAGGGGATGTCTCATTAAAGGATATTAACGACGTAACTGGTCACTATGATGTAGCTGTAATCGACCTTCCCTACAATCTATGTTCGGTGATAACAGATGAAGAACAGCTTGAAATGCTCCGCAGTGCAAGGCGTTTTGCGGAAAAGGCCGTGATTGTCACCTTGGAAGATGTGGACGCCAACATTGAAAAAGCGGGTTTTGAAATTGTGGATCGCTGTGAAGTGAGTAAAGGAAGATTTGTCCGGCAGATCCTGGTCTGCAAATGATAGAGAATGGAGAGAGTGTGGAGAGTTGTTTCCATGCTCTTTTTTTATGGGAGCTCTAAGAAGCCTCTATTCAGGAACTTTGAAGTGCCTATCCCACAAAAAAGTACCTACTTTTCAATCTCTCTTCCATCGTCCATACTATATCCATGTTCTTCTCATGAGGACAATTCATTTTATGAAAAAGGAGAGTGTAGGTATGAGCGTCAAATCTATCACTTTAAATAATAATATAAAAATGCCGGAAATGGGATATGGGGTTTTCCGTGTGGATGACGGCCCGAAGCTTGCACGGGCAATACAGACAGCGATCAAAATGGGGTATCGCAGTATCGATACAGCAGCGATTTATGGAAATGAAGAGAGTGTCGGCAAGGGCATCAATAAAGCGATTGAAGCTGGACTTGTGACCCGGGAGGAACTGTTTGTCACTTCAAAAGTTTGGAATGACGGCCTATCATACGATGAAACGATAGCGGCTTACGAAGAAAGCTTAGAGAAAATGGGGCTCGACTATCTGGATCTTTATCTGATTCACTGGCCTGGAAAAGAGAAGTACATGGAGTCCTGGAAAGCTCTTGAATCCCTTTATAAAAATGGAAGGATCAAAGCGATCGGTGTAAGTAACTTCCAAGTTCATCACTTGGAACACTTACTCGAAGGTGCTGAAATCACGCCGGTTATTAACCAGATTGAATTCCATCCCAAGCTGATTCAAACGGAAGTGAGAGATTACTGCCGCAAGCACAATATTCAAGTTGAAGCGTGGTCTCCGCTTATGAATGCAGAGCTTCTAAACAATGAAACCATTAAAGGGATTGCTCGGTCCTATGGTAAATCACCCGCTCAAGTGATACTACGCTGGGACCTCCAACACGGAGTCATCACAATTCCAAAGTCTATGACGGAGTCCAGAATTCAAGAAAACATTTCTATATATGATTTTGAATTAACTTCTGAGCAAATGAACCAATTAGATGCATTAAATGAAGACTTCCGCAGTGGCCCGGATCCTGATGAGTTCGATTTTTAATGAGTGAATTGTACAAAGGAGGAAGACCTGAAGAAAAACTTTGGGCCTTCCTCTTTATTTTATCTGTAGCTGATACAAGAGTATTGAAGACCTTTTTTATAAAACCTCTCTAAAAAATCCCCCAAACAAGAATATTTTTCTAATCAAAAAAAATAATATAACCAATTGGAAACGTGGAAAAAATATTGTGAATCCAGCAATATCAACGGTTTGGGCAATTATGGGCTCATGACAAATTCTCCCTTATGACATTTGTCATACCCAGCATATGACACCTACTACTAACACGATGATATCGCTTATCCTATAATGAATCCAACGCCTTAAATGAAGGGAATTATGACATGACAAATATAAAAACGTTGAAAAAAGAAGTTGCTCCTTTTGAAAAGTCTACAACAAAGGAAAGTGTATGGCAGATCATCAACACGCTGGGTCCATTCTTTCTATTATGGTTTCTTGCGTATCAAAGCCTTTCAGTATCTTACTGGCTGGCACTCGTTCCAATCGTGATCGCTGCAGGATTCTTAACACGAATCTTCATTATCTTTCATGATTGTACCCATTTCTCTTTCTTTAAAAGCCGTCGTGTAAACCGAATCGTCGGAACAGCCATGGGTGTGTTGACGCTATTCCCGTTCGATCAGTGGGGACATGATCATGCCGTCCATCACGCGACAAGCGGGAACCTGGATAAGCGTGGAACAGGTGACATCTGGACGCTGACGATTGATGAATATTTAGCAGCACCTCTTAAGATTCGTTTAGCGTATCGCTTTTATCGCAATCCGTTCGTTATGTTTGTATTAGGACCGATTTATGTATTCCTTCTTAAAAATAGATTTAACCGTAAAAATGCACGTAAGAAAGAACGTAATAACACGTATTTAGTGAACGTGATCATCGTGTCTCTTATCGCACTTCTATGTGTAACACTGGGCTGGCAGGAATTCCTGCTTGTACAAGGGTCTATCTTTATGGTTTCAGGATCGATCGGTATTTGGTTGTTCTACGTTCAGCATACGTTCGAAGACTCGTATTTCGAAGAAGACAAAGAATGGCAATATGTGTTGGCGGCTGTTGAAGGAAGCTCATTCTATAAACTTCCAAAAATCATGCAGTTCCTGACAGGTAACATCGGCTATCACCATATTCACCATCTAAGTCCGAGAGTACCGAACTACAAACTGGAAGAAGCACATAAAAACTCAGAGCCATTACAAAAAGTACCAACAATCTCACTTCTGACAAGCTTAAAATCATTGCGATTCAAGCTTTGGGATGAAGAAAACAAAACGTTTGTAAGCTTTAGAGGCATTAAGTCCCTGGATAAGTCAAAATCAAGAATTTCAACTGAAGCCAAACCTGAATTATAACCCTGACCGACTCTCCTTATCAACGCTTCATATAAGGGGAGTCTTTACTTGATAAGGCCTTTAAAAGGAGTGAACCTACATGATTCGAATCGTCATTGCAGAGGATCAGGAATTATTACGTGGAACCCTGACCTCCATCCTCAACCTGGAAGAAGACATGGAAGTAGTCGGCCAGGTAAAGGATGGGCAAGAAGCACTCGCCCTTGTCCACCAATTGAAACCAGACCTCTTTATCATGGATATTGAAATGCTCGAGAGGGACGGACCTCTGGAAGCTGTGAAGATAGTGGGATGTCATCTGCTTGTTTTGACGACATTTCCGAAAAAGGGATATTTAGAGCGGGCTCAACAATTCGATGCAGGCGGATACTTACTAAAGGACAGTCCAAGTGAAGAGCTGACTTCCTCGATTCGCAGCATAGTGGAGGGGGAGCGGGTTTATTCTCCTAAGTTAACCGAAGAGGATGAGGAGTCTCAGGAGTCTGGTTCATTCCACATTCCCCACCCGCCAGGCCCGGTGAAGAACTATTTCACTATGATTATGGATAAGATGAAGTCACCAGCAGGGTGAGTTTGAGGGGTCTGTCTCCCATGCGGTTTACGCAGTGGGGGGCAGACCCCTTTTTCAATTTACATGCTTGAGTTAAATCACAGCTTTTGAAATAATTGGTGTGAGCAATAGGGCTCTCTTTGTTAAAGAAAAGGAGAGCCATACGTTTCTACTAAAGCAAGAGGTAATCCTGTACATAAAAGGTGAGATCTGTGTTATGAAATTTGAGGTCAGAAAGCCTGATAAGAATTTGAGACCGTGGATTGAATGCTACTGGAATGTAGAGTTGCACACGGGGACGGAAGACAAGACTGAATTAATCCTGCCCAACGGAAAGGTTGAAATGATTTTTGCACTTGAAGGAAACTATAAAGTGATGAATCGGAGAACCCGCAGCGTAAACCAATCTTGGTTGTCGGGGTGTCACTATGAACCTTTAGAAATCAATTACCGGGGGAAATCAAACTTAATTGGCATACGTTTTTATCCACACGGGATTTTTCCTTTTTTAGAGATCCCCATTGGTGAAACGGTCAACCAGGTAGATTCCCTCCATTCCATTTGGGGAGTTTTTCAGGAGGAAATGTATGAAGCCCTTTGCATGGTAAAAGAAAACGCAGAGATATATCCCCTTTTAGATCAGTTCTTGATTAGAAAAATATCTGAAAAGAAAACAAAACAATTTAAAGTCATCACAGGTATAGTAAATCAGCTGAAAATGAATCCCAATCAATCGATTCCAACATTGGCGGCTTCCTTAGGTTTTACTCAAAGACACCTTACGAGGATCTTTCATGATCACACAGGTGTGAATCCGAAGCTGCTGGCTCAGGTATACAGGTTTGAGAAAGCCTATTCATCTCTCTATTCCCATTCTCATAACGAAGTGGCAGATTTGATTTCTAAGTTGGGGTATTATGATCAGTCTCACTTCAATAAAGAGTTTAAACGGTTTTCCGGTATGACACCTGGAGAGTATAAAAGAAGGGCATCCGGTTCTGAGAATTTTCTTTCATAAAAACATGTCCATTTTTTACAATACATTTCCTCGCCGTGTACCTATAATGGGTGAAGGTCATACATTATGTGCAGGAAGGAAGAGGAAAAAAGAATATGCTAGCTCAATCAGCTGAATCCATTAACTACTTAGCGGTATTTGTGGCAGCACTATCTTCCTTTGTAATAGGAGGTTTATGGTATTCCCTCCTATTCGGGAAAGCTTGGATGGTGGAAAACAATTTTGACGAAGAAGACATGAAGAACGGTCACATGGGGAAAATCTTCGGTGGTGCATTTATCCTATCACTTATTATTTCGATTGTATTGGTGCTGTTTTTAGGTCCGGACAGAAACGGGATGATCGGAGCTTCTGCAGGGTTCACAGCAGGGCTTTTCTGGGTGGCGACCGCGATGGGTATCACGTATTTATTTGAAAGGAAATCAATTAAACTTTTCTTCATAAATGCCGGGTATCATGTTGTGACCTTTACGTTGATGGGTTTCATATTAGGGATATGGAGATAGGTTTACACAAGTAAAAACCGGACCCACCATACGTAACGTATGGTAGGTCCGGTTGAATGATTACCATTCCTTCGGTTCATAATCCAAATCCTGAAACAATCGCGTCTTCTCTTTCTTAGAAAGGTCGCGCCATTGTCCCACAGGCAGATTCCCCAGTTGAATATTCATGATGCGCGTGCGCTGCAGTCTGTAGACCTCATATCCAAGGGCCTCACACATACGGCGGATCTGCCGATTCAACCCTTGAGTCAACGTGATTTGGAAAACGTATTTTGACACCTGCTCCACTTTACAAGGCAGGGTTTTCGTTCCAAGAATCTTAACGCCCTCTGACATCTGCTTTAAGAAATCCTCTGAAATCGGACGGTCAACAGTGACAATGTATTCTTTCTCGTGCTGATTTTCCGCACGGAGGATTTCATTGACGATATCCCCGTCGTTCGTCAGAAGAATCAAGCCATCTGAATCTTTGTCCAGTCGTCCAATATTGAAAATTCGCAGTGGATGATTGACGAGATCCACAATATTCCCCTTGACACCCTTTTCAGTTGTACTTGTAATCCCAACAGGTTTATTTAGTGCAATATACACATTATTTCTTGCTACCCGCACAGGAGCTCCGCTAACTTTCACATCATCCCCGGGATTCACTTGATCGCCAATCTTCGCGATCTTCCCGTTGATGGTCACTCTTCCTTCGGTAATCAATTTATCTGCACCGCGTCTGGATGCCTTTCCAGCCTCGCTTATATACTTATTGATACGCATGCTCAACACAACCTTAAACTGATAATTAATAATCTAAGAATATCGGACTGGCACTTTATTTTCAAGGGATTCCCCTAAATAGATCCCGTGCAGGCGGGCTATCCTATGAAAGATAAATAACGCGAACTTTTTTTCAAATTCCCACTTTACATTTACGCAGCGTCAACCTGTAAAGTAAGAATTGTCAGGAGGTGACATCATGGAATATACCGTCAAGAAACTTGGAGAGATTGCTGGGGTGAGCACGAGGGCCCTGCGCTATTATGATGAAATTGAGCTTCTGAAGCCGGCCAGGACCAATTCGTCAGGATACCGGATTTACGGGCAGAAGGAAGTCGATCGCCTGCAGCAGATCCTCTTTTACAAAGAACTGGGTGTAGGACTGGATGAGATCAAGGATATTCTTGATGATCCTGCCTTTGACGCAACCCATGCCTTACGGGAACACCGGGAAACCTTAATGGCCAGACGCGCGCAGCTTGATCAATTGATTGCAAATGTAGATAAAACATTACGTGTAAAGGAAGGGAGAATCACCATGTCGGATAAAGAAAAGTTTGAAGGGTTCAAGGAGAAAATGGTGGAAGAAAATGAGAAAAAGTACGGGGAAGAAGTGCGGGGGAAATACGGCGACAAGGCAGTGGACGAATCCAACGCCAGAGTCATGAACATGTCTCAGGAAGACCATGAAAAGATCACTGCACTAGAGCAGGAAATTAAACAAACCTTAGGGGAAGCATTTCAAACTGGGAATCCCGCAAGCGACGCTGCCCAGAAAGCGGCTGACCTCCATAGGCAGTGGATTTCGTTCTACTGGGGGCATTACAGTAAAGAAGCCCATGCAGGCCTTGCTCAGATGTATGTGGATGATGATCGGTTCAAGGCTTATTATGACGCTGAGCAAGACGGTGTAGCCGAGTTCTTGCGGGATGCGATTCACATCTATACAGGACAGGAAAAAGAAGTGGAATAAACAAGAAGTACTCTCATCCGCCGATAAGTGTTATGATATGGAGACGAACGTGAAAGAACGAACCTTATCATAACGGAGTGAAAAAATGAGTAAACCAAAGAAAAAGAGCGGAACGGGCCAAGGCACTGGAAAGAAAGGCTGGAATCGCTGGCAGGCCGGAGCGAATAAGAAAAAGAGCAACAAGCCTTATACAAGTAAAGGCGTGAAGCATGGGAGTAAGCAGGAAGATAAGTAGTCATATGTAAGTCCATTTCCTTTTGGGGAAGTGGACTTTTTTTATAGGAGGTTTAAGGAGTTTATGAGTGCGTCTTAAACAAACTTATAAAAAGCATTTGCTATTTTTACGATTTCCTGTTATTCTAAGAAAGAATTATTTTTGTTCGGTCTGTAAGGAATGAAAGTATTTAAACTTTTCGCCTTTGATATCTAATTGAGCAATAATAGTAATAAATCGTGGATTCGAGTCCACACAGGAGGAAACACACATGCAAGAAGGTACAGTAAAATGGTTTAACGCAGAAAAAGGTTTCGGTTTCATCGAAATCGAAGGTGGAGAAGATGTATTCGTACATTTCTCAGCTATCCAAGGCGAAGGATTTAAATCTTTAGACGAAGGTCAAAAAGTTACATTTGACACTGAGCAAGGTCAACGTGGACTTCAAGCGACTAACGTAAACAAAGCGTAATAGCTTTATGATGAAGGACTCTCTCGTAGAGTCCTTTTTTTATTTGTCAAAAAAAAGGAGGTGCCTGTCGAACAAGTAGCAGGCAGCCCTCCACAATTATGTTAACGCATACTTGATGATTCCTTGAATGTAAACAGATGTTTCATTCTGAGCACATTCCCTGATTTTGATTTTCCCTTCTTTTTCTAACTCATTTGCCAGATTTTCAATGGTTTGCGCTTCTTCTTTTGACGTCATAGGAATGTCAATTGAAAAGAAGTTTCCGCGGCTGGCTTGATTTAAACTTTTTAATAATCCAATTTTATTCATTGGGTCATCCCCTTTATCTCTTACTTTCGACACAAGGATGGTTTTCTCCTTTACTGATGGAGAGTTTAAGGGTAAATATTCAAAGGTTTTTTAAAGTGAGCCGCCTGAGTTAAATGATGAAGGAAGTGGGAAGATCATTGGTTTGTGAAGAATATAGGAATAGATTTGCTTTTTCTCAGGTTATCTGTTATTCTAAATAAGAATTATTTTTGTTCGGTCTGTAAGGAAAGAAAGTATTTAAACTTTTCGCCTTTGATATCTAATTGAGCAACGATAGTAATAAATCGTGGATTCAAGTCCACACAGGAGGAAACAATTATGCAACAAGGTACAGTAAAATGGTTTAACGCAGAAAAAGGTTTCGGTTTCATCGAAATCGAAGGTGGAGAAGATGTATTCGTACATTTCTCAGCTATCCAAGGCGAAGGATTTAAATCTTTAGACGAAGGTCAAAAAGTTACATTTGACACTGAGCAAGGTCAACGTGGACTTCAAGCGACTAACGTAAACAAAGCGTAATAGCTTTTGATGAAGGGACTCTCTCGGAGGGTCCTTTTTTTATTGTTGGGGAATAGATATTAGTGGGGATTATTAGGGAGGCTGAACGATCCGCCTCCGCTTTAGGTGACATCCAGCTCCGGCGGCTAGAGGCTCGAGGTCATAAGTCAAACATGCCAAAAAGGCAAAGAGCGCCTTTCCGGCATGTTCGCCTTATGCTTGTCGCCTCTGGTCAAGCCGCCTCCGCTTTAGGTGACATCCAGCTCCGGCGGCTAGCCCCTCGAGGTCATAAGCTAAATTGGCCAAGAAGGCAAAGTGCGCCTTCCCGGCCAATTTAGCTTATGCTTGTCGGGGCTGATCAAGTCGCCTCCGCTTTTGGATATAAAAAGGGACCGACAGCGTTCGTCGGTCCCGGAGACAACATGTTACAAGTTAAAAATGGTTAGGTAAAGCATAACACACTATTGGTGGAATACCTAAAGATATTTGAAAAGAATTTGCAGAGGGTATTTTTCCATTGAATAGAATCGACACTATCCTATGAGAATAAGACTATATGAAGGAATGAATGAGGTATTGAAATGAGTATAAAGCAATTTAAGGATTATAAGCTTAGTGATGATATTGTAAGGGCTCTATCCGATTTAGGCTATCAGGCTCCAACCGAGGTTCAGTCCAAAGTGCTCCCATTGGCTCTGGAGAAGGAGGATCTTGTTGTGCGTTCCCAAACAGGAAGCGGTAAGACAGCCTCTTTCGGGATTCCGATTTGTGAGTTGGTAGCATGGGAAGAAAATAAGCCTCAGGCACTTGTGCTGACACCAACCCGTGAACTCGCGGTTCAAGTGAAAGAAGATATCACGAACATCGGACGTTATAAGCGAATCAAAGCGGCTGCAGTGTATGGGAAGTCGCCTTTTCACCGACAAAAGCTTGAGCTTAAGCAGAAAAATCATGTCGTAGTCGGCACTCCCGGTCGTGT
This sequence comes from Rossellomorea yichunensis, assembly GCF_032337515.1. Taxonomy (NCBI): domain Bacteria; kingdom Bacillati; phylum Bacillota; class Bacilli; order Caryophanales; family Bacillaceae; genus Rossellomorea; species Rossellomorea yichunensis. The sequence continues at coordinate 211,944 of NZ_JAVYAD010000007.1, read as the reverse complement.
TCTCGATCATATTGAAAAAGGAACATTTCCACTGGATAAGCTTGCGTACTTAGTGATCGATGAAGCCGATGAGATGCTGAACATGGGGTTTATTGAACAGGTGGAAGCGATTATTCAGGAGTTGCCGGCAGACCGGGTAACGTTGACATTCTCTGCTACATTACCTGAGGATGTCGAAGCACTCTGCCATAAATATATGAAGAAACCTGTTCATATTGAAATTAAGGCAACCGGCATTACAACAGATAAGATTGACCATTCCATTATCGAAGTGAAAGAGGATGACAAGCTGACTCTTCTGAAAAACGTGACAACCGTTGAGAATCCCGATAGCTGCATCATTTTTTGCCGAACAAAAGAAAATGTGGATACATTATGTGATGAGTTGGACCAATCAGGGTATCCTGTTGATAAAATACATGGCGGTATGATTCAGGAAGCGCGCTTTGAAGTGATGGACGATTTTAAAAGAGGGGAATTCAGGTATCTCATCGCAACCGATGTGGCGGCGCGTGGGATTGATATCGAAAATATTACCCACGTCATCAATTATGATATCCCTATGGAGAAAGAAAGTTATGTTCACCGAACAGGAAGAACAGGGCGCGCCGGTTCTGCAGGAAAGGCGATCACCTTCTGCACACCATATGAAGATAAATTCCTTGCTGAGATTGAAGGCTATATCGGATTTACGATTCCAAAGCTGCAGCCGCCGTCACAGGACACAGTGGCGAAAGCGAAGGCGGATTTTGAACGGAAATTAGAGACGGAACCTGATTTTAAATCAGACAAGAGTGAGCAATTGAATAGAGATATCATGAAACTCTACTTCAATGGCGGCAAGAAAAAGAAAATCAGGGCAGTCGATTTCGTCGGAACAATTGCGAAAATCGAAGGAGTAAGCGCAGATGACATCGGCATCATCACCATTCAGGAAAACCTTTCCTACGTGGAGATTTTGAACGGTAAAGGACCACTGGTATTGCATGCGATGAAGAAAACCACAGTCAAGGGTAAGATGCTGAAGGTTCATGAAGCGAGAAAATAATGAAGTTGGTGGGCCTTCTCTAAAGAGGAGGCCACTATTATAAAAATCAAATCCTGCAAATTGGTGCACGATAAGTCGGGTTGCTTTAATTCTATTTTGCTATTCTATTGATGAAGGGGGCAGTGGAAATGGATTCATTGAAGAATATGAATGACGCTTTACGGTACATCGAAGAGAACTTGACTGAAGAAATCAATTTTGAAAAAGTGGCTCAGCGTGCGTATTGCTCGGAGTATCACTTTAAACGGATGTTTTCGTTCCTTGCGGGGATTCCCTTATCGGAATACATCAGGCGCCGCCGTTTGACCCTTGCAGCTCTTGAACTGCAAAACAGCGACGTAAAGGTAATCGATATTGCCATGAAATATGGATATTCTTCACCCGATTCCTTTACGAGAGTGTTCCAAAAGATGCATGGCGTCACTCCGTCACAAGTGAGCGGCCATTCACTCAAAGCATTTCCACCTATGACCTTCCAGTTATCCATCAGAGGAGGCAATGAAATGAATTATCGAATCGTAAAGAAAGAACCGTTTTCCATTGTAGGTATCATGAAACGGGTGCCACTCATCTTTAATGGGGTGAATCCTGAAATTGCAGACATGTGGCAAAGCTTGGACGAGAACATGATCAAGAGATTTAAGAGCATGTCAAATGTAGAACCACAAGGATTGATTAGTGCATCCGTCAATTTTTCTGAAGGCAGGATGGAGGAAAAGGGGGAGCTCGATCATTATATAGGGGCTGCAACAACAGAGGAGTGTCCAGATGGTTTATCGAAACTTGAAGTTCCCGATCTGACATGGGCTGTATTCGAAGCGGTCGGACCATTTCCGGACACTTTGCAACAAGTGTGGGGGCGGATCTACTCTGAATGGTTCCCGTCTTCAAGCTATGAACAAGCAGAGGGACCGGAGATGTTGTGGAATGAGAGTAAGGACGTTGGATCGAATACGTTTAGAAGTGAAATATGGATACCGGTTAGGAAAAAGTAAGGGAAAAGCAGCGAATTCATTTGGATTCGCTGTTTTTTTAGAATGTAGGAATCATAAAGGGGGGAGATTTTAGAAAAGAATGAATGGGTGGTTGAAAAGGTAAGGATTCTTAAAGGAATGAGTGGTTTATCAGCGAAATATTGATTTTATCAGCGATATTTTCAATTTATCAGCGAAATTCAGATTATATCAGCGAAATCCAAAATTTATCAGCGAACCCAGACATTCAAAAATAGGCATAACCATGGTCCTGTTTTCAGTGACCACGTTCCGATTTGATCTGAGGTCTATTTAACGGCGAAATCCTGATTTTAACGGCGAAACCCAAAATATAACGGCGAATGAAGCATTAAAGAGGAGCGAATACCTAGGATCAACAAGCTATAAGTGAGAGACGGTGCCTGTCCCCATGTCCCACCAAGCAACGTTATTGAAAAATAATGTTGTAATCGTTTTCAAGATGTTGTATTATTCAGTTAAAGGAAATCCGAAACGTTTTGGGAGATGTACAAGTGACTACAATTAAAGATATTGCCAGAGTAGCTGGGGTATCCGTTACGACGGTGTCAAGAGCGTTAAATGGATATTCTGATGTCAACGAAGACACGAGAAGGAAGATTGCAGAAGTTGCCAAGGAGTTAAATTATAGTCCGAATTCGATTGCTCGAAGTCTGGTCATGAAGAAGTCGAAAACGATTGGATTACTCGTTTCCGGATTTACGAAGGAAAGTGTAAAGGATAATTTCATTGTGGAAGTGCTGGCGGGGATTAATGAGTTTGTTTCAGGTGCTGACTACGATCTTGTTTTATTCAACACCAATTCTTCGAAGCAGCGTGAAAAGACGTATACTCAACTTTGCAGAGAAAGAAGAGTGGACGGGGTCATTATCCAGGGGATTCGAACCGATGATCCTTATTTACATGAAGTCGTCGAAAGTGATATTCCTTGCGTATTAATTGATATTCCCCTTGAGTCCGGGAATGTGAGTCATGTGACGACGGATAATGTATTAGGGGCTGAAAAAGCCGTTCAGCATTTACTCGACAATGGACACAAGAACATTGGGATGATTAATGGACATGAGTTCGCGTTTGTTAGTCAGCAGAGATTGGAAGGGTATAAAAATGCTTTACAAGGAGCACAGGTGGAACTCAATACCAAATACGTTGTAAATGGAGAGTTCACAGAAGAAAGTGGAATGAGAGCGGCTAACGCATTATTAACCTCACACCCTGAAATAACAGCATTATTTTGTGCAAGTGATTTAATGGCCATCGGTGCGATGAGTGCAGCGAAAGAGTTGAAGTTACAGGTGCCGGAAAAACTTTCGATTGTCGGATATGATGATATTTTGTTAGCTTCATATGTTAGTCCAAAGCTTACAACCATCCAACAAAATAAGTTTCAGCTCGGGTATGAAGGGGCAAGATTATTGCTGGATTTGTTATCAAATCAGTCCAAGACCCACCGAATGGTATTGGAGACAAAGTTAATCAAAAGAGAAAGTACGAATCATAGAAATAAATAAACGTTGGTGAAAATCTAAAAGCCAACTTTTATTTAGAGGGTAATCCGAAACGTTTTGGATTATTTTTTACCTATTTTCCAAAACGTTTCGGGAAACAGCAAAATAATTCACAAACAATAGCGTTTTGAAAGTAGGAGGAACCAATATGAACTACAGAGTAATTAAAGAAAACAACTTATTTCTTCTTACAGATGAGCAAGGAGATATCGTATCAGATCATAGTTATGGGCTTGGTTTATACAAGAATGACACGAGGTACCTTAGCAAGTTGAATGTGAAAATAAATAATGAAAAACCGATTCTATTACATTCGGATGGATCCGAAAACTATATGTCTACGATTCTATCGACGAACCCCCACCAAGAGGAGAATGGAAATCTTATTCTCTGGAGGGAATCAGTAGAAATCGAACGTAAGCGCTTTATTTATGATGATGTGTTATATGAAACGATTACGACGAAAAACTATTATCCAAAGCCCGTATCGTTTGAGTTGAATGTTGAAGTAGACGTGGACTTCAACGATATGTTTATCGTACGCGGATTTCAAACTGGAAACGTAGGAAAGAGGACAGGTCAGAACGTTGAGGATCAATCCCTCACCTTCCAATATGAAGGAGCAGACGATATCAATCGAGCCACAAAAATTCAGTGGGATGCCAAAGCGAAAAACGTTAAGGAAAATGGAGAGATTACCTTCCAGGTAGAGCTTCAGCATGAGGAAGAACAGTCCATTACATTTATGATCGTTCCACTGGAAAATGTAGAAACCAGAGATGACATTTTACCTGTCGAAGAGGCTCTTCAAAAATTAAAAGTCTCTTATAAAGAATGGTCTGCTCAGTTAACGAAAGTAGAAACGGATTACAAGCCGCTTCAACGCCTTGTGGACAGAGGGTTATCTGATCTTAGAGTGTTATTGACTGACACTGGATACGGAAAGTTTCCTGTAGCTGGCCTGCCTTGGTTCGGGGTTCCATTCGGAAGAGACAGTCTGATTGCGGCCCTTCAAATGATCGCGTTCCAACCCCAGGTTGCAAAAGGCACCCTGTTTACGATGGCCGGTGAGCAAGGGACAAAGGTTGATCCTTGGAGAGACGAACAGCCAGGAAAGATCATGCATGAAATTCGCTACGGAGAGCTTGCGAATACGAACCAAATTCCATTCACGCCTTATTACGGAACGATTGATGCAACACCGTTATTCCTTGTTCTTTTAACAGAGTATGTGAAATGGACGGGTGACTTCGATACATTCCATAAGCTGGAAGGCAATGTGAGGAGAGCGCTTGAGTGGATCGATCAATATGGAGATCGTGATGGAGATTTATTCGTAGAGTACCATCAGGAATCATCCAAGGGAATCGCCAACCAAGGCTGGAAGGATTCCGGGGACTCCATCGTTCATCGAAACGGGGAATACGCTGATACGCCTATCGCCTTAGTAGAGGTTCAAGGTTATGTGTACCAGGCGAAACGGGGATTAGCTGCTGTTTATGAAGCACTTGAGAATAATGAAACGGCTTCTAGATTAAAAGCAGAAGCGAAAAACCTGCAAGAACGATTTGAACACGAGTTTTGGATGGAAGACCAGGAATTCTACGCCATCGCCCTTGATCAAAACAAAGAAAAGGTAGGTACGATCACTTCCAATCCAGGACATGTTTTATATTCTGAAATGATGTCAGGGAACCGCGCTGAAAAAGTAAGTCAAACGTTAACGAATGACATAATGTTTTCAGGGTACGGAATTCGTACCATGGGGAAAGGCGAAGCTGGATATAACCCGATGAGCTATCACGATGGAAGCATTTGGCCCCATGATAACAGCATGACTTTGCTGGGATTAAGTAAATTAGGATTTACTGACGAATCGAAGAAGGTGATGAGTGGACTGATTGATGCATCCCGCCACTTCGAATATGATCGACTGCCGGAGTTGTTCTGCGGATATGAATCTGCATTTGGGAAGGCTGTAAAGTATCCGGTTGCTTGTTCTCCACAAGCGTGGGCAGCAGGGACACCACTTGTATTTATTCAATCACTATTAGGGTTGTTTCCAAACAGCTTAACAAAAGCAATACATCTCAATCCGGTTTTACTTGATGAAATGAACATATTGACGGTTCATGATATTACGATTGGTGATGGAGTGCTGTCTCTTTCCTTAACGCGAAAAGGAGACAAAGTAGAAACCACCATTTTAGAAAATTCAACAGGCTACGACATTGTGAAAGAAAAGCAGACAGTGTAATCACATCCAGGAATAACAATCCTAATTTAAATAAATCAAAAAAGGGGTTATGAAAATGGCGAAGAAGAAATGGATCGCGAGTCTAGGTATTACGACGATGTTAGTGGGGACGGTTCTGGCAGGGTGCAGTGGATCAGACGAGAAGACGAGTTCAAATGGAGCTGATGGTGAGAAAGTCGAAATCACTCTTGCCGGCTGGGGAGGAAATCCTTCTGAACAGAAGCTTTTGACTCAAACGATCTCTGACTTTGAAGAAAAACATCCGAATATTGATGTAAAGCACGAAGTCATTTCTGAGCAGTATATGGATGTATTGAAAACACGTTTGATTGGTGGGGAAGGCCCTGACGTTTTCTATTTGGATGCTCTGGAAGCTCCTGCCCTGATTGAAACAGGGGTTGTTGAGCCGCTGGATGATTACGTAACAGAAGATTTCGATGTGAAAGATTTCGAGAAACCGATGCTTGAAGCGTTCCAGGTTGATGGAAAGACATATGGCTTTCCGAAAGACTATTCGACTCTAGCCTTATTCTATAATAAGAAAATGTTTGAAGAAGCAGGAGTAGAAGTTCCGAAAACATGGGATGAGCTTCGTGAAGTTTCAAAGGCTCTTACAAAAGATGGCGTTTATGGATTTGGAGTAGCTCCGGAACTCGCCCGCCTTTATCACATTGCTCAGGCAACAGGTGGAGAAGTCGTGAAGGACGATCAAGCGAACTTTGCTTCAGATAAAGTGGTCAATGCCCTTCAGCCGATCATCGACCAGCATAACGAAGACAAAACCTCTGCACAGGCTTCAGAAGTTGGAGCGAACTGGGGAGGGGAAATGTTCGGGCAAGGGAAAGCAGCCATGGTCATCGAAGGAAACTGGGCGATCCCATTCTTAGCGGATACGTTCCCGGATGTTGAATACGGAACGGCTGAATTACCGACAATCAATGGAGAAAAAGGGACAATGGCCTACACGGTTGGATATGTGATGAATGCGGCATCGGAAAAGAAGGAAGCTTCATGGGAGCTGATCTCGTATCTTACTGGTAAAGAAGGGATGGAAACATGGACGTCCAAAGGGTTTGCCCTTCCGACACGTAAGTCAGTAGCGGAAAAATTAGGGTATGACAAGGATGAATTACGCGGAGCACTAGTAGCCGGAGCACCATATGCGACGGTTTGGGCAGAAGGAAAGAACCTGCCGATCATCATGAACAACTTTAACAACCAATTTATCGCTGCCTTCCTGGGTGACCGACCTCTGGATGAAGCACTGAAAGAAGCAGAAGAACAAGCGAATAGCGAAATTCAATAATCTTATTAATGGTACCTGACACTCATGATTGTGTCAGGTACAGCTTTACCATTGACTGTATTCTTTCTTTTGAGGTCTTCGATGCTGACCTGGGCGGAAAGAATACAGGTAATAGCTGAAGATTTAAGACAGATAGAAGGTAGGGATGAGAATGAACAAACAATCTTCTAAGAAGAGATTACAGGATGCAGGACAAGGATACTTATTTATGTCTCCCACGCTAGTTGTATTAGCGGTGTTTATTATTGGACCGATTCTTTATGCCATCTTTTTATCCTTTCATAAGGTTCAACTCCTGGGAGATATGAGTTTTGAATTTGTTGCTTTTGAAAACTTTGCAAGGATCATGGAAGACAACCGGGCTATTATCGCATTGAAAAACACGGCAAAGTACGTACTGATTGTGGTGCCGACACAGACCTTTCTGGCATTGGTTCTGGCTGCAACGTTAAACGCAGGATTAAAGGGTGAGAAGCTTTTCAGGATTGTCTATTTCTTACCAACCCTAACGTCTTCAGCCGTATTAACACTGATCTTTATGTGGATGTATAACAAAGAAGGGCTGATCAACAACCTTTTAGAAAAAGTGGGCTTGCCGACTTATAACTTCTTAGGTGATCCTGACATTGCCCTGAATGCGATTATGTTAATGAATATCTGGGCAACGGCACCGTTTTTCATGGTCATCTATCTTGCAGCTCTTCAGGATATTCCAGACTCGTTATACGAAGCGGCTGAACTGGACGGAGCGAATGCGATCCAGAAGTTCTTCTATGTGACCGTTCCGTTTCTGCGACCAGTTACGTCATTTGTCGTGATCATGGGGGTTATCGGAACGTTCCAGCTGTTTGATCAATCGTATATTTTCTCAGGTGGATCCGGTGGACCGAATAACTCGACGTTAACGGTTGTCCTCCTCATCTATCAATATGCCTTTAAATCATTGGGAACCATGGGGTATGCTGCAGCACTTGCCTTCGCGCTCGCCATAATCATCCTGGTGGCGACCTTGATTCAACGTAAATTCTCTAAAGAAGAATCACTCTATTAAGGAGGATGGAAGCATGAATTCGAAGAAAAAGACGTTCAGTAAGCGTCTTCTATACATTGTCCTGATAGGCTATGCGATCACAACTCTGATTCCATTCTTATGGGCACTCTCCTCTTCTTTTAAAACATTAGAAGAAATCATTAGCGGAACGATGAATTTCATACCGAAGAATTTCACATTGGATAATTATAAACAGATTTTCATTAAACAGGAGCTATTTCCACGATGGTTATTCAATAGTTTATTCATCGCAGTAGTCGGAACAGCATTGAATATCATCTTTAATTCCATGTCTGGATATGCCTTGGCGCGCTTAAGCTTTCCAGGAAAGAAGGCATTATTCATAATGATTCTCGCAGTACTGATGATTCCGGCTCAAGTCACGATGATCCCGAACTATTTAATTTTAAAAGAAATCGGATGGCTTAACTCGTATCAAGGGATGATCGTACCGGCCATGATCAATGCAACCTTCATTTTTATGATGAGACAGTTCTTCATCAACTTCCCGAAGGAACTGGAAGAGGCTGCTCAAATCGATGGTCTAAGCCGTTTCGGTATCTTCTTCAAGGTGGTTTTACCATTAGCAAAACCAGCCTTGGCCGCACAAGCAATCTTTGTCTTCATGGGATTCTGGAACAACTTCATGACCCCATTGATTGTCATGACCGATACAGAAATGTATACACTGCCATTAGGATTGAACACCTTTAAAGGCCAATACGTCAGCTACTGGAACTACATCATGGCGGCATCCATGGTCTTTACACTGCCGGTACTCCTTCTGTATGCATTCTTTAATCGCTACTTTATTAAAGGAATTTCATTCACAGGCGGGAAATAGGAACAGGAGGGCTTCTCATTTTGGGAGCTCTCTTTTTTTGGAGTAAAGTAGTGAAGGGCAGGTGAAAATAGAGGGGGAAGCAGGAATCTTTATGGGTTTGCTGCGAATTAATTTTTGCTGATTTGGTTGTAGTTTATGGTGATGCGAGTCAGGTTTGTGGGGTGTGCGGGGGCATGTTGTTGTCAGAAGTAAATTTATCAGTGAATGATAGCAGACAAGCCTGTGGGCTCTACCTTATGTGAATAAAGGTGGCCTGTCCCCTCGTCCCGGAGGTGTGAATTTGTATACTTTGGGTATTGTGATAGGAAGAGGAATGTTCACTATTCTCGATCCTGTAGTTTTTGTGAAGAGATGGTTTTTTTATTGAATTTTCCAGTTGTTTTAGATATAGTGGGATAGATTGAAATTTTTGGGAGGAGATACAATGAAATCCATACATGATATTGCCATCATCATTCCTGCCTATAACCCAGATGAAAAATTGACTATTTTAGTGAATGAAATCATTTCAGCTCAATTTTCACGAGTTATTATTGTAAATGATGGAAGTGAAAAAGAGTGTTACGGTATTTTTGAAGAGTTAGAAGGATTGAATGGATGTGTAGTCCTGCACCATGAGGTGAATCAGGGAAAAGGTCGGGCATTAAAAACGGCTTTTACATATTTTAATGAGAATTATAACGATTCTATAGGTCTCATTACGATTGATTCGGATGGTCAACATACATTGGAAGATATGAAAAAAGTAGCAGCTAAATTATTGGAAAGTCCGAATAGTTTAGTACTGGGCTCAAGGAATTTTTCAGAAGAAAATATTCCGTTTAGAAGCAGATTCGGTAATAACCTCACAAAGGTAGTTGTGAAATTTGCCAGCGGTATCAAGGTATCAGATACGCAAACAGGATTGAGAGCAATTCCTGCAGTGTTTGTAGATGATCTGCTAGAGGTGAAGGGTGAACGTTATGAGTACGAGATGAACATGTTGCTGGAATGTAAGAAAAAGAATATTAAAATAGAAGAAGTTAAAATTAAGACAATTTATATAGAAGAAAATAAATCATCTCACTTCAATCCCATTAAAGATTCTATTAAAATCTATTCGGTGTTCCTAAGGTTTATAGCATCCTCTTTTGCATCATTTGGGATAGACATCGTTTTATTCATGATTTTCTCATTGATGTTAAAAGAAGTGTTACCCGATTCATTTATCATCGTCTCGACAGTGCTTTCAAGGGTTTTATCTTCTTTCATTAATTTTATGATTAATAGAAACGTAGTATTTAAGTCCAGTTCATCGAATACGATGGTAAAATATTATGCCCTGAGCATCGTGCAGATGGGGATTTCAGCCCTGGGGGTACACTACATTTATTCGGCTGTAAGTTCTGGAGAGGTAGTCATTAAGATAATCGTGGATTCTTTGTTGTTCCTGGTAAGTTTTGTGATTCAAAGAGAATGGGTTTTTAAAAATGATGTTGGTCGTCGTGAGTTGTTGAATAATGAGTAGCAGCGTTGTTTCATTTTTATTATTATTCGCTTCCTTAAGCGGATGGGGACTTCTCTCCTTTAATAGAGTAAAAGTGCATATCGCTTTTATTCCTATCTTTATCTTTTCATCCATTACTACAGTGGTGTTTTGTGCAGGTTTAATTAATGTTATGCCTCTAGCAGTAAATCTCATTTACTACTCGGGGCTTATTCTTTTTGTTATTTACCTTATTCTTTTCTTTAGAAGGAAACAAGCATTAATGCCGATGCTTCATCCAGGTATCATTGTATTTGCCCTGTCAATACTTGCCATGATGATTTATTTGAAGGGGCTGATCTTAACCCACTATGATAATTTCAGCCACTGGGGATTAATTGTCAGGGAGATGTCGCTGATCAATGGCTTACCTGACAGTTCGACGATTGTGACATTTCAAAACTATCCTCCCGGCAGTGCGGTGTTTATATATTTCATATTGGAAGTATTAGGGGAACATGAAAGTTATGCCTTAATGGCGCAGGCATTTTTAGCTATTTCTTGTGTCGTGACACTATACTTTTTTAGTGAATGGAAAAGACCTGCAGTTATTCTTTTAACGATGGCGGCAGGAATTTCTCTATTACTGGTCAATTGGGGAAGTTTCTATAACCTTTTAGTGGACATCTTATTAGGATTGGTTGCTTTGGCCTCGGTTATTGTAGCGTATTACTATAGAGGTGATTGGAAAAAGCAGCTGATTGTGAATACACCCATCTTGATCCTACTTATGCTGCTAAAAGATAGCGGGAAAATCTTTCTGGCATTCAATGTCATTATTATTCTAAGCTTTATCTATTTCTATTACGTCCATAAGAAACGTTTGACGAAAGATGTAAGAAAGATTGTCTATAATGCTTTGGTGTGGTTGATCGGGATTCCTATGTTCTTGAATTACTTATGGATAAAATACACCATTAAGGCTTACCAAACGGGTTACGGTGCAAACAAGTTCGCTGTTACACCGGATAAAGTCGCGAATAATGATAAGTCCTCAGAGTTTATGGATCATATCGGCCCACAGTTATGGAGGGCCTCGACTAATTTAGAATCGAATAACTTTAAAGCTGTCGTCATTGTTAATATGATTGCCGTCATCCTATTGGTAGTGATGTATGTGGTCCAAAGAAAACTATCCAGGCTTTTGGTTTTCTCCATTTTTATTTCGAATGGTTTTTATGTTCTATACATGTTCTCTCTCTATTTCATGTATGTATATTTAATGCCTGAATTTGAGGCAGCAAGAATTGCAGGATTCGGCAGGTACCAATCAACGATTATTATCTATGTGATTGGTATATTAATGTGTGCTGTCATCCATGAGTGGAACCGTTATATAAACAATAAGCCTATTTCGAAAATCATTACTTTGTTTCTGCTGGGGAGTCTATTCGTATATCCATTCAGCGGAAATATGAGAGTGATTACGGAAAAACCGGAAACGATTTCCTCAATCAGATGGGAAGTGAAAAACAAATTTAGCAAGATCGCCTCAACGGGAGGCATTGATCCTGAGGTGACTTACTATAGCCCAAAGAGTAAAAATGATAGAGGATATTTGAAATATATCGTTTCCTATGAGCAGCTATCTATGAACTATTCAATCACGAACGGGTTAAGCTCTGAGGAAGAAAAAGAAAAGTTCTTTATAAGCCTCAAGAAATCAGACTTCTTAGTCGTACTGGACTCTGATAAAAGGTTTAATGAATGGCTATTAAAATATATTGACGTTGATAATCCTGAAGGAGTTTATAAAGTTCTGTACGAAAATGATGAGTGGACAATTACTCCTATTTGATAAAGAAGACTATGATCCTTTTATAGGTTCATAGTCTTCTGTTTTTGTATGAAATTTATTAAAATTTGTAAAAAAATGATAGTAAATGACAATTTTCGAAGTATAATTGTCTTAGATAATTCAGATTAGAATAAAATATGAGTCGATTCGACTGTTTGATCGATCTGGGTTGTTCCTTACATATTAATTTTGAGAGGGTTGAATGGTTTGAACAGTGGAGTAAAAAAGAAGTTAAGTAGTATTGCTCTGTCAACTTTAGCTTTAGGTATGATTGCTTCTCCGGCAGGGGGTACCGTTTCGGCAGAAAATGCGCCAACAAATGTGTTATCGACTGATGCTTATGTAAAATTAAAAATAATGGAAACAACCGATGTGCATGGAAGTTTAATGGACCATGACTATTATTCTGATAAGCCAGTTGAAAACGGACTTGTTCGCCTTTCAACTCTGATCAAAAAAGAACGTGAAGAAAACCCGAATAATTTACTGTTGGATAATGGTGACCTGCTTCAAGGGAATCCGTTTACTGATTTTATCGCTAAGGTTGATCCCTTAACATTTGTGAATCGTTTGTCAGGTGATGATCGATATGAAACGGCTGTAGAGGTATCGAAAAAAGGCTGGGCGAAGTCTGAAACAGTAGTCATCGCCCGTTCTGATAATTTTTCCGATGCGTTAACGGGTGCGCCATTGGCTTATCACTTGGATGCTCCGATCCTATTGACGGGTACGAAGAGCTTAAATGCTAAGACGAAGGAAGAAATAAATCGTCTTGGTGCGAAAAAAGTGATTATTTTAGGCGGGGTAAATGCCGTTTCTGCAGATGTACAAAGTGAATTAAGCAAGATGAAATTATATATTAAGAGAATCCAAGGTTCTGATCGCTATGAGACAGCCTCCATGATAGCAGAGGAAGTTGGCGGGAACACCGACACTGCCATCCTTGCTGATGGGTCCAACTATCCAGATGCCATTGCGATTGCACCATATGCTGCAAAGAATGGGTATCCGATTCTTTTAACAAAAAAGGATAGTGTACCAGGCACAACAACTGAATCTCTTAAAGGGAAAGATAAGACCATCATTGTAGGTGGACCCGGGGTTATTAGTGAGAAAGTTGAAAAACAACTGAAAAACCCATCACGGATTTTCGGTCAAAATCGATTTGAAACGTCACTCAAAATTGCTACTGAGTTGGATACAGTAACGGATAAAGTGTTTGTCACAACAGGAAGAAATTTCGTGGATGGATTAACGGGATCAGTTCTCGCAGCCAAGCACGATGCTCCTGTCCTTTTAGTTGAGAAAAATGCCATGGCTGAAGCTGCCAAGCAATTGATTGATAGCAAGTACGTCTCCATTCTAGGTGGAGAAAATGCCGTATCTGAAGGATTAATCGAAAATGAAACGCATCCGATCTATGAAGCGATGAACTTATTGGATTATGATGCTGCAACTTTAGGAAACCATGAATTCAATTATGGATTAGAGTTCCTGGAAAATAGTATCAAAGGCGCTGACTTCCCATACGTCTCGGGGAACGTGTATAAAGATGATCATGATCAGGACCCTTCAAACGATGAAAACCTTGTAAAACCATATAAAATCGTGGACAAGGAAGTTGTCGACGAAAATGGGAACAAGCAAACGGTCAAGGTCGGTGTCATTGGTTTCGTAGCTCCTCAAATCATGCAATGGGATAAAGCGAACCTGGAAGGTAAAGTTATGACTGAGGACGTAGTGGCGTCAGCTGAAAAATGGGTTCCAAAAATGAAGAAGGATGGAGCAGAAGTGGTTGTTGTTCTCTCTCATTCAGGTTTTGACAAAGATAAATCCAATAAAGAAAATACCGTGTATCCACTAAGTGAAGTAGACGGAATCGATGCGATATTATTCGGGCACACTCACCTGTCTTTCCCGGGAGATGCTTCCTACAACTCCCTTGAAGGCGTGGATAATAAAAAAGGAACAATCAATGGTGTGGCTGCCGTTCAAGCAAATGTTGACGGGAAAACACTTGGTGTCATTGACTTAACTTTGGAACAGGTAAATGGGAAATGGAAAGTGAAAGATTCTCAATCGGAAGTTATTTCTTCAACAGGAGTAACAGCGGATAAAGAAATGGTTGATGTCTTAAAAGACTCCCATGACAGCACCATTGAATACATCAATGGTGAAGTGGGTCAAACGGAAGCCCCAATTCACAGCTTCTTTGCACGGGTACAGGATGATCCATCCGTACAAATTGTCAGCAATGCTCAAAAAGAGTATGTAGAAAATGCGTTAAATGGAACTGAATACGAAGATCTTCCTGTCCTTTCATCTGCAGCTCCATTTAAAGCTGGAAGAAATGGGGCCGGTGAGTACACAAACATTCCTAAAGGAACAGTGACGATTAAAAACGTTTCTGACCTTTACAAGTATCCAAATACGGTTCAAGCGTTACTTTTAACAGGTGCCGAAGTAAAAGAATATATCGAATGGACAACCGGAAACTTTAATCAAATCGACCCGACGAAAACAGAGGAACAATCACTGATTAATAAGGATTTCCAAGCTTACAACTTTGATACGATCGATGGTGTGACTTATGAAGTGGATGTAACAAAACCTGCTAAATATGATCAGTCCGGTAACGTGATTAATGCAGGAACAAGTCGTGTGAAAAACGTAATGTTTAATGGTAAGCCGGTAGAGGAAGATCAGAAGTTTGTCGTGGCTACGAATAACTATCGTGCTTCATTTACAAAGCTTGCGAATCCTGATGGGAAACGAGTCATCTATGTTTCGCCAGACGAGAATCGTCAAGTAGTCATGAACTACATTATTAAAAACAAAACGATTAATCCAACTGCCGATAAGAACTGGACGTTTGCACCGATTTCCGGAAATGTTGATGTCACATTTGAGTCTTCTCCAGAAGCAAAAATGTTTGCTCAGCAAACATCGAACATTCATCATGTCGGAGAAGGTACGAATGGATTCCATAAATACAAGATTGATTTTCCTGCAGAAGAGCCCTTTGAAGTTCAATTGTTAGGCATCAATGATCTTCACGGTCAATTGGACACGTATAACAAAGGTTTGAATGCTGGGGGAATTGAATACTTGGCTGCCCATTTAAAAGAACGTGAAGCAACGAATCCCAACACACTAATGGTGCATGCAGGAGATGTCGCCGGGGCAAGTTCTCCCGTATCTGCGTTATTACAGGATGAACCAACCATCAAAATGCTAAATGAAATTGGTTTTGATGTAGGTACTGTAGGAAACCATGAGTTTGACGAAGGTGTAGATGAAATGATGCGCCTGATCGACGGGGGAAGACATTCGAAAACCTACTCTAAATATGGGGTGTTTGAAGGGGCGAATTTCCCTTATGTAGCGGCAAACGTAGTGGATAGCAAAACCAAAGAACCGATTCTTTCTCCATATGTGGTAAAAGAGGTTAACGGAGTTCCGGTTGGATTTATAGGAATTGCTTTCTCCGATACACCAGGAATTGTCACACCGAGTGGAACAGCGGGAGTAACATTTACGGATGAAGCCGAAGCGATTAACAAATATGCAGAAGAACTAAAGGAAAAGGGTGTAGAGGCGATTGTCGTCCTATCCCATAACCCGGTGAAATCAAACACCGATGGATCCAACCCTACAGAAGAACTGGCTGATATCGCAACAAAAGTAGACGATGAAGTGGATATTATGTTTGGTGGACACAATCATCAGTATGCAAATACGATTGTGGATGGAAAGCTACTTGTTCAATCGTATTCTTATGGTACAGCGTTTTCGGATGTGGATTTCGTGATTGATCCAGCTACCAAGGATATCACGTCGAAAAAAGCAGAAATCGTATCTGCCGTCAGAACCATCACGCCAGATGCCGGGATTAAAGAATTACTCGATGAATATCTTGCAGATGTTGCACCTATCCTGAATGTGAAAATTGGGAACACAAAAAAAGGAATCAGCAGGGATCAAAATCCTGATGGTGAGTCTGCCATGGGTAATCTGATTGCAGATGCCATGAGAAGTCATACAGGAACAGATTTTGCCTTTATGAATCCAGGAGGTATCCGTGCAGAAATCGATGCAGGTGAAATCACATGGAAAGAAGCCTTCACTGTTCAGCCATTCGGTAATGATCTTGTAACGATGGATCTGACTGGACAGCAGGTCTATGAACTATTCGAATCTCAATGGGCGAAAGATCCCAATGCACCAAGAATCTTACAGATTTCCGGATTGAAGGTTTCATATGATAGCAGTAAACCTGAAGGAAGCAGAATCCAATCCGTTACAACTGGAGACGATCAACCACTTAACCTGGCCAAAACATACTCAATCACGGTGAACAACTTTATGGCAGGCGGCGGTGACGGATATACGGTACTATTAGAAGGTAAGAATCAAGTCATTGATATCGTAGATTTAGAAGCTTTCGTTTCATACATTAAAGCACAAGGGACAGTAGATCCTGTTGAAGAAGGACGTATTACAAAGGTTAATAAGTAAAGATTTGTTTGAAAGCACCGTAATCATCCGGTGCTTTTTTGGTGTGTTGTTTTGTAGTGGGCGCATTTAAGGGTTTAGGAGATAAGTAGCGGGACAGTTTGATAGGATAGGGAAAGTGCCAGGCACCTAAGGAGTCAATAATACCTCTAAATGATCCTGAGAATTCCTGCAGCCCAACAAAAAAGAAGCGAACCCAACAAAGGTCCGCTGCTTCCTTTAAAATTTACGCTCCTGCCCAAACATCCTTGGCATATCGACCATCTTCTTCAAGTGATCCCAGCCATGCGTCAGCTTCTTCTTTCGTTGTTTGATAGAAATGCATATAGCATTCTACTAATGTGCGTTCCACATCCGGTGCCATTTTACCACCGTCTCCACAGATGTATAAGCGGCCTCCATCTTTCAATAAAGGTAGGATGTCTTCAGCGCTTTCCGCCAAACGGTGCTGGACGTATGTCTTTTCTTTACCAGGGCATCTTGAGAAAGCCGTGTGAAGAGTTACGATTCCATCTTGTTCGGCCTTCTCTAATTCCGCTTGATATAAGAAATCGTGTTCAGGATTGCGGCAGCCGAAGTAAAGGTGGGCTGCTCCCAGCGTTTCTCCTTTTTCTTTAAGAATGCGGCGTGCCTGGATAAATCCCCTGAATGGTGCAATTCCAGTACCAGGGCCGATCATGACGATTGGTGTTTCGGTTGCGTCCGGAAGCTGGAAGTTCGATTGAGGTGTAGAGATAAAGCACGCTATCTTATCGCCTTCGGAACGTTCTGCCAGATAGTTTGATGCTATTCCTTTGTATTCTCCATTTCCACTCCATGCTTCTCCGCGAACGACGCTGACCGTGATGCTCGCTTCTCCTTCTTTGTAGAGGGGAGAGCTTGAAATCGAGTAGTATCTTGCTTTTAGTGCTGGGAGTAAAAGCAGGAACCCTTCAAACGGAATTTCACAGGCAAGGTACTTTTCCACCAGATCCAGCATGGTGATCCGTTTACTTAGTATCTCCCTTTTGTACGTTCCATCCTCCAATAGCTCTTCAAGCTCTAATACATGGGGAGGACATACAGTATGAGACGCAAGTGCCCGGATTTGCGAACGAGTAGCGGGTTCTTGGAATTCCACATAATTAGAGAGTAATTCTTTAAGATTTACTGGGTTCTCTGTTGGAAGGTGGACTGCTTTTCCCGGATCTCCAGTGAGTTGGACATAGTCTTGGCCGTTCAGGTTGAATCGACTGAGCACTCGCTCAACAAGAGAGCTTGGATTGCGGGGAAGCACCCCGATATGGTCTCCTTCCTGATAATCTACACCCTCTGGAAGAGTCAACTCAAGATGTCTTGTATTCCTTCCACTTTCCACATGCTGCAATTCAATATTTCTACTTACCACCGATGTAAAGGCATGATGGGTGCGGGCAAGTGGTGTGTCACTGACATCACTGACAAAATTCATCGTGATCGAGCTGCTTTCTTCCCCGTTTGGATGAAGCTCAATGTTCAATTCTTTTGCTAGATTCGGCCAAAGTGCTTCCGACCATTTCTCGTAATCTCCTTCAAAATCGTCGCTTGCATCACCATGGCCTGTGTTCGACAGACGGTGAGCTCCTTTTTGTTCCATCTGCTCATCAATGAAGGTAGGAATGCGTTGGTACGTAGTCGCCCAGTTGTGGTCGCCACATCCGAATACCGCATAGCGAACATCGTTTAGTGTTCCTTCCTCCGTTTCACTTAGCCAAGAAACGAATGCGTCCGCATTGTCCGGAGGATTTCCGTTATAGGAAGCAGAAACGATGAGAACCGCTCCTTCTGTCGGAAGCCCGCTCGTATAATCATTTAAAGGAGCAACCTCGGCTATAAAGCCTTGTTGACGACCTGTTTCAGCAAGATCGCGGGCGATTCCTTCAGCTGTTCCCATGTTTGATCCAAACAGAATATAGAGTGGAGTACCATGAGTCGACTCTAGAGAAGCTTGTGCTGCTTTTTTCTCAGATTTCACTTCTTCCGAAGAAGCAGCGGTAAAGGACACGACCGGTTTCCTTGGTGAAACGCGCATCGTCAAACCATCTGGCTTGAGGGTCAAGGTTTCTTTTACTTCCAATTGATATTCTTTATGATCAATCAGGTCAAAGTGTTGCAAAACCATTCCGAGAACAAGGGTCGCTTCGTGAAGGGCAAACTGCTGTCCGATGCAGGCGCGCTGTCCGTTTCCGAAAGGTTTGTAAGCATGATATGGAATCGAAGACGGGTCCTCAAAACGCTCTGGTATAAACGATTCCACGTCATCTCCCCAAACGGATGGATCACGGTGAAGCTCAGGAATAATAAGGGTGAATACATCATCTTTATTAACTTTGTATTGCCCGTTTAAAGTTGTGTCTTCTTTTGCATAAACGGAAAATGCCGGTGCGGTCGGCCATAGACGAAGTGCTTCATTAAGCACCATGCGAATATATTTCAATTTCTTCACTTGTTTATAATCAGGAACGTCGTCACCCAGCACTTCATCCACTTCTTGCTGCGCTTTCTTCAATTTTTCCGGATTATTCATGAGAAAGTAAAGGGTAAACGATAGAAGCCCACTCGTTGTTTCGTGTCCTGCAATTAAAAAAGTGATGATTTGATAACGGATGTTTTCATCATCCAACGCTTCACCCGTTTCCGGATCGGTTCCTTTTAACATATGAGAGAGCAGGTCATCCTCACCCTGATCACCATTTTGTTTCCGTTTCGCAATCAATTCATCTACCAGATTGAACATGTATTGAATGTCTTCCTTGAATTGTTTTTTAGATTTAACCATCAATTTATCTTGAACACCAAGTCGCTGCGTTTGACTCATGGCTTCGTCCATTGCCCGGACCATACTGTCGACAAATGGGTGGGCGTTTTCCCTGTAAAAGCTGTTAAAGCGGTAATTAAAACCGCAGAGACCGATCGTATCCAAGGTTAAGCGAGTCATATCTTCAGGAACATCGATTTCATCAGCCGGATTTAAGCGGTCCCATTTCTGGATAAGTTGGGTGGCGAGATCGATCATTTTAGCATGATAGCCCTTCATTGCCTGCTGGCTGAAGCTTGGAAGCAGGATATTATGCGCCTTTTTCCAATTGTTTTCCGTCGTTTCACTTGTGAAAAGACCGTCGCCGCCAAATGCTCTTACTTTTTGTAAGGCAGGGCCGACCTTCTTATCAAATCGTGTTTCGTCGCAAATTTCTTCAGCAAGGGAGGCACTCGATACAAACGTACTGATACGTCCCGGAAATTGAAACTGAAAGATCGGGCCGAGCTCTCTTGCAAGCTTCATATAGGATTGAAGAGGTTTGTCTTTATCGATGACCGGCAAACTGCCAAGGGGTCCATACGTCTTTGGCTGCGGAAGTTGGTTTGAGTTTGTCATTTAATAGCACCTCTTAAAAAAGAATTATAACGGAATGAACGTTCATTCCGTTTGGTGTATGAGAAACAAATCATTTCTCATACATGTAACCGTACAGCGTCCCACATACTTTCTTCTACATCTTTTAATAGTTTTGCTTCCGGTTCCAGCTCCCCAATACGAACCAATCGTTGAAGCTCTAGAAACGCTCCGTAAACGATGGCAATCAGAGCGGAGGAAGGAAGCTCCTTAATTTCTTTTTTCTCTTTTCCTGAATCAAAGAAATTCTTTAGGATCTCCAGGAGTCCTTGAAAGCTATCATGACTTACTTTATCTAAAAAATGGGCACTGCTATGTGTTTTAATAAAATAAAGTGCTTGGCTTTGCTTTGTTGTAAATTGAATCATGGCTTGAAATATATGATGAAATTGCTCCCGAATGGTTTCATCATAAGGGAATTCATTTTCAAGAGTTTCTGTAAATATCCTTACATACTCTTGAAAAAGCTTGTTGCCAAGCACTTCTTTGTTATCAAAGTAACGATAGATGGTACCGGCTCCAACTCCTGCAGATGTCGCAATCATTGGAATCGTAGTCGCGTCATATCCACGCTCAGCAAAAAGAACCAAAGCGCTTGATATAATGCTGTCTCGTTTATTTACTGCAGTTGCCATAAGGATTCAGCCTTTCATCGGTTAAATACGGAATGAATATTCATTCCTCCTCATTGTATACCCAGTAAAATACCATCTCAATCACACAATGTACCTAATATTTGTGAAGGTTTTGTTAACGTATGTGGAGGAGGTTCTAGTAAGAGTCACTTTAAGAGAGGAGTTGGAATGTGTTTTTGTACAGGTGACATTATTAGAAGTGTTATTTGCAATAAGAAGGATACATAAGCTTTTAGAGGTGTTTCACGAAGATAAAGAAAAAGCAAACCCATCTTCACGGATTCGCTTCTCTTCAAGTCTACTTATTGTCCTTAACTGATTTCCGTTCCACTAATTCAGTCGTCAACTTATAATAAGGATCGACTTCCTCTTTAGCAAGCTTCTGAAAGATTAGATGAACAGCGAGTGCGCCGGCTTCGTATTTCGGCTGTCTCATTGTGGTCAATGGGGGAGATACGTACTCAGCCAGTTGAATATCATCAAATCCGATAATGGAAAGGTCTTCCGGGACCCGAATATTCTTCTCTGACAGGGCCTGCAAGCCACCGATCGCCATTTCATCGTTGGCATAAAAAATGGCTTGGGGGATATCTTGTTGGGCAATGAGCATTTTCGTTGCTTTATATCCGCCTTCACGTGTAAATCCACCTGATGTTTTCCATTTAGAACGATAAGGAATATCATGTTTCTCCAAGGCTTGCTTAAAGCCCTGGAAGCGGAGTTCATTGTCATGGGAGTTATAAGGTCCGCTAATATAAGCAATATTCCGGTGACCTTTCCTAATCAGATGTTCCGTAGCCTGAAATCCACCTTCGACATTGTCGACTTCCACCTGGAGAACATAGTCATGTTTAATATCCCGGTCCAACACGACGATAGGGAATCCTTCGCGGGTGGATTCCAATATCGTTTCGTCTGTGATGTTATGGGCTAAGATAATCACACCGTCGACTCGTTTTTCTTTCAAAAATTTAATGGCTGTAGATTGGGCACCGCCAATTGAACTGCAGGCTATGAGGTCGTACCCGTTAGTAGATGTCACATCCTGGACGCCTTTAATTAATTCAGAATAATACGGACCTGATAAATCACTCAGAATCAAGGCGATGGTATTCGTGTTGGTACGTTTTAAATCGGATGCGAGTCCGTTCTTTTGATAGTTCAATTGTTTTGCTGCATCCAATACTTTCTTTCTTGTTTCTTCGCTTACTTTGGTACTGTTATTTAAAGCGTAGGAGGCCGTTGAAACGGCTACTCCTGAAAGCTTTGCTACATCTTTGATTGTTGCCATTTATTCACATCCTTGATTGCTATACGAATAGCGGTTGTTCCATCTAAATTGTTAAATCCATTATACCTTTATAGTATAGTCATTCACACTCTCGACTAGTAGAGGTGATGTTTTCCCCTTACTATTTAATCCCCGACATCGTAAAGCCTTCGACGATATATTTTTGGAAGAAAGAGAAGATGATGATAATCGGTACGACCATGAAGGCTGCTCCAGCCATTTGAAGACCAAAGTTATTCGCATACTGCCCTTGAAGGAGGGATAGTCCTACTGAAAGGGTGTAGAGACTCTCATCATTCGCGATGATCAACGGCCATAGGAAGCTGTTCCATGCTCCGATAAACGTCAGGATTCCCTGTACAGCAAAGATCGGCTTCGCGATGGGAACGATTAATTTAAAGAAGATATAGAATTCTCCTGCCCCATCAAGGCGGGCTGCTTCAAGCAGATCAGTTGGAATCGTGGTCATAAACTGTCTGAATAGGAAGATACTGAATGCTGCTGCAAGCCCCGGCAGGATGATCCCGGCCATCGTATTGGTCAATCCCATCTCGTTCAAGATTAAGTAAACGGGAATCATCGTGACTTGTGCAGGAATCATCATGGTTGCAAGCACTATATAAAAGATCTTTTCTTTCCCTTTAAAATGAAACTTTGCAAATCCATAACCGGCCATGGCATTAAAGAATAATCCTAAAAAGGAAAATAAGACGATGACAAGGGTATTTCTCAAATACACACCAAAGTTCATGCTTTCAAATAAGTTAAGGTAGTTCTCCATTGTAGGATTCTCTGGGAACAGGGTAGGTGGGATTTGCAGAACTTCACTTTCAGGTTTGAATGAGCTTGAAATCATCCAGATGAAAGGGATGGATACAAGGACTCCACCAAGAATCATGAGTAAGGCAACCAGCGTTTTTTCGGTTTTTCGTTTCATTGTATTTGCTTTCATTGTTTCAGCCCCGATACTAATAAATTTTCAGACTTAATATTCTGTATCAGATTTTCTAAGCTTGAATTGGAATAGCGTAATCAAAATGATAAAGATAAATAGAATAAACGAACCTGCTGCGGCATAACCAAATTCACTGAATTGGAAGCCTTTTTTGTAGATGAATAATGCCATTGATATCGTACCGTCCAATGGACCGCCATTGGTCATGACAAATGGTTCTTCGAAGAATTGCAACCAGCCAATCAGGGTGGTGATCGTCACGAAGAAAGTAGCATACCGGAGTAATGGAATCGTGACATTGAACAGTACCTGTAATCGATTGGCACCATCCATTTCAGCAGCCTCGTAATAGGACTTCGGTATTCCTTGCAAGGCAGCAAGGAAGATGATCATGTTGATTCCGATTCCCTTCCATACGGCTAAAACAATCAACGATAGTTTCGCAATCGTTGGCTCTCCTAACCAAGGAATTTTATCCACATCTAATAGTGATAATAGGTAGTTGAACAACCCGTACTCTGTATTGTAAAGAAATCCCCAAATAACTGCGACGGCAATGATATTTGTGATGGAAGGCATGTAGTATACGCCCCGAAATACTTTGAATAACGAGCTTGTTCCGTAGTTCAGCAATAAGGCGATTCCCAAAGAGAATATAATGACAAGGGGAACGCCGATGACTACATAAAACAACGTATTAATGATCGACTTATGAAATAAATCATCCGTTATCAACTTTGAATAATTCTCAAGTCCGATGAAACTGATGTTGGACCAATCAGCTAAGCCTTTTAAGTCAAGGTCTGTAAAGCTAATAAAGAACGCTACAATGATCGGAATGATACTAAAGACAGTCAATATGATAACCGCAGGAGCTATAAACACATATGGATGTTTATTGTTTTTACTGAATTTGAATCCATTGCCCATGATATCCCACCTAACTAAAACTACGCTTCGTAAAGGTAAGCTTGCTAAAAATGGAGCTCAGGCAAAGGGCTGATCCTTATGCCTGTAACTCCAAATGTACCTTACTATAACTTCATAATAGAAGCGTTTGTTTCATTTATTTTCGTCTTGAATGACTCGATTTACTCTTCTACCATTTCCTGTGCTTTTTTATTAAATTGTTCTAATTCTTTGTCTAAGTCAGCGTCGCCAACGGTTACTCTCTCAATTGTTGAAAGGAATTCTTGTGCGATCTTTTCAAACTCTTTGATTTGTGGAGAAGCTTTAGTAGATTTCAGCTGTTCCCCGAACACGGATAATAGTGGATCGTCTTTTAATTTAGGCTCTTCCCATGCTTCTTTTCTTGATGGAAGAGTATTGGACATTTCCAGCCATTCCATTTGTGTATCCACTTCATTCACATAAGAGATGAATTTAAGGGACTCGTCTACATTCTCTGAATTATGGAAGATAGAGAAGTTTGCTCCACCCATGCTTGATGTATTCTTTTCTTTCTTCGGCATAACGGCCACTGACCATTTATCCTTAAGATCCGGAGCCTGGTCATTAATGATATTGATCATCCATGGACCACTGAAGAACATCGGTTTCACGCCATCTTTAAACGCCTGGACAATATCCATTCCTTCAGTAGTAGGGCTGATTCCTTCCTTAAAGTAGCTTGTATAGTATTCTATCGCTTCTTTAAATTCAGGACTATCGAAATTCATCTTATCTTTACCTTCAAATTCATACCCATTTTGCCAAGCAAAGATAAACGGTGTGATTTGGTCGTTGCGGTCGATATCAAGACCGTAAACATCATCGCCTCTGTCGTTTAACTTCGTCGCTGCATCTTTCATTTCATCCCAAGTAGCAGGTGCTTGATCGTATCCTGCTTCTTTTAACAGGTCAGTTCGGTAGTATAAGACACGAGTATCGATATACCAAGGAATCCCGACCACTTGATCATCATAGGTCATAGAGTCCGCAGAACCTGCGAAATAGTTCTCAGGTTTGAAATCCGGGTAATCTTCTAAATATGGAGTTAAATCAAGCAACGCTCCTGCGTCTGCAAACTCCGGAACCCAGGTTGTACCCAGTTGAAGAACGTCAGGTCCATTTTTTGAAGCAACAGCTGTTAATAGTTTGTCATGAGCTGTTTCCCAAGGAATCGCTTGTACCTTTACTTTGATATCTGTGTTTTCTTTTTCAAATTCTTCAGCAAGCTTACTAAGCTTCTTACCTTCTTCACCCATTGCCCAGACAGTGATGGTTTTCTTCCCATCTTCAGAATCGCTTCCACCGCCGCAGCCTGCTAATACAGTAGATAGCGCAAGTACACAAATCATAAAGAAAGACCATGTTTTCTTTTTCATACCTTCATCTCCATTTCTATTAGTTTGAAACCCTATTAAAAAAATTGAATCAGAGGTGGTAAGAGTTAATTTCCTGTTATGGAAAATATCTTACCAGGTGTTATTGAAACGTTTCGATGACTATATTATAATCAAAGGTGTATCCGCTTTCAACACTTTTCTGAAAAATACTAGAATTTTAAGTTTCATTCCATATTACACCTATATATACCTTATGTAATTTATTGTTATAACAAGGTTTTTAGAAGGGTGGTAGAGTTAGATTATATAGTTGACTGACCAACCATTTACCTTTATACTTTTCTTCAATTGTTAATCGAAACGTTTCAATAATTTGAAAGAACCAAAATGAAAAAACCAATTGGAGGTTCTACTTATGAATGAAAATAAACTGACTGCATTACTTGACAAAATGACATTGGATGAAAAAATTGCACAGCTTACCCAGCTTGCTACTCCTTTTTTTAAAGGGGCAAGCGATCAAGGTGAAATTACCGGCCCGATGGTCGACATGGGGATCGACGAGGAAGTTGTCCGAAATAGTGGATCTGTATTGGGAGCTTCTGGTGCAAGGAACGTTATTAACATTCAGCGCACTCATATGGAAGAAAACAGACTGGGCATTCCTTTATTAGTCATGTCTGATATTGTACACGGTTTCAAAACGATCTTCCCGGTACCTCTTGGGATCGGATGCTCATGGGACCTGGAGTTAGCGGAAAAGAGTGCGGAAATTGCTGCAAAAGAAGCATCAGTATCCGGAGTCCATGTGACGTTTGCCCCGATGGTGGATCTCGTTCGCGATCCTCGCTGGGGAAGAGTGATGGAGTCTACAGGTGAAGATTCCTTTTTAAACAGTCAATTTGCCAGAGCATTTGTGAGAGGGTTTCAAGGGAAGGATCTAACTCACGACCATAACCGTGTGGCAGCTTGTGTCAAACACTTTGCCGCCTATGGTGCAGCTGAAGGCGGACGTGATTATAACACGGTTGATATGTCGGAGCGGGAACTCAGAGAAACCTATTTACCGGCATACAAAGCGGCTCTTGATGAAGGCTGTGAAATGGTCATGACCGCTTTTAATACGGTGTTTGGGATACCGGCTACAGGAAATAAAAAGCTTATGCGATCCATACTTCGAGAAGAAATGGAATTCAAGGGAGTTCTTATATCGGATTGGGGAGCAGTGAAAGAAATGATTCCCCATGGTGTGGCAGAGGATGAGAAGGAAGCTGCCCTTAAAGCAATTACAGCCGGTGTTGATATCGAAATGATGACTTCGACGTATGTGAAATATTTAAAAACGCTGGTGGAAGAAAAAGCAGTAGATGAATCCATCATCGACGAAGGCGTTTTACGCATTTTAGAGCTTAAACAAAAGTTAGGATTATTCGAGAATCCTTACCGCGGTGCAGATGAAAAGCTTGAACAAGAAGTGGTGTTAAACTCTGAACACCGCTTGGCAGCTCGTAAACTAGCAGCAAAGTCTTGCGTTCTACTTAAAAATGAGAGCGTTTTACCTTTAAAACGGAACCAGAAAATTTCACTTATTGGACCTTTTGCTCAAAACAAGGACATCCTTGGACCTTGGTCATGGTTAGGATCAAAAGAAGATGCCGTGACATTAATGGATGGAATGAAGATGAAAGTGGAATCTTCTCACCTAACGATTGCTAAAGGATCTGAAATTCAAACGGTTTCTGAAGAGCAATTGCTTGAGGCAGAGAGAGTGGCGGAAGGAGCAGATATCATCGTTCTGGCACTTGGGGAGGATTCTGAAATGAGTGGGGAGGCAGGGTGTAGAGCGAATATTAAACTACCTGATGCCCAGCTGGAACTTGTTTCGCGATTGAAGAAATTAAATAAACCGATGGTGGCCATTCTATTTAATGGTAGACCACTGGATTTACATGGGGTCATCGACCAGGTAGATGCGGTCCTCGAAGCCTGGTACCCCGGAACGGAAGGCGGGGCAGCGGTGGCCGACCTTTTATACGGAGATGAAAATCCGTCCGGACGACTGACCATGTCCTTCCCATATAGTGTAGGACAGGTACCGGTTTACTATAATCACTTCAATACCGGAAGACCAAAGGGAGCACCGGATGCCCAGGTCCGTTATGTTTCACAATACCTGGATATTCCGAATGATCCGCTTCTACCGTTTGGTTTCGGTTTAAGTTATACCTCATTTTCGTATAGCGACATGACGATTACTGAATCTGTTATGACACCAAATCAGCCGATTACCGTTTCGGTTACCGTAACAAACAGCGGATCTATGAGAGGCGAGGAAGTCGTTCAGCTTTATGTGCGGGATGTAAGCGGGGAAGTGATCCGACCACTAAAGGAACTTAAGGACTTTCAAAAAATCGTCCTGGAACCGGGAGAGCAGAAGCTGGTTACCTTTACCCTATCAGAACCACAGCTACGTTATCATCATTCAGATTTACAGTTTGACAGTGACCCGGGTACATTTATTGCCTATGCAGGTCCAAATAGCAAAGAAGCAATGGAGCAATCCTTTACATTAGTAAAATAGACGAAATGAGGGGAACAGAATGAATACTACACATAAGCTTACATCCGGTGATCTTCAATTCACCTTTTTAAATAGCGGTGATCTTTTTGAAATAAACCATGCATCTACCATGATCAACCAATTATTGACGAATTCCATCGATGGCTCGTTAAACAATCTTTATCTACGAATCTATGAATCATCCCAAATCGAGATTGTCCCATTAATCGGTGTTCAATCAACGAGTGAGGTGCGATTTTCAGAAACACAGGTGAAGTGGTCAGGGAACCATAAGACTCTTCAATTCGAAGTAACCTTTTCTTTGACACAAACAGGAGTTTGGTTCTGGGATGTGATGGTAGATGGGCAGGACGCGGAGGTCGATGTCATTTATGGACAGGACTTAGGATTGGCAGATAAAGGCGGCGTCCGCTCAAATGAAGCTTATATGTCCCAATACGTGGATCACAAAGTATTTGAAGATGATAAAGGATTTGTCGTCTGCTCTCGTCAAAATCAACCACAATCGAATGGCTTTCCGTATATTCAGCAAGGATCTATCGGAAAGACGGTCGGCTACTCGACGGACGGGTTCCAATTTTTCGGCTTATCGTACAAGGAAACAAACCAACCGGAAATCTTGACCACGCCTTCATTGGCAAACGAAGTCTATCAATATGAATTTGCATATACGGCACTGCAATCAGAGAAGGTCCAATTATCAGGACAAGAACATTTTGTCTTCTACGGTCTATTCAGAGAAAATCATTCTGAGGCGATCACAACATTAGAATATCACCAAGAGGTGGAACATGCATGGAATGAAGTACAGCAGCTTAATGAGAGTTTCAGTGCTCCTCTCGAAAAGGTGATTCTATCACCTGAAATTGGCGAACCCCTTCAAACGGAAGAAATGTCCAAAGAAGAAATTGATGGTCTATTTACTGAGCGTCATACGGAAGAATGGGATGGCGACCGTTTGCTTTCCTTCTTCACAGACACTCACGAACATGTCGTGTTAAAGGAAAAAGAATTGGTGGTTGAACGCCCTCATGGACACATCCTCATGTCTGGAGGAAATCATGAGCTGAAGGAAGGGACCATCACATCCACATCCTTCATGTACGGAGTATTCAACTCCCAACTCGTGATTGGAAATACATCGTTTAACAAGATGATAACGAATACCCGGAATCATTTGAACGTCATGAAAACGTCCGGTCAGCGCATTTATGTTGAGGTTGAGGGAGTGTATCGTTTATTAACCATGCCTTCCATGTTTGAATTAGGCTTCAACTATGCACGCTGGTATTACAAGACGCAGGATGACACGATCATCATTACAAATTATACGACGGTCGATACGCCTGAAGTCCGACTGAACGTACGATCAGAGAACGGAAAACAGTACCGTTATCTTGTTTCCAATCAGATTACAATGAACAACAATGAGTATGAAGTCCCTTATAAGCTTGAAAAAAATGGTGATATTCTCGCCGTTTCTGCTGATTCTCAATCTGAAAGCAGCCAGACGTACCCTGACCTATGTTACAAGATGAAGGTAGATGGGGCTGACATGAGTGTGGAGAACGAGGAAAGATTGGGTAAGAACCTCCCAGCCGGAAGTGCATCACTTTGTGTACTCGACTTAACCGCGACATCAGAATGGACCATGACCATTCAAGGACTTCTTCACGGGGAAGATAGAGAATTCGAAAAGTCGGATATGACCGTTGAAATTGAGCGCTATCGAGAGTACTATCATCAAGTGATGAATGGGTTCAAGCTTTCTCAACATGGGGAGGTTCCTAGTGAACTGGCCAAAGTCAACTCCTTATCGTGGTGGTACACTCACAATATGCTTGTCCATTTCTCCGTACCACATGGACTGGAGCAATACGGCGGAGCGGCATGGGGAACCCGCGATGTTTGCCAGGGTCCGACGGAGTACTTCATGGCCACTCACAACTACCAAAGTGTGAAAGATATCATCAAAACCGTCTATTCCCATCAATATGAAGACAACGGTAATTGGCCGCAATGGTTCATGTTTGACCGTTACTTCAAGATCCAGCAGGATGATAGTCATGGAGATATCATCGTTTGGCCGTTAAAAGTTGTCGGTGACTATATCACAGCAACCAATGATTACAGTATTCTGGAGGAAGAAATCCCTTATTCGACCCGGGATGGCTTTGATTTATCGGAAGGAAAGGCGACGCTATTACACCATATTCATAAAGAAATCGCCTACATTAAAGAGCATTTCTTGCATGACACATTCCTTTCGTCATACGGCGATGGGGACTGGGATGATACGCTTCAACCGGCAAACCCCCAGCTGAAACAATTCATGGCGAGCAGCTGGACAGTAGCCCTTACCTATCAGGTCTTGAATCAATTATCTAACGTGCTTGAGGGAGTACGGGATGAAGAAGCTTCGAAATTCAAGGCACTTGCTTCAGGAATACAGAATGATTACAAACGCTATATTTTACAAAATGATGTGATACCAGGCTTCGTGTACATGGAAGAGCCGGCACATGCAGAATTAATGCTTCACCCGACGGACACGAAAACGGGCATAGAGTATCGACTGCTGCCGATGAACCGCAGTATCATTTCTGAATTATTCACAAGGGAACAAGCAGAATCCCACTACAAATTGGTGAAGGAACACCTCTACTGTCCAGACGGAGTCCGATTAATGAACCGCCCTGCAAACTATGAAGGTGGAGTAAGCACACATTTCAAACGAGCAGAACAAGCAGCCAATTTCGGCCGGGAAATCGGTCTGCAATATGTTCACGCTCATATTCGCTTTGTTGAAGCGATGGCGAAGCTCGGAAATACGGAGGAAGTGTGGAAGGGACTTGAAATCATCAATCCGGTCGGGTTGACTGAAGTCGTTCCAAACGCTGAAAGAAGACAAAGTAACGCATACTTCAGCAGCTCCGACGGTAAATTCAATACTCGATACGAGGCGCAAGAACGCTTTAACGAGCTGCGCGCAGGGACCGTACCGGTAAAAGGCGGCTGGAGAATCTACTCAAGCGGACCTGGAATCTACATGAATCAATTAATATCCAACTGCCTGGGTATCCGTCAAGAAGCAGAAGATTTGATCATAGATCCCGTTTTACCTGAGAAATTTGACGGATTGACATTTGATTTTAAATTTATGAATCGTCCAGTGACATTCACTTATCATATGGGGCAAGAGAGCGGCCGCGTTGTGGTTAATGGTGAAGAAGTGGAGACAGAAGAGGTATCTAATCGATATCGTATGGGTGGTATGAGGATTAAACGAGAGGTTCTTGAGGGTCTTTTGAGTGAGGAATCCAATGGAATTGAAGTGTTTATGTAAGATGAAATAGTTGGGGAGCAAGCGCATATGGCGTTTGCTCTTTTTTTATGACAGGGTCTCTTCTTTGTTCCGGGAAAGCTTTTGATAGAAATACTTAATTAGTAGAATGATGGCTGCGAAACCAATGTAGATGAAGAAAAACACAATGTATCCCCATAAACCAACGATGGCATCAATAAACTCCATCTGCCCCCGGTTTGTGATTGCCTGCTGAATTTCAATTGCGAAGACCAACACAAACATGAAGGTCAATGTATAGAAGAAAGCCAGAGCCGTGATCCCGAACTTAAGCTTCGATAGAATCTTAGACACAATGTATACAAAAAAGAACACGGAGATACCGATGATCCCCATAATCCAAAAGTGCAGATCTTTATCCGTAAGGGTGAAACCGAGCTCACTCGTTATTCTTATTAACATGTCGTGGAGGTTGTTAATGATCTCCACTATTAAGGTAATTCCCTCTTTCATCATATCCACTCCCTTTTTTATGAAGATAAGTACTTTACGAGTATATCAGGAATGTGGATTTCTTGTTAGGTGGTAAATAAGGGTGATTTTCTGGATGGGTGTGGCAGTGGGGATGTGGAGAGATTGATATAAATTGCGATTTTTTTCAATTTTAATCGAGATAAATTGGATAAAGTTGCGTTGCTGGATCTTTTTATCGAGAACCAACGAATAACCTACAAAATTCGTATTGTTTCGATTAGTAAGAGGGAGCGAAATTCTGGAACTTGTCATTATATCAGCGAAATCGACCAGTTTATCAGCGGAATTTTCATTATATCAGTGAAATTTCAAATATATCAGCGAACGTGCATTCAATAGGAGATATCGATCCGCTACCCGGTTCTACCCGGTTCATATAATCTCCTGTTGAGTCGATGTTTAACGGCGAAATCCAGAATTTAAAGATGAAATCTCAAATCATGAAGTTACGAGCCATGACCAGCTAAGAATCCAATCAAATGTAACGGGCACCATCTCCAACAAAAAAATTTCGAAAAAACTGTAGGGAATCACCATTTTCTTTCGTCTATTACTATGAGACCACAAGAAAGGGGGAGAGAGGTTGGTGGATCCGCTAATTGAAAAGGCGATGAATGGCAGTGAGCATGCGTTTCGGATGTTGATCGAAATGCATAAGCAGTATGTTTTTAAATGCATTTACGGCGTTCTGAGAAATCAGAAAGATGCGGAAGATGCATCACAGGAAGCATGGATGAAGATTTATTCCTCTCTCCCCCAGTACGAGCATCAAGGGTTCAAGACATGGATGACGAGAATCGCTGTGAACCATGCCATTGATTGTAAGCGAAGACAGGCAAGACAGAAGGAGGACCTGGTCGACGACCTCCCTGAGAGAGAGTCCCGGGATGCTGTAGAAAGACGATTATTAAAAAAAGAACAAAAGCAGCTCGTTTTGAGGCATTTAGAAGAAGTTCCCGAATCTTACAGAGAAGTGATTGAAGGATTCTACATAAAAGAAAAGTCCTATCAGCAGCTTGCAAATGAACAGCATGTGCAGGTGAAGACGATTGAAACAAAGCTGTACCGGGCAAGGCTTTGGATGCGGAAGCACTGGAAGGAGGAGGATTTCATATGAGTCATATTGCATTGGAAGAGTGGAAGAATTACGCCAGAGATGAAATGAAAGATAATAAGCGAACCGAATACGAGGAGCATTTATACGGCTGCGATCAATGCATGAGTCTTTATATGGAAGCAATCGAATCGGTTCAAGACGAGCTTCCTTCCATTGAAGGTCCGTCCCTCTATACAGATGAGGTGATGGAGCGAATTCCGTTTAAGCCGGATTCAGTGAAGAAGCCAGTGAAGAAACTCTGGTATGAGGAAAAGGTGTTTCATTACGTGCTGGCTACGGCCATGACGTTGATTTTGATGGCGACTGGTATCTTTGGTGAACTTATAAAGATCACGACGGAATTTGAAAGAGGTCAGCAGTCGGCATCCTTTACAGAAAATATCTTAAATAAAACAACGGCTTTACTTGATGAAGTAGAAAAAATTGAAGAACAGGAGGCAGAGTAAGATGGATAAAAAGAAGAATCCAATCATTGCGTTTTTGTTGGCTTTTATACCCGGTGTGGGATTGATGTACTTAGGTAAGGTATTAAGAGGGGCCCTGTTTATCCTCGTATTGATGGCGTCATTTCCCGTTGCATTCGTGGGAGCACAAGTGTTGAACTGGGATGGTTTAGCTTTTATCACCATTGGGTTTGCGTTCTTATTATATCTCATCAGTATCGTTAATACGGCACTTGTGGCATCAAGAATGTTGAAAGCGAATGAAGCTTCAAGAGAACCGGTGGTAGAAAGTGATTCTGGACAGCTGAGCACCGAACGCTTCTATACCATCATTCTATCCATGGTACCAGGGCTCGGTCATTTTCAACTGGGATTGATGAACCGTGGTGTCACATTTTTGGCAACGTTCCTCGGAGTAGCTGCGATGATTCTCTTTGTAACAGCGATGACGGGGAGAGGGGAGTTTATGGTGTTCTTGATCGTTCTACCTGTCGTATGGGTATACAATTTCTTCGATACGATGCAACTTCTGAATAAAAAACAGGCTGGGGAAGTGTTGACGGATAGGTCAGTATTGGAAGACCTGGAAGCCCAGCATGAAGGTGGGAGAAAGAGTAAGGCATTCGCCACATTTTTATCGATGTTTCCGGGGGCGGGGCATTTGTATCTTGGTTATCAGCGACGGGGCATTCAGCTTATGGCAGTGTTCTTATTCTCCATTTATATATTAGACGTACTTCGGTTAGGGATTTTTCTATTCTTAGTTCCGATCATCTGGTTCTACAGCTTCTTTGATGGATTGCAACGTGCTTCTAAACACGGAAAGGAACCTTTAGAAGATACGCCGATTGTGTCTTACTTAATCAATCAGCAGAAGTGGGTAGGAATTGGATTGATGTTGCTTGGAGTTTATTACTTGGCTACGAACATCCTTATGCCCCTATCATTACCGTTTTTAGAGACGTATGGCATTGATTTGTATCATGTGATGTATAGCTATATCCAGCCGGGAATTGTTTGCCTCCTTCTTATAGGGGGGGGAATTAAATTGGTGTCCGGAAGTAAAAAAGCCCATTCAAAAGAGGAGGTATCAGAATGAGAACTTGGCGAGTCGGATCCATCTCAATGGGGGCATCCCTTTTGTTCCTGGGAATTTTCCTCCTGTTTTCACAGCTGTTAAAATGGGATTCAGCCTATGTGCTGGCAGGTTGGTGGCCTGTACTGCTGATTGTGTTAGGGGCAGAAATCCTAGTGTACTTATTCTTATCAAAGCAGGAGAAGCCAATATTAAAATATGATTTCCTTAGTATAATATTTGTGGCTGTCATAGGAACGGTGGGAATCGGATTTACGGTTCTGCAGGCGACAGGATTGACAGGGGAGTTGCAAACGTTCTTTGATTCTGAAATGAGAACAGCAGACCTTCCTTCGTTTAACTATCAGGTAGGTGATGAGGTGAAACGGATCGTCGTTGATTCAAGCCATCATACGTTAACGGTTGAAACAGTTACGGATAAAGAAGTGAGTGTGTTTGGTACGTATCGTTCTTCCTTTACTGAAGGGAAACCATTACTTGGGAATCCGGAAGATTATCTAATGACGACAAGGAAAGATGATACACTTTATATCACATTAAAAAGTCTTCCTGACTACAATGGCTGGATGCAATCAGGGCAGGAGATGGATGCGACACTCGTTATCCCGGCATCCAAGTCCCTCGAAATCTCGAGTGACTACAGTGAAGTCACATTAAAACCTAGAACCCTTTCGAGCTCCTGGGAAGTATCAACCTCTGCGCGGGTCAACCTGATTCTCGCCTCAAATGAAGACCTGACCATCAATGCCGATAACGTCGGAGACATCCAAGGGGAGGAAGTAGAATGGCAAATGACAGAACCTGTGAGTGCATCCGATAAAGACGTAATCGAAGAAGGAATCCCGAACAAATCCGCCACCCTCAAACTAGGAAGCGGACAACACCCCATCACCATTTCCCATTCCGATCAAGTAAATGTATCGATCAAGAACTGAGGGACGGACCTCCAAATCTTCCATCATTCCGCTTGTAAATCAAGTGGAAAAGAGTTGATTTGGAGTTTTTTTCTTTAGTAGGTTAACGTGATGAGGGACGGACCTCACCTCATCACTTATCTTCCGCCAACTTCTTTCGATCAGCAGATTGAGGTGGTTCTTCCAGCCAGCCGTTATTGATCAAGATGTCCGCACCACTTTTGCCTAATTCCGCCACCTCCAGTATGAGTCTAAAATAATTTGATACAAGGTCAGCTCTCATACTTGCCGCTGCAGCCGTACCATAGTTCCCCATCCCGGCATTACTTATCAGAGTGGTGTGGAACATCATCAGTTTATCGGAGAAAGCAGGGACAGTTGAAGCTTTTACATTGGTATCCCAAGACATGGGAGCCTGCATATCATTATTGATGAGAGCATCACTAAATATATTGAGGTGCTTTTGTGCAATTTCCTGCGTCCTGGACATGAATTTTCTTACTTCCTTTGATTGCGCCATTTGTGCGAAGCTTGTCGCAATCATGCTTCCGAGTAAATTGGTTTCCGTGTTAAGGAATAAATGTGATATTTCAATGGCATTCAGTGGCCGTCTATTGACAAAG
This sequence comes from Rossellomorea yichunensis, assembly GCF_032337515.1. Taxonomy (NCBI): domain Bacteria; kingdom Bacillati; phylum Bacillota; class Bacilli; order Caryophanales; family Bacillaceae; genus Rossellomorea; species Rossellomorea yichunensis. Next base: position 175,886 of record NZ_JAVYAD010000007.1, on the reverse strand, counting down.
GGATTCAGGCTGGAACTCATATATGATTTTTCCTTAATAAATTCCACTTTTTCAGGATAATCAATATATGGGGGCCTTATTAAAACTCCTTTTTCCTTTCCTGTCTCCGTTGCTTTTTTGTAGAGGTCACTGGAAAATCGAAGGGCCTGTTGGAAGAAATCAAGGATGTCTTCTCGTACAGTAAGGGATACGGCCCCGCTATAGGTAATCATCCCAACCTTCGCCATTTGCCGGAGATACATTAAGAAAAACGTATCGCCATAAATGGCAGGGGCATCTGGGAACACGTCCTTTTCCTTTGAAAATCCAAAAGGGATAGGGATATGTTCCTCTTTGAAAATGGATGAGATGAAGTCAATATGCTGCTCAGATTTTTCTTGAGATAAACGGAGAATGGATGCCGTATCAGGGTCCTGATTTTTTGCAAGGAAATATTCAAATACACACAGAGCCAAAGTGTCACTTTGATATGTAGACCAAAGAGCGGCCATTCGGCTGAGGTTAAATTTGTTTTGGGATGATGTGACATGGATAGGTCTCCTTCTGTTCAAAAAATGTATCATTAGTATAGATTTTTCTTAAAAGATTTATTTATCGAGATTCTTATATTTATGGTTTTTTAGAGTGTATTCCCATGATTTAAGTGAATAATGAATACATCTAAAGAATGGCTAGGATGATGTATATGCTATTGATGTGGATAACAATTTTTGTCCTGAATGGTTTCGTCTATATGGTAAGAAAAAGGCTTCTGATCATCGAGATGTACGTTACTTCTTTGTTTTCCATATATTTAGCTTTATTTGCAGATTCCATTTTGGGTGGAATGTTCAAGTTATATTCCTATTTCGAAGCAGGGGTGGACTGGATTGATTTTGTAGGTGCGGTTGGGATTTACCCAGCGATTAATATCCTGTTTTTAGCTTTTTTTCCCGCAAAGAAGAATTTAATCATCAAGGGGATGTACATACTGGGGTGGACACTATTTGCATTATGTTATGAGTTTGTGGCCGCTCACTATTCTACCTTCTTTCAGTACAGTGGCTGGAGACTGATATACTCCGTTCCTATTTATCCAATCTTATATATGACCTTGTTATATAACTTTCGATTCGTTGATAAATTACTTGGTATAAAGAAGACGTTCTTTCATTTGACGCCTCTGGAGTGGTATGGAAGCCTATTCTTTATCTTATATATGAATTTGTTTATAGACGCGGTATTGAAAGGGAGATATGAGCTTTATTATTATGTTGTGAAAGACGTACATCCGTTTGATTTCTTTTATCGGTTGATATTATTAAGTGTCCCGCTTTTGATTTTTTTGAGCAGGCAAGCGAATGATCCCACTCTATGGAGATACCTTGTTTGGATTGCGGTCTTGAGTGTGATTCAACAATGCACAGCAGCGCTCGATCTCTTTCACACCACCAACTGGAACATCTCACTCTCCATTGCCCAATTTGCGCTCATCCTCCTTCTATCCTGTCTGAACCTGCGGCTTCTCAGATATATGAAGCGAGGGACGGACCTCTAAATAGGCAATTCCAATATGGATTTGGCTAATTGAAGGTCCGTCCCTCAAACCATATCTTCCCATCCTCAGCTGTTTGTGGTAAGATGATTATAATTTATGAGAAATGGAGGTTTTCCTTTTGATTTTAATCAGACTACGCATCCGCAATTTGAACGCTTAATTGAATATGTTCAAAGGCTCTGCCTGTGTGCAGGGTAAATGGGATCGGTCTGACTATTTTTAAAGGAATTCTTCATTTGACGTTGAATGAAGGAAAGAGCGGCTGAATGGCTCCTCTTTCTTTTCTTCTTGAAAAAATAGAACTGAATACTTACCGAGTGGTGCCATTTTGTGTGTTTTCTTGGGAAAACGCCAGGGGAAAATGCGGTCTTCTTCATGCGCCACCGGTTTATTCAAATCCATTTACGAAAAGCACAGGCAGAGGCCTGTGTTTTTTTCTGTACACACTAAAAGATAGGAAGTGACGAAGTAATGGAAGAACGTTTAAAAGCAATCGCCATAGGCGTTAATACAAAAGATAAGAATAATGACTTCGAATATTCGATGCTTGAGTTAAATGGATTGGCAGAAGCGAGGCATATTGATGTTGTCGGTGAACTGACTCAAAATCTGCCCCGTCCGAATCATGTTCATTATATTGGTAAGGGGAAGATCGAGGAGCTCCTGCCACTTATTGAAGAGTGGGAAGCAGAGGTGCTCATTTCGAATGATGAGCTGTCTCCTTCGCAAATTCGTGTACTGGAAGAGAAGCTCGATATTCGGGTAATGGACCGGACGATGTTGATTCTCGATATCTTCGCAGAACGTGCGAAAACCCGGGAAGCGCAACTTCAAGTAGAGGTAGCTCAATTGCAATACATGCTCCCGCGTCTTATAGGACGCCGTGAGTCACTGGGGCGTCAAGGCGGCGGCTCAGGACTCGCGAACCGTGGTGCGGGTGAAACGAAGCTCGAGCTTGATCGACGTAAGATTGAAGAGAAAATCACAGCGTTGAATAAAGAGCTGGATTCCCTCGTCGACTTGCGAAGTACCCAGCGTAAGCAGCGTCGAAAGAGTGAGATACCGGTCGTATCCCTTGTCGGATACACAAATGCAGGGAAGTCTACGACTATGAATGCTTTCGTAGAAAAATTCCATCCAAACGAGAATAAACAAGTATTTGAAAAGGATATGTTGTTTGCGACTCTTGAAACATCGGTGAGAAATATCACCTTACCGGACAAAAAGGCATTTCTCCTGACAGACACGGTTGGATTCGTTAACAAACTGCCCCATCAGTTGGTCAAAGCGTTCCGTTCAACACTTGAAGAAGTGGTGGAGGCTGATCTCATCATTCACGTGGTTGATTATTCCGATCCCCACTACGAGAAATTGATGAAGGTGACTGATAAAACCCTTGAAGGCATTGGAGTGGGCGACATTCCAGTCATCTATGCCTTTAATAAATCAGAGTTAGTAGAAGGAGAGGTTCCTAGAGTCGAAAAGGATCGAATTTATTTATCGGCTAAAAAGAGAATCGGGATGGACGAATTACTGGACGTCGTGAAGAGTTATATTTTTAAAAACTACAAAAAGTGTCAGATGGTTATTCCTTACGATAAAGGCCATTTGATTTCTTATTTCAATGAACAAGCGAATGTAGTGGAAACAGAATATGAAGAAGCTGGGACAAAATTGACAATCGAGTGTAAGGTAAGTGATTTTGAAAAATATCAACAGTATGTCATTCAAGAATAAATAGGAAAACAGGACCTTTTTTAGTCGAAAGGTCCTGTTTTTATTTTTGATATTATAGTAAGTACCTTCCGATAAGTCTTTCGGAACTAAGGGGGAAGGCGAGTTTTTCAATGGCTCATGAACCATTTAGACCTATTTAAGAAAAGTTTATCCCCATAAAGGAAGGGGTAGAATGGCTAATAATTTACAAAGGAGGGTCCTGTAACTATGAAAGCCACCTATACAAAGACGTCTTCAACAAGGAATCTATGGTCCGGTATCTTATTTGGGATGGGGATCGTTGCATTTATTGATGAAACAGTATTCCATCAGTTGCTTCATTGGCATCATTTTTATGACAAGTCCACAACAACGATAGGGCTAGTATCTGATGGTTTTTTTCATGCATTTAGCTGGTTTGCTACAATCGGCGGGTTATTTATGTATGCTGATTTACGCCGGAAAAAAGTATTGTGGATGAAGAGATGGTGGGGAGGCATTTTGCTTGGTGCAGGAGGATTTCAATTGTATGACGGGACAGTGCAGCATAAGTTGATGGGAATTCATCAGATACGCTATGTAGAGAATGTCATTGTGTATGATATTGTCTGGAATGTGATTGCGGCTGCTATGATTCTTGCAGGTTTCTTATTGGTTGTAAATACTGGATATAAAAAGAATGAGACTGTTGCCAATGCACGCTGATCATTCTATTACACAAGCATCTCAAGGCATCGGTTCGGTTTCTCAGATTCTTCTAACCATTCCATTTACAGTGATATTTGTCCTGTATCTGCTTGCTGTGGTCGTTTCCAATCGCAAACATAAACAATGGCCAATTTCCCGTACAATCTTATGGATCGTCGGTGTCTGCTGTGCTTTAAGCGCAGTATCAGGACCCTTGGTTCAGCGGGCACATATGGAGTTTACTTCCCATATGCTTGGTCATTTGCTCCTTGGAATGTTGGCCCCTCTACTCATGGTACTCGCTGCACCGGTGACACTTGTACTGCGGACCCTGCCTGTCACTTTGGCCAGGAGGCTTTCACGAATACTGAAAAGCCGTATGATGGGCATTATCAGTGACCCCATTGTCGCTGTCATCCTCAATATTGGAGGCCTGTGGGTTCTTTACTCAACCAGTGTGTACGAAGAGATGCATCAATACATTCTCCTTTATTTGTTCATACATATCCATGTTTTTCTGTCTGGATATCTATTCACAATTTCCATGATATATATTGATCCCGCTCCACATAGAACCAGTTATATTTACAGAGGAACTGTATTGATCCTTGCCTTGACCGGTCATGGCATTTTGTCGAAATACATATACGCCTATCCTCCAGCCGGTGTCCCGCGTGAACAGGCAGAGAGTGGTGGGATGATTATGTACTATGGCGGAGATATGATCGATTGGATCCTGATCATTATCTTCTGTTACCAGTGGTATAAGGCAGCCCGGCCTAGAGCTAATACAAGGAAAAGTAAAGGCAGTAAGAATTTTATGGGGACGCGGAGGGGTTCTAGTACGCCTCGATAAATCTCTACATGTTTATCTGCTTCTGGAGGGAGGTAAATATATAGAAATGTAGAGAAAGGAGCATGCAGATGCCAACATTAACTGTAGGATTTCAAACCATGCCAAACGGAAAAGACGTGGATACACATGGCGTTATCCCAAAAATGATCGAAGTGGTAAAAGAATCAGGCTTAACATACGAAGTGGGGCCGATGGAAACGGTGGTCGAAGGTGATTATGATAAAATTATGAGCGTCATTAAAGAGACCCAGGAAGTAGGGATACAACACGGGGCAACCGAGGTTTTCACAAATATTAAAATGCATTATAAAACGGACGGAGTATCAATCGCAGACAAAAAGAAGGATGTTTGAAAACCCACTTCCGATTATAAAGAGTGTGATTATTAGCACCTATGTTATAGGTGCTAAATTTTTTATGGGGAAGAATGGATATTTCTTTCATTAGAATCTATTTCAGTAACTGAGTTCTAAAGGCTTTAAATTCTTTTCGAAGTTTAAGAAGAGGTTATTCATTGACAAGAACTGTACATGCTCCTTCATCTGGGCTCCTGCATAAAGTAAATGCAGAGGAGGGATGCATATGTTTTTTCCGCGACGATATCCTGTGATACCGTGTGATGTTCAACAAGAATGCTATCCGTATTGGCCAGAAGTCAGAAACCATTATGAAGATGGTCTGTTGCCACATACTTATCAACAGTTCTATCCACCATACGAGCAGCAACGTGATTTAAATTATTATCCACAACAGCTGAACTATTATGATCCTTATCAAGGATTCTATGAACAACCTGTCTACGAAGATCCATTTGATTGGCGGTCAAACTGGAGGGAATGGGAGGACCTTGGGGCACCGCCACGGGGAATGAAGGGTTCACCTGCCGTTTCTTCCTGGCAGGCTAACAGGCTGGATACATTTGTACGAGGTGAGAATGACAGAATGTATCACAAATGGTGGAACGGTTCCCGCTGGAGTAATTGGGAGGATCTCGGTGCACCAAGGAGAGGTTTAAGGAGTTCCCCGGCTGCCGTGTCATGGGGACCGAACCGTATTGATACGTTTGTCAGAGGGAATCGGGATACACTTTGGCATAAGTGGTGGGATGGATCGAGATGGAATGAATGGGAAGACCTTGGAGGACCACCACGTGGGTTCAAGGGAGATCCTACGGTTGCATCATGGCAAGCAAATCGCCTCGATGTTTTCGTGCAAGGGAATGACAACAATCTCTGGCATAAATGGTGGGACGGAAGCCGATGGAGCCAATGGGAAAACCTCGGAGCTCCAAGAGGAGGTTTGAGGGATTCACCAGGTGCTGTATCCTGGGGGCCGAATCGAATCGATTGCTTTGTAAGAGGAAACAATGACCGGATGTGGCATAAGTGGTGGAATGGTTCCCGCTGGAGTAACTGGGAGGACCTGGGCTCACCACCTAGAGGATTCGAAGGCGCTCCCGCAGCATCATCATGGGCTCCGAACCGGATCGATACCTTTGTTCGTGGAGACAACAACAATATGTGGCACAAATGGTGGAATGGTTCCCGCTGGAGTAATTGGGAAGACCTTGGAGCACCAAGAGGAGGCGTTCGTTCTTCACCGGGAGCCGTGTCCTGGGGCCGTAACCGGGTGGATGCCTTTGTAAGAGGCAGAAATGATCATATGTGGCATAAGTGGTATGCTTGATAGGTGGAATCATCCCTGTGTGTAAATAATCCGTTCTTTTTTGGAGTGCATAACCTATAAATGACATAAAAAACGTCCTGTGAATTGGCACAGGACGTTTTATTTCTATATCATGGGTCATTCCACTTTTTATTTTATACCTATGAACTGTTTTTTTACTGAGAAAATTCCGTTTCACAAAAATAATTTGGATCAAATTAATTCGTTTAAAGGAGATAAACTTTCTCAGTCGGACTGCTTCACACTAAGGACGGTGATCGTAACAAGGATGACCACCATGCCAAGAATTTGAATGCGGGTCAAGTGATCCCCGATAACCAAAACGCCAAATAAGGAGGCTGTCACGGGCTCTACCATAGCGACCATCGAAGCATTTGTCGGAGTAGTCAATCGAATTCCAGTCACATACAATATAAAGGACAGTCCAGCCCCGAGGATCCCTAACAGTAAAAACCATCCTATATCCGTTGACGCCAACACAGCAGCTGCTTCACCCTTGTCCGTAAACAGAAAAAGGATAAGACAAAATGAAAAAAAAGCAATGGTTAGCGTAGTGTGTGGGTTTCCGATAGAAGAGGCATTTTTAAACCCGAATATAAACAAAGCATAAGAAAGGCCAGCAGCAAGTCCCGCTGCCACCCCAAAAAAACTCACTGAAATCGATTCAGTATTGTAGGCACCTGTAAGCAGGATGATCCCCAAAAGAACACCGGTAATTCAGCCCCATTTAAACCAAGTAGAATGTTCTATTCGTAAAAAGAAAGAGGTTAACAGGACGAACACAGGTGCGGTGTACATTAAAGTAGCGGCAACCGCAACGCTTGAGGCTTCGATACTTAGAAAATAAAAAGTGAAGTTTCCAGCAACACCAACACCTGCAAATAAAGACCATAAATATAAACGGGTAGAAATGTCCCGATTTTGTCTAAAGCGAAGAAGAAACCACACCAAAAAACATATAAATCCAACAACCCCCCTGTAAAGTGAAATCACAATAGGATTCCAGCCCTTGTTCATTAAAACATCGGCAATCCCACCACTAATACCCCAGCATATAGCGGCCAGCATAACTAAGCCTATACCTGCAAATTTCATCGTGTGCCTCCTAAAGATAAGTTATGGTGCGAATTTTTGAGCAAACCTAGCGTGACCTTAATAACTTAAATTTAATGACCAAACAACCCTCTATACGCTCTTGAACAAACATATGTTGATTAACAAAGGTATTAATAGTAATTCCTTTAGTTTTCCTTATTTAAACCCCTTAATTTTGAGTTACCAACAATCGGGGGACAATAACGGAGTAAGTAGGACATCATCTATTGTATCTCCTTTAAACTCAAAAGAATTTGAGTATGTTCTAAATTCAGAATTCAAAGATAGGATATTTTCAGAAAGTCTTACCTCAAAACAGAACGGTTTAGTGTGTAAATAGGGAAGATTTTTTTCTTTGAAATGAAGGTATGGGCAAAGCTGTTGTCCAAATTACTATTACAAAATTGGAAAGGAGAAAAGAAAATGAAATCACGCAGGCAAAGAATGAGGATCTAAAAAAGATTTTGGATTTGTTAGTGAATGCAGCCACCTGGTTAAAGACAAAAAGGACGAAGCAATTTGAGATGCTAACTGATTGATTTAGATGGAAACGAAGAAGAGGTCCTCCATTCAAACGAAAACGGGGCGACCTATTTTGTTGAAAAAGAAGGTCAACCCATTTTCCCTCTAACCCTTGAAAAAAACCAAGTGGAAAGGATTTGGACCTAATCCCTTAAAAGAAATTTCCCATATCCACGGCCTTCCAGTAAATACGAAATCATACTATAAATATAAAACCCGGCATGATCATAAATCACACCGGGTTACTTTTTAACTGGCTTTCTTCCTTGGTTGGGCTTTCATCATGGGCATGTACTCATTGAAGTAATGATTCGTTTCACGAACGATGACCTTATAAAGTAAAATAAGGGCAATCAGGTTTGGAATCATCATCAAGGCGTTAGACATATCAGCGAATGCCCAAACGAGCTCCAGGTTAGCAACGGCACCAAGTCCGGTTGCTAAAATATATATGAGTCTGTAGGAGTTAGCAAAGCGATAATTCGTCAAATACTCGAAGCATTTCTCTCCATACATATACCAGCCGACGATCGTCGAGAATCCGAAGAAGATGACGGAGAAAGATACGATGTATTCCCCTACAGTACCGAGGGCGTGTCCAAATGCCGCACTCGTCAGTGCCCCGCCGTCAAGACTTGGCGCATGCTCGACACCCGATATTGCTCCGCCTGTCGGATCCCAGAAGCCTGTGATCAGCAGGACCAGACCAGTCATCGTACAGACGACAATTGTTACAATGAACGTACCCGTCATAGCGACAAGTGCCTGTTTAACCGGATGATCGGTTTTCGCGTTACCTGCAATCAATGCAGCCGTACCAAGACCAGCTTCATTGGAGAAAATCCCACGTGAAACCCCGCTTCGGATCGCTTCACTGATAATGATTCCTGTGAAACCTCCAGCGGCAGCTACAGGATTGAACGCATAATAGAAAATCATTTCAAATGCCGGAATGATCATGTCATAATTCAGTACGATGATGATCAATGAACCGCCAATGTAAAGGAATGCCATGACCGGTACAAAGAAGGACGCCACGGTACTGATCCGCTGAATCCCTCCAAAGATGATCAAACCTGTCAGGACTGCTAAAACGATTCCTGTTACGACATTGTTAATTTGAAAGCTTGATGTCATAACGTCTGCAATCGTATTGGACTGTACGCTGTTTCCGATTCCAAGGGCAGCAAATGCACCGAATAAAGCGAAGGCAACAGCAAGCCATTTCCACTTGCTTCCGAGACCTTTTTCAACGTAATACATTGGTCCTCCGGAGTATTCACCGTTTTTATTTTTCACACGGTACTTCATAGCAAGCAGCGCTTCTGCGTATTTCGTCGCCATTCCGAGAAGGCCGACAACCCACATCCAGAAGATGGCTCCAGGTCCACCAATCGTCAATGCCGTAGCAACCCCGGCAATGTTTCCGTTACCGATGGTCGCTGACAAAGCAGTCATCAACGTTTTGAAGTTACTGATATCTCCTTCAGATTTGTCAGCAGAAGAAGAGGGTTCTTCTTTTGTAAAAGCAAGTTTAAATGCATACAATAGCTTTCGGAACTGCAGCCCTCTAAGCATAAACGTCAAGAAAAGGCCTGTCCCAAATAACAGTACTAAACTTGGTGTCCCCCATAAGAATGAATTAATCTTGTCTAGCACATCTAACATAGAATCCTCCTTGTCATCTCATGTTGTAAACGTTTTCTTTGTGAGTTTCCATCTACTATTTATATAGTATTCCGAACAATCTGTCCATAATAAAAGTCGAATTTCCAGAGATTGAGCCTTTTTTAGTAGTAGGCGTAGTTGGAGGGACGGACCTCGGATACGGTCACAAGGGAAGTGCGTCCCAAGTATTATTGAAGGGTGGAAATCGCGTAACAAAAGGGACGGACCCTCTTCGGCTGAACGATGATTTTTCTTTATCGCTCAGTTTGAGAGGTCCGTCCCTCAAAGTTATATCAGTGTAATGATTACTATCACGAGCAGCGGTCCCACCAAAATGAGGTATCCAAGAGGTCTGGCGAAGTTCAGGGTCCAGCCTACTCCGAAGCGTTTTTCAACGAAGATGGAGGGGTCTTCAGGGTTGAAATAGAAAAGCCCTCCTTTCCAGTATTGATCGTCATCTGCATTGATCACATCGCCGGTGCCTTCATCGATGACTTCTACGTCCAAGTCTGAATCCTTTTTCCCCACCTTGATAGCCATAAGGACCGTCCCTATCAAGACGAGTGCAGAGAAGGCCAGTGGCATGGTGATGATCAGCAGGTCGCTGACGCTATTTTCATACAGGGTGTTGAATTGCAGGAATGTAAAGAGCATGCTTATCAGAATGGAGATGAAGAATAACAGCCAGCTTGTGTACTTGCGCAGACGGAGCTGTCGGACACGTGATGCTTTTATATTCCCTGCACTCAGCTTGATCCCGGAATTCCTTGTGAGTTCATTGATCCCGAGGAACATTGCATTCATCACCAATAATACAAGTGGCAGGGTCAAAGCAGACAGATAGGTTTTGGTCGTAAATGAATCCGGTTTGCCATCTGGTCCCCAGTGAGTAGGGATCTGGTCCGGCAAATTATTGTAATTCACTAATGTAAACACCATTAAACCAACGGTGATCACCATGGGGACTACATATACTATCCAGGGTAGCATTTCATCTCTCGTTCTTAAGTTCAATTCTGAAACTTTCACCTGTTTGCGATCCTTGAACCATTGCTTTTCCCGTTTCAGTGTTGTCACTTTCATATGAAAATAGAAATAAAGGGACATCGAAATAAATAGGATGACAAAAGGCAGTAATAAGCCTGCTAAAATGAGGTGATTTTCAGTGGATGGAATGTTTTTTGACCAGGTAAAATAGAGAGCCAATGCCAAAATTGAAATGAAAAATGTTAAGATTGCGTAGAGTTTTTTGTAATGTAGCAACTGTTCGTTCCGTATTTCATCAACAGGTATCGTTACACCAAAAACCACCGTTCGTTTTACGATAAAAGGAATGGTAATTTGCAGAACCATCAAAAATCCCACCGTGACGAATAAAAGCGCCATTTCCATTTATTACTCCCCCTTAACCTTTAGGATAATAGATGAAACTAATTCTTGAATTTCTTTTTCACTCATGCCGAATACCATGGATTCCACTACAATCGGCCGCAATTCTTCTGATATCTGATCCAGTCGGGATGGCGGGATTTCTCCCTCAGATGGCGGACAAATAACAGCCCCAGACTTTGGAACAATGCGGATCACACCCTTGCTTTCCAATTCATGATAGCTTTTATTCACCGTGTGCATGTTTACACCCAGGTCACCGGCAAGACTGCGAACGGACGGGAGGATATCACCTGGCACTAATTCCCCGCGGACAATTCCCTCCATGATCCCATTCTTGACCTGAGAATATATCGGTATATCTGATTGAGGTTCTATTTGGATAAACAAGGATTCACCTCCTAGTTTGTTATATGTTTAGTATAACAGAATTGTTCTAGTTTATGTAGAACAAAACTATTTTTCCAGAAAAAGTTAGATTATTGAAGGAACGCTCGTTATAATTTGATTATAAAAAAGAAAATTCAGTGAACGGAAGCAATCAACACCCAAACCTTGTCATCACAACTGACAAATAGATTGCAAAAACTAACTTGGACCACTTTAATAAAGACGGGAAGTTATGCTAAGGAGTGAAAAATGTTCATGAAGAATCAAGGACTAAAAATCGTAGAATTGACATCGATAGAGCAGCACATTGAGGAACTTTCTGATCTTTTGATGAAAGTAGTGGATGACGGGGCTTCAATTGGTTTTTTATCCCCAATGGCTCGTTCAGCAGCGAGGGACTTCTGGCGACATGCACTGAGTCCTCATGTGATTCTATATATAGCCTGTGTGGATGGTAGTATTGCAGGAACCGTGCAGCTTCACCTATGCACCAAACAAAACGGTACCAACAGAGCCGAAATCGCAAAAATGATGGTCCATCCGAAATTCCGCCAAAAAGGAATTGCCCGGTCCCTCATGGAAATAGCGGAGAAAAGAGCTAAAGAAGAGGTACGGACCTTGCTCATCCTGGATACGGTCGAAGGGGCACCTTCTAATCATTTGTATACGTCCCTTGGATTCGTTCAGGGAGGCCGGATTCCCGACTATGCAGCTTCACCTTTTGGGGAATTAGAGGCAACCATTATCTACTACAAACAGATTTAGAAGTTTGTGAGAATAAAATAATTAGAGGGACGGACCTCAAATCCTCAAATCGATCCATATTCAGGTGATTTTTAACGATTAGAGGTCCGTCCCTCCAAATAGGTCGTATGAGTAGTAAGCACATTTATTTTAGGAGGAAAACATGGAGAAAAAATATCCCTTTTTGATTCTATTTTTGAGTTTGTTTGCAAGTTTCTTGTTGTTGACGGCATGCAGTGATTCGAATGCCAAGAGTGAGGAAACGATGGCGGGTAAAAAAGAAGAAGATTTGTATGAAAAAGAAAAGAAAGAGATGGAAGATAAAATAGGTTTAATGGAGCCACTTCAATTAACTTCCTACAGCGAGGAAATCGGTGTCACAATGAATGAGCCGTCATACAAGGAATTTGCGGCGAATGGGCAAGTGACCGTTGATGGGGAAATTGAACAGTATTCAGAGTTGAAGTCGGACTACGCCTGGATCAAGGTTAGGGCAAGCGAAGAAGGACCTGCGGGGAATCAGCTCGAATACTACACTCCCATCAAAGACGGCAAGTTCAAACAGGAGATCCATTTTTTCAATGGAGAAGGAAAGTATAGTGTGTCTGTGCAGCTGCCAAGCAAGGATCGAGAGAATTATTTCTATGATACAGCTTCCTTCACGGTTCATAATGTGAATCCTGACATAATGAGGGATGTGACGCTCACACCATTTGGCCAGGATGCCGCCTTGTCCTTGAGTGCTGAATCAAGCTATATCAAAGGCAATGAAATCTTTCCATTGAAAGGAGAAGCGGTTAACCTCACGGATGAAGACACCATCATGCTCAGGTTAAAGAAGGATTCTCAAAACTGGACCCATGTCATTCCCGTTAAAAACGGAAAATTCAGTTATGAGGTTCCTTTATTTTTCGGGAAAGGAAAACACGAGCTTGAGGTACTGGTACCGGATGAAGATCGTGAAAGCTACTACCAGACGGCCACCACTCTAATCATTGATAATGAATCTGTTAGGGTGATGAGTCCGATTGAGTACGCTGATAAATATCGTGAGCGTGGCGTAACTCTGGAATCTCCTCATTTTGGCGGGGAGAAGTCGGATGGTGTTTACTCTATCAAAGGGAGCATCGATCCAAAAGCTGAATTCGGTCCGGAAACGACGCATATTTATATCACCACGAAAAAAGGGGAGGACGAAGCTCTGGATGTTATACCTGTAGATGATTTTACCTTTGAGGATTCCTTTTATCTCCGGTTTGGACCAGGTACTTATGAGGTGACTCTCAGCGTACCTGAAATCAAGGAGGAGAATAGCGATTATTTCAGATTTTTCGGTTTTGCGAAGTTTGAAGTGGAATCGACAGGTGAAGACAAGCGGGACCTGCTTCCTTCCCGTGGGGTACAGTCAGATGCGCAGGAAATCAAGGAGCAGGCGAAAACCGTCACAGCCGGGCAAACTAGCAACAGGGATAAGTCGAAAGCGATCTATGATTATGTAGCAAAAAATGTTTCCTATGACGTTGAGAAATATGAAAATGACGACTTTAACTGGGATGATAGTGCATTAAAAACACTGGAAACCAGAACGGGTGTGTGTCAGGACTATGCTTACCTGGCGATTGCCCTGCTTCGTGCCAGTGACATCGAGGCGCGATTCGTTGAAGGAAGAGCAGGGGGGATTTTCCCTGGAAGGCATGCTTGGGTGGAAGCGAATCTTGATGGGGAATGGGTCACTTTGGATCCGACATGGGGATCAGGCTATTTAAAGGACGGTAAGTTTGTACCGGCTTTCAATGAAGATTATTTTGATCCGGATATGAATGAATTTAAGAAGACGCATACACGGACAGGTGTGTCGTATTAGAAATGAATCATATAAAGGGACCGGCTCCAGTCGAAGGAGGTGGTTCTTTTTTTATAAATTAGAGGTAATAATTAGCTATATTGTGAATGAAAGCCATAAATAGTACACTTGATTAATGAAAGAATTCTTATATTCAGGAGAGTAGTGAATGGATTTTACACAAAATAAGAAAACAGTATTCATGCTTTTTATCATAATGATCTTATTGGAGATTGCAGATTTTTCATGGAAAACAATTGATCAATCCAATGTGGGAGTGTCGCTATTTCTCCATATTGGTTTAGTGCTCTGTATGCTTTATTTGTTATTCCTATTATTCAAAGGGAATTGGAATGCTTCAAAGGAATTAACGAAGAGTAATAGGAATTTAAACAACATTTTTGAGACGCTGGATGTTGCCATTTGGTCTCATGATATGAAATCCGATGTTCTCTTAATCACACCTGGAATTGAGAATTTGTATGGATATCCTTTGAAAGATTTTTATCAGGACACACTTCTTTGGAAAAAAGTGATACATCCAGAGGATTTGCCGGTATTAAATGCGAGGGAAGAAAAACTGGGTGCCGGTCAGGCATGTGTGAGTGTATACCGCATCATCAAGCCGGATGGTAAGGTTCGCTGGATTCAGGATAGAGGCATTCCCTCTTTGGATGAAAACGGAGAAATGATTTCTTTTACCAGTGTGCTGTTTGATATCACCAATCGGAAAGAAAGTGAAGATCAATACCGTAGTTTAGTAGAAATGTCTCCAGATATCATTGCGGTCAATAGTAACCAAAGGTTTGTTTATATCAATGAAGCTGGCAGCAGATTGATTGGTGCCAAATGCCCCGAGGATATCATGAACATGGATGTTTCCCATTTTACCAGTCTTGAGAACATCGAGAAAATAAGGGAGCAGACAAAAGATTCTACCTCAGGGGAACGATTTGAACTGACCGTTTATCGCCTAAACGGAGATTCAATAGAGTTGGAGATTTCCGCGATGCCCATTTTATATGGAGGAAGGATGGCAATACAGTTGGTTGGACGAGACATTACGAATCGTAAAGAGACTGAGAAAACCATCCGTACCATGGCCTATTATGATTCACTGACAGGGCTTCCAAATCGAAACAAATTTAAACAATACTTAAATGAGTCAATTCGTGAAGCTCCTGATCAATCGATTGCCATCTTATTTCTGGATCTAGATCGATTTAAAGTCATCAACGATACGAAAGGGCACTCTACTGGCGATATCATACTTGAGAAGGTTGCCCTCCAATTGAAGAATGTGGTGAAAGACAAAGGGATTGTGTTTAGGCAAGGAGGAGATGAATTTATTATCTTACTCTCCAATTTGAATGAGCAAGAGGTCGAAGAAACGACGGGTGAAGTATTACATAGTTTCAACAGTCCAATCGTCATTCATGAACAGGAGTTCTTTGTGACACCAAGTATCGGTATCAGTATGTACCCAAAGGATGGAGCGGACCAGGAAAGTTTAATCAAACATGCCGATACAGCCATGTATTTAGCGAAGGAACGCGGTAAGAATAACTATCAATTCTATTTTCCTGAGCTTGAAAATGCCTCTTCAAGGAATATGGAGCTTGAAAATGGATTAAGAAAGGTATTGGAGCTCAAACAATTAACTCTCCATTATCAGCCCAAAGTGGACTTGGAAACGCTTGAAATAATTGGTGTGGAAGCCTTGATACGCTGGGAACATCCGGAACTTGGAATGATCCCTCCGAGTGAATTTATTCCTTTGGCAGAAGAGACGGGATTGATCATTCCGATCGGGGAGTGGGTTCTTCGAGAGGCTTGTCGACAAAGTCAGGAGTGGGAAATGAGCGGATTAGGCATCATTCCTGTTGCAGTTAATATATCTGTCAGACAGATAAAGGATGATGGATTTGTTGACATGGTAAAAGAAACCTTATCATACCTCCAGTTTGACCCAGATCGGCTTGAGCTTGAAATAACCGAGAGTATCATGCAGGACTTCGAAAAATCAACGAAAGTTCTCAATAAGCTGAAAAAGCTTGGCGTCATCATTTCCATGGATGACTTTGGAACAGGTTACTCTTCTTTGAATAATTTAAGGCATTTACCGATTGATAGTATTAAAATAGATAAATCGTTCGTAGATGATATCATGGAAGATTCAAATCAAGTTTCAATCGTAAAAGCGATTATTGATATGAGTCAAAATATGAACTTTACTACTATTGCTGAGGGAATTGAAACAGAAAATCAAGTCTTGTTCCTGAAACGGAATGCCTGTCAGGTAGGTCAGGGATACCACTTTAGCCGTCCATTGACTGGACCATTATTAGAAAAGTTTCTGGTGGAGTGGGGAAGGGAACATTCTGAACGTGTTTGGCTGTGACGAAAACACTTTGACTAAAAGGACGAACGAAAATAATATATGACTCACAGTGGGTCAGGTATAATGGAATGCGATGTCTTTTAAATTGAACATGAATAAACAATCATTGGAGGAAATGAACACGATGTCAGAATGGCCAAATTGCCCAAAGTGCAACTCAGAATACACGTATGAAGATGGAAGTCTGTTCGTCTGCCCCGAGTGTGCTCATGAATGGACAACAAATGCAGCAACAGAAACGGCAGATGAAGAAAATGTGGTCAGAGACTCAAACGGAAATCTCTTAGCCGATGGTGACTCCGTTTCGGTCATTAAAGACCTGAAAGTAAAAGGAAGCTCATCCGTCCTCAAGATGGGAACCAAAGTCAAAAACATCAGACTCGTCGAAGGAGACCACAACATCGACTGCAAAATCGACGGCTTCGGAGCCATGAAACTAAAATCAGAATTTGTGAAAAAGATATAATGCGTGAGTAATGTGAGAGGGACAGACCTCTGATGAGCGATTAACCTGATGGTTTGCTGATCAAAGGTCCGTCCCTCTTTCAGATTTACGGAAATGATAAACTTATATAGCAATTACTCAGAGTTTTGGAGGGATGTATGGTGAATGAGAATTCAATGGGCAGTACCCTTCAGGTTGGTGCCCCGATTATAGAGAGAAAGATAGGTTATGACGGTAAATTGGTGGAACATCACTGCCGGCTCTTGAAGGCGGGAGTTGAGGATGTGGTCCTTTTTCATAGAATAAAAGATGCCTTTACCATGACAACAAACCAATCAAGCTTAACCATCCCAGAGGGAAGCTACACCCTGGCGCACTATTGGAAGGCCCGCGCTTATAATGTGTATATTTGGAGAGATCATCGGGGTGAGTATTTAGGTTCCTATTTTAATATTGTCAGAAATACTAACATAAACAATGAAGTAGTATCTTTCGAAGATCTTATCATAGATGTCCTCGTATTTGCCGATGGAAAAGCTTCCGTTCTGGATGAAGAGGAGCTACCCGTTTCCATGGAGGAGTTTGAGAACGGGTATGTTCTGGAGGAATTGCAATTATTAGTGGATAGCCTTGGGGGGTTCCTTCCAAAGCTTATTTCTGAGACGAGGGTTCATTTTCCTCATGATGATCTTCTTGGATGGCTTAGCGATTCAAAAGGTAGAAGGGAGGTATCTGAGCAACAGGATGAAATCTAAAGAAAATGAAGAAATCATCAATCCGGCTTCAGGTGCCGTCATTATGGCTCTTGGAATCTTTCTTTATGCTGCTATTGATGCTTTTACATGGATCAACCACACTACTGGAAAAATACTGACTGTGTCCCTGATTGTGTTGGCTGCGATTATTTATAAATATCTTTTTAAGCAATTGTTAATTAAACAATTTTTCATTGCTTTAATACGGAATCCTGTTCATTCTTTCGTGATTGGATCGTGGGTTGCCGGCATTTCGGTTTTAAGTAATGTGATCGTCAAATATTTCCCTGATATGAGCGTGGGTGTACAGGGCATTATGCTTATTAATACTCTTTTGTGGCTATGTTTTTTGGTAAACTGCTTCTACCACTTTAACGAGATCATGAAACGACCGACAGCGCATTCTACTCATGGGGTTGTGTTACTTTCTACCGTTGCTACCCAATCATTGGTGATATTTTGGGTGAAGGTTTTTCCTTCTCTTCCGGCGGGACTGCTGATTGCAGTGGTGTCACTTGGAATCTTTTATTACTTGATCGGTATGACTTTGATTGTGCTTCGATATGCGAGAGGAAATCCTTGGACGATGATAGAAGATTGGACGAGCGCAAACTGTATCATTCACGGGGCTTTATCCATTACAGGCCTGGCAATCGTTTCTTCACAACTGATGTCTGGAATGTTTATAATGATTTTTTGGCTAATTGTGTTTGTCCTCCTGATAAGTGTTGAATTAATGGAGATGGTGAGAGCTGTTAAACGGATTCAGAAGCTGGGATGGAAAAAAGGGGTTTTTACTTATCATATAAGTCAATGGTCGCGTAATTTCACCTTTGGAATGTTTTATGCCTTTACCATCACCATGCATGAAAACCCTCATTATTTGAATGTGTTTTACGATTTTCATAGAGTCTTCTTGCATTTTTGGGCGTGGATTGTGTTCCTATTTCTAATAACCGAAATTGGTCTATGGGTGGGATCGAATAGTTATCATTTCGAAAGAATCACCAGGGGGAATGTTTCTTGAGTACGTTTATCTTGTTTATGGTTATCATTTTATTTGCATCGATATTGCAAACTAGTACCGGTTTCGGATTTTCTATAATGGCAACACCATTTTTATTGCTCTTGTTTCCACCTAGAGAAGCGATACAGATTAATTTGATCTTATCCCTTGTGATCTCACTGGCACTTATAGTGAAAATTAGAAGGGACATTGATTTTCCCCTTGTAAAAAGGTTTGTGGTCGGGAGCATACCTGGTTTACCCCTGGGTATAATGGTTTTCACTCTTATTGATATGAGTCTCTTAAAGGTATTAATCAGCCTGATCATCATAGTGCTGACGGTTTTACTTATCATGAAATTCCGCATCAGGCAGTCCAAAATGCGGGACTTTCTGGCAGGGGGATGGTCTGGAGCACTGACCACGAGTATCGGTATGCCAGGACCACCTCTGCTTCTGTATTTTTCAGGCACCGAGACAAGAAAAGAGAAACTTCGGGGAACAACCCTTGCCTTTTATTTGTTCATCTATCTCGTCAGCCTAGGGATCCAGGTGAAAGTGGCGGGTACTACTCTAACAGTTTGGAAATCAAGCTTGCAAGCATTACCGGTGGTAGCTATAGGTCTAGTGTTGGGACAAGCATTATTCAACAAAATCAATCAGAAAATCTTTCAAATCGTTACCTATGTACTCCTGTTGTTTACGGGAATCTATCTGCTGATAGAAAGCATTTAACTTAGAGGGACTAATTTAGAGTAATTTAGAGGGACGTACCTCCAATGAGTGATGAGCGATTAACCTAATGGTTTTCTGCTGATTCAGAGGTCCGTCCCTCTCACATATCGTCTAAAACTTCTTTTAACACAACGGCATGGTTGTGCTGCTGATCTTTTGCACCGTAGAGAAGCACTAAGCGTTCGTTAGCAGACATTTCCTTCAGTTCCCGTAGCTTCTTTTGTTTATCATCTTGAATGAGTTCTTCTTTGTAGGCTTTTTTAAATTCCTCGAACTTTTCCTGCTCATGATTAAACCATTTTCTTAAATGTAGACTTGGCGTAATTTCCTTCATCCACTCATCCAAGTTGGCTTCCTCTTTTGAAATTCCACGTGGCCAAACCCGGTCAATCAAAATGCGATGACCGCCTAATTGGGGAGGTTCATCATAAATTCTCTTTAGAACGATAGACATTGCTCATCCTCCAATCCTTGTTCACTTACTATAAGGATAAATTGAATCGAAGGATGAAGCAAAGATCTTTTATCTTTAGTTTCTCGGAAAAAAGTACATAAAGGATTAGAAACTCCGCATATATTAAATGACCTACTTTATAGCTTGACCGAGGTATTCAAGGGGGAATCCGAATTGAAGGTCCGTCCCTCTTTCACGAAAAACATGCATGGTACCATATCGCCGGGAAGGATGATTATCTTTTGAAAATACGGAGTAAAAATATAAAGGATCTGGATCACCTCATCAGTCATGAAATCAAGAGCATGCCGGCAAATGCCAGGACCCAAACTGCGATTGTCATGGGTTTGTTCAAAGTGAGTTCGGCACTGCGACTACAAACTCATGATTTTCCTTTAGAATAGCGGCAGGACCATGATTGATACCACTTTATTTTTAAAGAGTCTCATCATAGGAGTCACCATTGCTGCTCCTGTTGGTCCGGTCGGTATCCTTTGTATTCAGCGGGCATTGACATATGGGAGAAGGACAGGTTTTGTATCGGGGTTGGGAGCTGCCACTGCAGATGCACTATACGGTTTGATCGCTGTCATGGGGCTTACGATTGTTTCCGACTTCCTTCTTGCTCACCAATTCTGGATTCAATTATGGGGAGGGGTGTTTCTATTCTTATTGGGGTGGAAGACATTCACTTCACAGACGGAACCATTGAAGACTGGTGAACCGCAAACCACTTCTTCATTGAAGGGGTTCTTCTCAGTCTTTCTTTTGACGCTTACGAATCCAATGACTATCATTGCCTTTATCGCCATCTTTGGTGTCTTTCGGGTAACCGGTTCTGATGGCAGTGTAGTATCCGCATTGCTCGTCGTTTTGGGCGTGTTTTGCGGATCTGCTTTATGGTGGGGGACGGTTGCCTTAGTAGGCGGATGGTTAAGCAGTCGGATTGAAGCGGACTCGTTAACAATGATCAATCGGGTGGCGGGAATCATCATTACAATATTCAGCTCGTATATTCTCATTGACTTGATTTAATTTCTGATTTTGTTAAGAAGTGTGTGGAGGGACGGACCTCCAATCCTCTAATGAACCCCTAATTCCAATTATATAATGAATTAGAGGTCCGTCCCTCTCCTAAAACTCACCATGCTCCTTACCCCAGACATGCATCTGCTTGAGAATCGGCATTAGGGTCATACCTAATTCTGTCATGGAGTATTCTACTTTTGGGGGGATGGTATCGTATTGGGTTCGATTGATGAAGCCGTCTTCTTCGAGTTCTTTTAGTTGCTGGCTCAGTACTTTATGGGCCACACCAGGTAGTAACCTGCGCAATTCGTTATACCTGAGAGTACCGTCTGTCCCTAAATGCCATAGGATGACCGTTTTCCATTTTCCTCCGATTTTCTTCAGTGTGTACTCGATGGAGCACTTCAATTTTCCTTCTTGGTCTATAGGCGTATCCATATTCTTTTCAGTCCTTTCTTACCATAAGGTTAGTTTCTCACAAAAAAGTGCATTCTTACATTAAGAAGCTCAGCTCCTTATAATGAAGACGTGTTAGATCAAACTAATCTAAAAGAGGAGGATTTATTACGATGTTACCATATCCAAGATCGTTTTCTCATATTGGACTATCTGTCCCAAATCTCGAAGAGGCCATTGCATTCTACACAGAGGTGTTCGGATGGTATACTATCATGGAGCCTTCCGATGTGGAAAATGATGATACTGCAATCGGGCAGATGTGCCGTGATGTATTCGGGAATGATTGGGAAAAATTCAGAATTGCTCATCTTGCTACAGGTGATAAAATCGGAGTGGAGTTGTTTGAGTTCCCGCACAACGAAAAGCCGGAGAATAACTTTGAGTATTGGAAAACAGGACTATTCCATTTCTGTATCCAGGACCCCGATGTAGAAGGCATGGTTGAAAAAATCAAACAGCACGGCGGTAAACAGCGCATGCCGATCCGGGAATATTATCCTGGTGAAAAGCCTTATCGCATGGTGTATGTTGAAGATCCATTCGGGAATATTTTTGAGATATACTCCCACAGCTACGAATTAACGTATTCAGATGGGGCTTACTGATCAATTAATAAGGGCACGTTCAATTGAGAGCGTGTCTTTTCTTTTTTATTGAAATAGAGGTTTTCCTTTCCAAACGAAGAATCCTATAAAGATACTTCTATTTCAGTGAAGAGAGGAAAGCAACAATGAAAATATTGGAGCTACATAAGAATTCAAGGATTTTTGAGGAAGCAGTGAAAGCTTTCTGGGAACAGTGGGGAAGTGAGGAGAATTACAGGTTCTATTACGATTGTATGTTCCATTCCTGCCGAACCGAAGAGGACTTACCGCGATTTTATATCGCTTTAGAGGAAGAACAAATCATTGGGACGTACGCGCTGCTCAGAAACGACCTGAATAGTAGGCAAGACCTGTTTCCATGGTTTGCCTGCCTCTACATCGACCCGGATCACAGAGGGAAAGGACTTGGTTCGAATCTCCTGGAGCATGCTTTACAGGAAGCCCATGAAAAAGGCTACAAACATCTATACCTATCAACGGATCTGGAAGGTTATTATGAAAAATATGGATGGATTCACACAACAGAAGCCATTGGACTGAGTGGTGGTTCCATGAATGTCTACCAAAAAGCAACAGATCAAACTTCCTGAAAAAAAAGCAGTAAGGCATGAGTGGGAAATTCACTCATGTCTTGCTGCTTTTTTTAGAGGTCCGTCCCTCTCTTGAAAGGAAAGGTAATCTTCCCTTGGGAGAGGTCTATGGCGTACCCAACCACGACGGCCACGAGGGTAGGCAGGGTCCAGGCCAGGCCATTTTCACTTAGGGGAAGGAATTCCAGGATAGCATGAATTTCTTCCATTTTAATTTCTAGCGTCATAAGCATTTCGTAAAAGGCAAATAATGTGGCGACTCCAACCCCATAAACATACATTCTCTTACTTTCTCCAAAGAAATGCTGAAAGAGAGAGAGGACTACAAGCACTATAGCTACAGGGTAAATCAGAACGAGTAACGGTGTAGCGACTTTCAATATCAAGTTCAGTCCAAGATTGGTAACGGCCAATCCGATGAGGATGAAAATCATTACGTAAGTCTTATATGAATACCTCGGAAAATTTTCATTAAAAAAACGTCCGCATGCATTGATGAGGCCGATACAAGTCGTTAAACAAGCAATCATCACTATGGCACCAAATAACACATTCCCGCTGTATCCAAATAATTGATGAGAAGCAAGAACCAATATTTCCGCCCCATTTTGAAGTGGCTCTTCATGGGGAACAACACGACCGATCCATCCGAGTGAAAGGTATACCATGATTAAGCCGACTGCTGCAATCATACCTGAACTGATTGTTCCTCGTATCAGATCCCTTTTATCCGTCGCTCCTTTATCTTTCAATCCATTGATGATGACAATCCCAAAGGCAAGGGCTGCCACTGCATCCATGGTGAAGTAACCTTCCAGAAACCCTTTGAGAAACGGATCGGTTTGGAAGTTTTCTGTTGCTTGTGCGTCCGTATAATCAAAGATCATAAAGGCACGTACACATAATATCGCTAATACAATGAGCAAGGCAGGCGTTAAAAACTGTCCGACAAGATCAATCACCTTTTTTGGATTGATACTGAGTAAGTAGGTCAATCCGAAAAAGACAAGAGAGAATAAGAATAAGGGTAACCGTCCATCCACACTGATCACTTGCATAAATCCTAATTCATAGGCAACATTCGACGCCCTTGGAATACCGTATAGTGCTCCAATCGACATATAAATCACGATGGCGAACACAAGTCCAAAGACGGAATGGACCCGTTGGCCAATTGACAATAATCCGTTAGTAGATAACGAAACGGAAATGATCGTTAAAAAAGGCAGGAACACTGCTGTTAAAATAAACCCGGCAATTGCGGCGGCAAAGTAGCCTCCAGATTCCATTCCAAGATAAGGCGGGAATATTAAATTCCCTGCTCCGAAAAATAGAGAAAATAGCATAAAACCTGAAACCAGCACATCTTTCTTTCTCAAATAAAACCCTCCAAATCCTTACCAAACCATGATAGCTTCTATTGATTATTCTGATTATTTCACATAAAAAAACCCGCCCCTGACCAGGGACGAGTTATATTTTCTCGTCGTGGAATTTAATTAATAATCACAATCTAGCATAGGAAGAAAGCGCAGTCAATAAGTTTTCCTAATATAATATCAATTTCTATTTTTCTAGATTTGTGTGATTATTTCAATCAGTAAAAAATGTATTAAATGGAACTTTTATCAAGTTTAAACGTATGTAAGGTACAGATTCGTAGAAAAGGGGAGTTTTAGAATGGATATTAGCTTTTTCTGGATAGCAGCAGGGCTTGCGGCATTAGGATATTTTATTGGGGATGGGTTAAAGAACTTTGGTAACCCGAAAGCAAGCTTCTCAGATTATCCGACTCTAGTAAAAGAAAAAGATTTGCATTTGCACGTGGGCCTAAGTAAAGAAGAAGTCAGTGAATTGCTACACAAATTTCCCGAGGCTCCAAAAGTGGAGTTGAAGGGGATGACTTATTATCCTTATCAGAGGTTTATGGAGTGGATGTCGTCTGGTGAGATTTATAAAAAGTAATAGGGAGAGGGAAAATTATCACTTTGTAAATTGTATTTTTACCTTGAGCACCAAAAAAAGGCACGCAGATGAAGCGTGCCTTTTGCTCTTACAACCCGACGGAAATATACTTGACCTCCAAATACTCTTCGATCCCATGATGTCCGCCTTCACGGCCAAGTCCGCTTTGTTTGAATCCGCCGAATGGGGCTTGTGGAGTGGATGGCATGCCATCATTCAATCCGACGATTCCATATTCCAGTTGCTCACTGATCCGGATTCCCTTCGTCATATTCTCTGTGAATACATAGGCAGCGAGACCATAGATGGAATCATTAGCCCGCCCGATCGCTTCATCTTCCGTTTTAAAAGTGGTGATGGGAGCGACTGGACCGAATGTTTCATCTTTCATGCAAAGCATGTCATCAGTTACGTTAGTAAGAACAGTTGGTTCAAAATATAACCCACCTTTTCCTTTGCCGCCATAGGCAATGGAAGATCCTTTGTTTACAGCATCTTCTACGTGTTTCTGGACTTTCTCGATTGCATTTTCATCAATTAATGGGCCGATATCGACACCTTCTTCAAGACCGTTTCCTACTTTTAAATCCTTCACTTTTTCCACAAGTTTTTCCGTGAACGAATCCACGATGGATTCATGAACATAGACACGGTTGGAGCAGACGCAGGTTTGACCGGCATTTCTGAACTTCGAGGCAATGACCCCATCTACGGCTTTCTCTAGATCAGAGTCGTCCATCACGATCACAGGGGCATGTCCTCCGAGCTCCAACGATATTTTCTTGACGGTGTCAGCTGAACCTTTCATCAAGACCTTCCCGACTTCCGTTGATCCCGTGAATGTCAGTTTCCGTACACGTGTGTCTTCCATCCACGCTTCCCCGATGGATTTCGAATCACCTGTCACCACGTTGATGACTCCTTTAGGGATGCCGGCTTCTTCTGCAAGTTCCGCCATTTTTAAAGCCGTCAAAGGGGTTTGGTTTGCCGGTTTAATCACGACCGTACAGCCGGTGGCGAGTGCCGGTGCAACCTTACGTGTGATCATCGCAGCAGGGAAGTTCCATGGTGTGATGACGGCTACGACCCCGACAGGCTGCTTATGGACGAATAATCGCTTGTTTCGCTGAGTTGCCGGAATTTGTTCACCGTATACACGCTTTCCTTCTTCGGCGTACCAGGAGATGAAGCCGTTGGCATATTGGATTTCACCAAGTGCTTCCTTTAGTGGTTTCCCTTGCTCCATGGTCATGGTCCGGGCAAGGTCCTCTTTATTCTCATCAATTAAATCATACCATTTTCGAATTAGTTCACTTCGTTCGTATGCAGAGTATTGGGACCAGTCCTTGAATGCACCATAAGCCGCGTCCACAGCGCTGGCAGCTTCTTTTTTGCCTCCGTTCGGGATAGTGGCAATGACCTCTGAAGTGGCGGGATTGGTCACATCCCTTTTCGAAAGATCCGATCCTATTTGTTCTCCGTTGATGATCATATTGTAGTGTTGCATAGTGTTCCTCCTTTTGATATTTATGATATTTTCTTGGCATCTTTATTTTCCAGATCTTTTGTAAAAATTTCATCGTTCTCACCGGTGAAGAATTTTTTACCGTAAATCAAAAAGCACAACAAAATTCCAACTGCGAAGGCCCAAGTAGCACCTTTGGTGGCGAGTACTGCCCCTATAACTCCGGCAATGCCAAGGTCACGGTGACTGCGGGATTCTAATATCCCTACGCGAACGCTTACATAACCTTGGATCAGTAAAGTCAAGGCAAGGGCGATCCCTAGAATTGGTTGTACTAAACTTACAATAGGGAGAAGTAAGAGTCCAGTATTTGTACCCCATCTGAAGGATCCAGAACCTCCAAATATAGAATGCATAGCTTTCTTACCTTCTTTAAATCGTTCAATTACGACAACTTGCATGGCTGCCCATAGTGGACCTGCCATTGTGACATCAGGACCAAGTATACTCATAATGGTGTTGCGTCCACCGAAGACCATATGGGCACGATTCGGATTGTAATCGATCTTTTCATCACGACGCACATCGTCCGCTTCTTCGATAAGCGCTTTACTTTGTAAAACGTCTCCGAATAGGACGATATAGGCGGCTAATACAGTAGGCAAGGCTGTTACAAATAGCATTGCCGGAGGGAAACCGAGCCCAAAGATGGTGTATTCACTCCAAAGTGTACCGAAATCAGGATTAATGAGCCCCCACTCAATCGTTGGCCAAGGTGCTTCTCCAAAGAGAGGTGCGATGATAACAGCGAGAATAATAATCGGAAAGATTCCCAGTTTTCCAATAAGCCCCCATAGTGCACTTTTGGCTTTCAGTTGATTGAAATGTTGAGAGAATATAATATAAAAGGCGATCCCTACTGCTATGGAAATGGTCCATGGAAAGCTTTCGAAACGTCCACCAACCTGGAAGACAGAAATGATTGCTGCAAATCCTGCTCCTAAGATCACCCCGGATTTAATAGCCGGAGGAACGAATGTAACGACTTTTTTGGCTAATCCTGTCACCCCTAACAGGATGGAAAGTAAGCCAAGTGTAAGCTGGAAGGCGACTAGTGCATGCACACGTTCCGGTCCTTCGGGAAATGCTGATACATATGCCATGATTAATGGTATCGCTGGTGTGATCCATCCAGGAACGACGGGATCGCCTAGTAAGTGATGAGTTAAATAGAGAATTCCATTCAACAGTACAACGGCTAATGCGACTTCAAAAGGCATGCCCAGAAGTTCAATCATTAATGGAATCGCAGCTAAATCTACTGCACACATTAGCAAACCTTGGACATAATCCGGCCATTCAAATTTGTAGTGAATAAACGGGAGTCTTAATTTAAAAGGTCCCATTGGAATATATGGTGATTCCTCACCATCTTTTCGATTTCTCCACATCCTATATACCCCTTTTCTTATTTTGATAACAATGAACTGAATTCCTTCATATTAATAAGCAGTTTGATAGATTTGTTCAATTTCACTTTTGTTTAACTGACGTGGGTTATTGTTTAATAGTCTTTCAATCTTGCTTGCATCTTCAGCCATATCAGAAAGTGCCGTTTCCGGAATATCAAAGGAGCGTAATCCAGTCGGGATATTGACTGCGGTACATAATCGCTTCATGGCATTCACGGCTTTATCTGCTGCTTCTGCGTCCGATAAGGAGCGAACGTTTTCGCCTAGTGCTGCCGCAATGTCCCTGAAGCGCTCCATGCAGGCAATTTTATTCCATTCCATGACATAGGGTAGCAGGAGAGCATTACTGACTCCATGAGGAATATGATAGCGGCCGCCTAAAGGATAGGCGAGTGCGTGAACGGCACCGACTCCAGCATTACCAAAAGCCATACCGGCCATTAAGCTTGCAGTCGCCATTTTTTCACGGGCTTCCAAATGGTTAGGATTGGCGTATGCTTTTGGCAGATTCTCTGAAATCATTCGTATCGCATAAATGGCCAAGGCATCTGTTATGGGTGAAGCGTGAACCGAGATATATGCTTCAATGGCATGAACCAATGCGTCCACTCCGCTTGCTGCTGTGACTGAAGGCGGCATGGTCAGCGTCATTTCCGGTGCCACAATCGCCACATCAGGAAGCAAGTAGTCACTCACGATTCCTTTCTTGAGCTGAGCTTCTGTGTCAGAAAGGATCGATATATTCGTTACTTCTGAACCTGTTCCAGCAGTTGTCGGTAGAGTGATGATAGGTGCGCCTTTTTGTGGAACAAGGTCTGTACCGAGCAGTTCTGACAGGCTGCCATCAAAACCTGCGTATACAGATACACTTTTTGCGATATCGATTGCACTTCCACCGCCGATAGCAATCAAGCCATCATGATTCCCTTCTATGAAAACTTTCGTGCAATCTTCCACAATAGAGAGCTCAGGGTCAGGTTTAACGCCTGTGAATATTCCGTAAGTAAGCCCTTTCAAAAATGGGGTGATTTGATCAACCACCCCGACTTTTTGGAGGACTTCATCTGTGACGATTAATGGGTTTTGAATTTGGAGGCGCTGGATTTCGTCGGGTAAAACTTCTGTTGCTCCTTTTCCTGTCACCAATTTGTTAGCAATTTTAAAAGTTGAGATTGTCATGAAAAGTATCTCCTTTCGATTCGTATATAAAAAAAGAATGCAAGTTCTGTGCCAACTTTCTGAAAAATGGGAATAGAAGGGGGAACGCTTTAGTGGGTGTCAAAAAATGGTCAAATCCGATTATAAAAATAATCAAAAAAGAGAGCTTTGATTCGAAAAGTAATCAAAGCTCCCATTTCTTCATTTTTTGGACAATCGTGGATTGGCTGACTTCGAGAATTTCGGCTGCTTTTCTCGTTGTTTTATATTTACGTATTGCATTGGTGATCAATTGTTTCTCTACTCGATCCACGGCTTCTTTTAAAGGAAGAATTTCTCCTTCATAAAATGCGTCTGGTTTCTTGAGGGATTCACTTAATTCAGCTGGGAGATCTTCACGTCCGATTGTTTCTAAAGTAGTAATAACGACTAAGCGCTCAATCAAATTTTTTAATTCTCGAATATTACCAGGCCAATCGTATTCATGTAAACAATCCAATGCCTCAATGCTCATCACTTTACTTGATCCATATTCATCATTGAAGCTTTGTAAAAAGTGTTGAGAAAGCGGTATGATTTCTTCACGACGCTGACGCAGGGAAGGGATTTGAACTGGAACGACGTTTAAACGGTAATATAAGTCTTCTCGAAATTCCCCTATTTCCACTAAGTTCTTAATGTTTTTATGAGAAGCAGCGATGATGCGAACATTAATTTGTTTGAGTTTTGAAGAACCAATGGGAATGAACGCTTGATCTTCAATGACCTTTAATAGTTTTACTTGAAGCTCCAAAGGAAGATCACCGATTTCATCAAGGAATAACGTGCCATTATCCGCCACTTCCAGCAATCCTTTTTTTCCTTTAGATAAAGCACCGGTGAAAGCACCTGATTCATAGCCGAATAATTCTGCCTCTATTAAACTAGGAGGGAAGGCTCCACAGTTAAGCTCTAGAAAACTACCGGTCGACCGATTCGAATGCTCGTGTATGTATTTTGCAATCATCGTTTTCCCAACACCGGTTTCCCCCTGCAAGAGGACTTTTACATCGGTTTTGGCTACTCGATTAATGGTGGTGAAAACCTTCTTCATCCTTTCGCTGGAATAGATGGATGACTTCTCTGCTTCATTAGAAAACGTAGCATTCGAACTTTGGCGGAGGTTCTTTAGTTCTTGCAGCTCATCAATTTGCAGTTTTAATTTTAACAGTTCGGTGATATCACGAACACTGTTTACAACGTATAAGATTTCATCGTCATCATTGAAAATCGGTGTGCCGGACACGATAATTTTTCTTCCATTGTGAATGGACTGCATCAATGTAATCGGTCTTTTTTCTTTCAAGACCTGGATGGAGGCAGACTTGGATATATATCCAGCCTTTATGAGCTCTTCCATATGATAACCGATAAGTTGCTCGGATTTGAGGTCCGCTATTCTTTCATAGGATTTGTTTACCTTGACCGTAATACCATTTCCATCTGTAATAAAGACCCCATCATAAAGGGAATTGATTATATCATTGAAAACAGGACTTTCAAGTAGCTCACTATATTGATTTTTCTTCAACCGTATCTTTGGAGGAGAATGATGGAACATTATTTTCTTGAGAATTTCACCAATCGATTCCCCGAGATGACCATCATGAAAAATAGTATTCATATCATCAAGCGTAAGAATTCCGACAATCTCATCCTCATGATTCACAACCTCCAGAGCATCCACCCCAGATTCTGAAAATAATTCAATCGCACGATCCACCTCATCTGAAACAAGCAGCTTCATACACAATCCCCTCCCATTCAACATGCTACTTCGTTAACTCTATTCTACACTAAAGTGATGAGGGACGGACCTTCACTTCCCACGGACCTGGCTGTTAAGGAGTGTTTAATTATTATCACTCTGAGTGAGCAAGGGCTGAAGGATGCTTATGCATTGAGTGCTCAGGGGAAGATTATGATACGTAATAGATAGAGGATGAGGGACGGACCTTTGGAGGTCCGTCCCTCATTTTTTCTCATTTCACTTGTGAATCTTTTATTTTCTCTTGTTGATCAATCGGATCCATATCACGAATCTCCACCCGCGGTTGTCACGGAAACAGTCGAAATGGTTGCAATCATCGTTGCTTGCTGAGCTTGTATGAGTGTCTCAATGGCTGTCGATAAACTCGCCTGCATTACAGTAGAATTCTCAATCTTATCACTGATCAAAAGGTTCACGGCCATCATCAAATTAAGATCTTTGTGCCATTTGAAGTGCTTTTCAGAGTTAAGTTCTTCCCAGACATCCTTTACTTGATTCACCAGGTTCAAGTCGGCATTTACAAAAGATAGTAGAGCGATTTGGGGATAGAACATCGCCTTCGTCTTGATGCCTGCTTGCTTCATGATATCAAACAAATAGTTGCAGCGGCTGACAAGCTCATCTTGAGACGCTTCATCGTGTAGGGAAAGAATGTGACTCATGCTTTGCAGATCATTCCCTTTCCTGAATCCGGAATCGTTCAATTTCGTATAGAAACCTTCAATCTTATAGATCAACTCACTCTGATCACCTTCTCTTTGAGCAAGCAGAGTGGCAAAGGGATAATCACTATGCCCGGTTAAAAAGAAATGTTGTGCTCTCATTTCTTTATAAACCTTCATTGCATGATTGGGCAGGTCTGTACTGTAATCATCATTCGAAAGCAGGGTCATGGCTGCTATATAGGTGAACGTTCCTCTTGAAAATCCAGCTTCTACTAAAGAATCATATAAGACAAGGAATTCATGAAATTTTGCTTCCGGCGTTTCACAGCGTGTATCAAGCATCGCCGCAAAAGTAAATCGGATTTCATGCTTTAACGTCGAAAATGCACCTACTTCATTTTTAATATAATCACTGATCTCTACAAAACGGTCGAGGTCAAAAGCTCGTTCATTTGTTACGTACAATGAAGCGACCATCATTAAAGAACGTGAATCTGATACCTTCCAGCGCAATCGCTTCTTTAATTTTGAATAAATTTCCCTATATTCCTTCACTTTACTCATTACATCTTCCATCCAGTTCACATCCCTTATTTTGTTAGTTAGTAGGATATACGTTTGAATGGTAAAAAAGTTTCGTTAGAAAGATGTAAAGGGAACTTGACGTAAAGTTTCTTTTACATTATGATATGGAAATATAAGGAGGTATCCTTCTTGAAAAATAAACTAGTAGAATACCGGAAGACGTTTGGATACTCACAGGAAAGATTGGCGGCTAAGTTAGGGGTATCAAGGCAAACCATCATTTCAATTGAAAAAGGGAAGTATAACCCTTCTTTGACTCTGGCTTTTCAGCTGGCAAATGTATTTGAAACGTCAATTGAAAAGGTTTTTGTATATGAAGAGAAAGGGGATAAGAAATAGTGCTAACAAAAGGATATCTGATTTTAGGTTGGGTTCTTGCCTTACAGACTGCTTTCTTGTTCTTTGTCGGCATAACGGCAGAAGAATTTCCATATTTTGCTCTTACTCCCATGTCCTTGACTGTTTTGAGTTTTTGCATGCATTATCTATATCCACAGTTCAAGCAAAAGGATGAGCGGATGAAGGTGATCAGGGAGAAGGGGATCTTTTACTCGTATTTCGCCATCCTACTCTATCACCTTATTTTTATGACGGTTCTGCAATTCGACATGATCCAACTGACTGCAATAAATCTACTGAATATCATGACCAGCCTCATCATCATGACCGTATTCATCTCAATGGTCATTATGGCGAAGATCTACTAAATAGGAGGGACGGACCTATGATTTGAAGGTCCGTCCCTCCTTCAGTCCGTTCTGTTATTGACCTCATAGGCCGCACGGATGGCGGATTCGATTGCCCCTTCCACCCAGCCGTGGAAAGGGGATGTGTGCTCACCGGCAAAGTGGATGCGGTGTTCTGGTAAGTACAGATGGTCAGAAAAGTCCGAAGCCTGGTTGGGAGCGAATAGGGTAAAGCAACCTGCGGAAAACTGGTTTTCTCCCCAGCTGTAAGAAGCACCTTTAGAAAATTCTTTGTAAACCTGATTGCCATATATCTTATAAAGTCCCTGGAGTGCTTCACGAATCCGTTCATCCTCAGGCAAGCTGTTCCACAGATTTGCATTTTGTCCCCAGCTGTAACTGCCGAGCATGACACCCGGGCCGGCTACTCCTATATTATGGCTAGGACGGTACGTATACCGGATGGGAAGATCTGTTATGATATTTCCAATTTTAAAGGTTTCCCAGAACTTTGATTTAAACTCCAATCCGATCTTTACAGACGACACATAATTCAGTTCCCGTATCGCCTTCCATTTTTGAAAGGAGATCGATTCATGGGGGTAGACATCAATAAATTGAAAAACAGAGTATGGAACCGTAACGATGGTGTAATCCCCTTGAAAACGATGAAAACGGTTTGTGGTGCGGTCTCTCACTATGACTTCAACACCGTCATCCTTCTGAAAGATCCCATGGACTTTTTGTGAATAGAGGATGTTTTGCTGGAGTTCTGGCAAAAAGGAGTATGGAAGTTTATCATTCCCTCCATCAATTTCATAAAACTTTAATTTATCATTGAAAACCGTACGGACAATGTCCAGGAGAATATCAACGAATGCTAGTTCCGGGAACCCTTCAATGCCCAAGAGGACCTTTACGATCCGGATGGCTTCCGGGGAAAGGGACGTTCCGATCGGATTGAATCGTAAGAAGACATCGAATGAATAATGATCAAACTTGATTCGCAGCCGTTCTTGTTCTTCTGGGCTTGCTTTTTCGTACAAGTCTAAAAATGGCCTTACAGCTGACGATAGTAATTCAATGGCCGTTTTCCCCTGTTCTTCAGGAGGTAAAGGGTAATTGAAAATATCAGGGTTCGTGTTGTAATTGGAATCTGTCGTTTGAATTCCATTCACGAGATAGAGATCGCTCTTATTAATAAACTCATTTGTTGGTAAGTTGAATTTACGAATATATTCGAATACTAAATCATGTGTTTCCGGGAATCGCATAGCACCTACATCGAGGTATTGTCCTTCTGAAAAAGGCTGCCGCAACGTATATACCCTTCCGCCTATGCGATCATTTCCTTCGAGGATCGTAACGTTATGACCTGCTTTTTTCAAAAGGGAGCCTGCGACAAGACCGGCCATACCTGCCCCAATAATGATCACATTCTTTGGTTCCTGTTTGGGAGCCAAACCATTTTTTACGATGGATACCATGTCATCTGGATAAGAAAGATCACCATAATTGTGATTATCAGCTCTATTCCTCATTTCATTCTCCCCCTTAAGCCGAAGCCACACTACTTATATATATGATTGAAGAGAATGAGAATAGACGGTTTAAATGTAGTTCCTATTCTCTAACTTGTAAAAAATAAACAGGGACGGACCTTGAGAAAGGTCCGTCCCTGTTTGTGATCAATCTTCGTCTTCGACAAGATATTTAAGCTTGGACAACTTGTTGGTCCAAAACTGCTCATAATACGCTAACCAGTCCTTTAGTTCTGCCAACGGCTCAGGCTGCAGGCGATAGATCTTCTCCCTGCCCACTTTTTTTCCATATACCAATTCGGCTTCAGAAAGAATGGTGAGATGTTTCGCTATGGCGGTACGGCTCATAGGAAAGTGAGAGGTCAGAGCCGAAATGGGCATTTCTTTTTCAGAGAGTAGTCGAAGGACTTCCCGGCGGGTCGGGTCAGCAATCGCTTGAAACACATCATGTTTAACAGCAGACATTTAACTTTCTACAACCTTTTTCAGCTTCTCACCCACAATGCCAACCCAACCGTTGGACATCCTGTCGCGGATGACAGAGCTTTTTTCATGAGCTTTTGAAACAACGGCATCATCATGCTTCCAACCGCCATGGATAAGCGTAAATTCTGTTTGATCTCCTACCTCTTTTAAAAGAAAAGAAACCACCCATCCATCTGTATCCCATGAAAAAGACAGCTTATGAGGGGGATCTAGCTCCAATACCTTGCAAGGGGAAGGTCCAAAAGGGGATTGAATATGGAATTCATGTCCAACCTCAGGTTCAAAATCATTGGGCATGAGCCAAGAGGAAATCCCATCTGACGTAGAAACTGCGTCCCATACCTTTTGGATGGGAGCGTTGAATAGAACGATTTGTTTAATATCTTCTAATTGATTTGATTTCATGAACGTCTCCTGCTTTCTTTAGGAATAAGTAACACCAATTGGTTTTGTTTTTTATGATATAACACCATATGGTTTCATGTCAATGTGTTTAAATCAAAAAAGGAGGATATAGATGGACGTTTGTAGAAGTAGAGTCTCGGCATATAAAATTAGAGTAGTTTGTAGTATATGTTTTGCAGGTGAGATTTAATCGATAAACACGGTGGTCCTATCATCATATAGCCACCGGTCACACAAAAGCACAGAATGACAGGATGACTCAAATTGAGAATGATACATTTAGATAGCGGGAAGGAGAAACTCGAGTGGAAATGCTGCACAGGATGAATGATTGCATTCAGTATATAGAGGACAACTTGGACGGGGAAGTCAGGATGGAAGAACTTGCCCGGTTGTCACTCAGTTCGAAGTTTCACTTTCAAAGGCTGTTTTCTCTTGTAACCGGGTATACAGTGGCTGATTATGTCCGGAAGAGAAGGCTCACATTAGCCGCCCAGGAACTGATCAACCAGAATGCAAAGGTCATTGACGTTGCTTTCAAGTACGGATATGAAACACCGGAATCCTTCTCGAAAGCCTTTCGGAAGGCCCATGGAGTTTCGCCGTCCCAAGTAAGGGAAGCCGGGACATCATTGAAGGCATTTCCGCGAATATCCTTCCAAATACAGCTTAAAGGAGAAGTCGAAATGGATTATAAAATTGTAGATAGAGAAGCATTTCAAGTGATTGGAAAAGGAAAAAGAGTTTCTACCTGTAACGGTGAGAATTTAAAAGACATACCTGCATTTTGGGATGAAGTGAACACGACTGACTTAGACAGGTTGATTTGTGAAGCAGCAGGAAATAACGAGATGCTGGGGATCTGTATGGAGTTTGACCATCCTAATGAAGAGTTCACCTATTTTATCGGGGCGGAGAAAAAGAGTGAGGAAGACCGTTCTTTGGAGGTAAAAGAGATTCCGGCTGCGACCTGGGCTGTCTTTGAATCTGTCGGTCCGATGCCACATGCAATCCAAGGAGTATGGAAGCGAATCTACTCTGAATGGTTTCCCTCTACCGGGTATGAACATGGCGGAGGGCCGGAGTTTGAATTGTACCCTCCTGGAAACCCGAATGACGAGAATTATCGCTGTGAGATTTGGATTCCGATAATGAAGAAATAAGGTTAGACAGCCCCTTTGCGGATGACGTAAAGGGGCTTTTCGTATGAAGAAGCTGCATAGTTTTTATTCGCTCTTGACCCACTCTTGCTTATCATGTTACTATAAAGTCACATATTACATGTGACCAATCATTCACATGTAAAACACAATGAAAGGATCGTTAATATGAAGGACGAACTTTCCACATTATTTAAGGCGCTGGGCCACCCGATAAGAAGGGAGATCCTGGACCTGTTGAAACAGTCAGCAAAAACAACCGGTGAACTGAATGAGCATTTTCCCGAGGTGACAAGATATGCGATTATGAAACATTTGACGATCTTGGAGGAAGGAAATTTAGTGGTGGTGAAGCGGGAAGGCAAGTATAGACGGAATTATCTTAACGCGGTTCCAATGCAGGAAATGCACAATCGGTGGGTAGGAAAGTATATGGAGTCTACCGCCAATTCGCTGTTAAAGTTACGGGCATTGGCAGAAAACAAAGGAGGAGAAGAAGGAATGGAACAAAGTAAAGTTTTTCGTATTGAGCAAGAAGTGATGATAGACGCACCAAGGGAACATGTATTTAAAGCGTTAACCGAGCAAGCGGGGGATTGGTGGGAGTTTAAATTGGCTCCTGAGGGAGTAAGTTCACAATTCACATTCGATCCTGTACCTGGCGGGCAATTTATTGAGAAATGGCGTGAAAATGAAGGGGCTCTGTGGGGAACGGTGTATTACGTAAACGCTCCGGAAGAAATCCGTCTTCACGGGCAGCTTGGCATGCAAGGCGCAGTCAATAGTGCTTATACGTATAGGCTCGTTGAAAAAGGTGAATCCACTTTACTTCAATTATCCCATGCTGCTTCAGGAGTCATCGAAGACGATTGGGAAGAAAAACATTCTGAAGGATGGAAATATCTGCTTGGCACACTTCTGAAAAATTATGTTGAATCGAAATAATAATTAGGGATTAAATATAGTGGCATCTCATGCTTTATGAAGTTAAAGGAGATAAAGAAAATGGTAGATGTTTTTACAGATATCACGATTCGCTGTCCACATCAAAAGGTATCAGAATATGCAGCTAACCCTGATAACGCACCAGAGTGGTACGTCAATATTGATTCAGCCGAATGGTTAACGAATCAGCCCTTGTCCATTCATTCCCAAATCGCATTTAAAGCAAAATTTTTAGGCCGGGAACTATCCTATGTATATGAAATAAAAGAGTACTCACCAGGGGAAAAGCTTGTCATGAAAACAGCGAACGGCCCGTTCCCTATGGAAACGACCTATACGTGGGAAGCGATTGATGACCAGCTGACAAGGATGACCCTTCAAAACAAAGGGAATCCCACTGGTTTCTCAAAATGGATGACTCCACTTATGTCCACCATGATGAAAAAAGCGAATAAGAAGGATTTAAAGAGAATTAAGGAAATACTGGAGAATTAAGAGAAGGAAAAAAATCGCTCTTTTCGTAAAGATTGTTGTTTTTAACATTAGTTCTGCAAGGCTCTGTCAATTAGTGTGTGCTGGATGGTGAGGGGAACTGATCCGCTTGCAGCTAGCGTTCGGCCGAGCCTCCTCAGCTTAGCCGAACGGGGTCTCGGCACGCCCAAAATCCGCCGGAGTCTGCGCAGTTCCCCTCACCATCTTTAATAAGATCTTTGTGACAGAGCTTCAAGGTGTACCAGAAAACAAAATAACTAGAAAAAATAATTCTGCTTCATTAAGACAATGAATCTCTACTTACCTTATATGAGATTGTTTGCTAAAAAGCTTGTTTAAATTGTTTTTGATTAAGGATTCATGCTCAGAAAGTTGATTGGAGAGGAAGGATGATCGACTCCTGCGGGAATAGCTGGTCAGGTGAGACCCCGGAGGCGCAGCCGAGGAGGCTCACCGCCAGCCCCGCGGAAAGCGAGCATCCTGTAGCGGAAATCAACTATTACTTTCGTGTCTACAATAGCAACAAACTTTACGAAAAGAGCCAAAAAAATTCAATGATCGAACAATAGACACTCTCTCTATTTAGGGATGAGTGTATTTTCTCATGTATAGGGAGTAAAAAAACTCAAGCTGAATTCCTCCAACAATCACAGTGAATTTGTTACACTATTTAAGTTGCTAAATCGTTCAATCATTGGAGGAAGTCATGTCAAATCGAAATAAAGGAATACTCCTATTACTTCTATCAGCGTTTGGTTTCTCCCTTATGGCGGCGTTCGTGAAGCTGTCAGGAGATGTGCCGACGATTCAAAAAACATTTTTCAGGAACATCGTTTCTGCATTTATCGCATTCGGTTTTGTCCGTTATCATAAGGAGCGCTTATTCGGGAAGAAAGAAAATCAGAAGCTGCTGATGCTGCGCTCCAGTTTAGGTGCTGTCGGGATTGTCTTGTTCTTCTATGCGATTGATCATCTGGTGTTATCCGATGCCGATATGTTAAACAAGCTCAGTCCGTTTCTGACCATCATCTTCTCGGCTATTTTCCTGAAGGAACGAACGAAGGTGTTTCAAGTGGTGGCGATCATCATTGCATTCATCGGAACACTGTTCATCATCAAACCGGCGTTCTCCTTTGATGTTATTCCATATTTGGCAGGAGTATTTTCCGCTATTTTCGCAGCAGGGGCATATACGGTCCTTCGTGTGTTGGGAAGCAGGGAGAAATTCTATACGGTAGTCTTTTACTTTTCATTCTTTACGACTGTCGTACTTATTCCGTTCGTGATCGCTTTTTATGAACCGATGAGCGCTCAGCAGTGGATTTATCTATTATCCGCCGGCGTATTCGCGACAGTTGGTCAGTTCGGAATTACGATGGCCTACAAGTTCGCACCTGCAAGGGAAATATCAATTTTCTTCTATTCAACCGTCGTGTATTCTGCCATGATTAGCATCTTCTTATTCGGGCAGATTCCAGACGTATTAAGCATCATCGGATACGTCATAATCTTTGCTGCTTCACTTTATATGTTTTTGAAAAATAATCAAGCAGCCAAAAGGCAGGAAGCATAATCGAAAAGCACCCATCCATCAATATGTGGATGGGTATTTTTTTATGGAGGTGAAATGAAACATTTTCCATTTTTTATTCGTAGATAAACTATAAAGTTTGTGACAGGAGTGAATGGGATGAAGATTGTTTTCATTATCGTTGGTGTCTGTTTTGTCATTGGAATCGGTGTAATCGTTGCAGGGAGATACTATTTAACCAAAGAAGATCCAGGATATCTATTAAAATACCTAAAGAACCACAATAATAGCAGCCTAACTGTATCAAGGAACGGACAGACCCTAACCGCTATCAGGGAAAATGAAATGTTCCCGTTAGCAAGTACGGTGAAAATCATAATCGCAATTGAGTACGCCAAACAGTGTGATGAAGGAAAATTAGATCCGTCAAAAAAGGTATCATTAAAAGAATTAGATCAGTATTATATTCCTGATACAGACGGTGGAGCACATGAAACCTGGATTGATTACTCCAAAGAAGAAGGAGTGATTCTAGACGGGTCATCAACCCTGGAAAACGTCGTGAAAGGGATGATTTTATTCAGCTCCAATGCTAACACAGAATATATGATGAACCTTCTGGGAATTGACAACATCAATAAAGTGCGGGAAGAGATGGAAATGGAACAGCATGATCCTTTGTTCCCAATCAGTTCATCCATGCTGATCCCTACTTATATAAAAAATAAGTTTCCTGCTTATTCAGAAAAACAGATAGAAAGCAAACTGAGAGACATGTCTAAAGAAGAATACATCGAGCTTTCCCATCTTATTTTCACTTCATTGATAAAAGGCAAAAAGCACATATATATTGAAAGTATACACACCAACAAGTCCCTGCAGAAAATGTGGTCAGACAGACTGACGAAAAGTACGACGGCCGAATATGCGGAGATCATGAGGAAACTGAATTCAAAGACGTATTTTTCAGAAGGAACACAGGAAAGATTGGATGCGGTGATGGAAGGAATGATGGAGAACCCTAAGAATCAGGAATGGTTAAAGCATGCTGGGCAAAAAGGCGGATCTACTTTATTCGTTGCCACAAATGCTGCGTACGCAACCGATAGAGATGGAAACTCGACGGAGATTGTCTTTTTTGCCAATGATCTCGAGGAAGTGGAACGTCAAAAGATCTTAAACAATTTAAACGGTTTTAATTTGAAAATTTTGAGAGATGAGGATTTCAGAAAAAAGCTGAAAGAGCTATAATGTAAGTATATGGAATAAATGTTGGGGAGGGGAGTTTTCATGGTACTGCGCAAAACGAAATTAGCCAAATGGGCAATCGCCCTGTTAGGTGTCGTTCTCCTTAGTAATCTTTTATTTTACCAACCGATAGTTCAACGATTTCTATCGATAGAATTGGAGAGGGGAGTAGTCATAGGATCTCTGCTGGATTTAATGATTGTATTCCCGGCCCTGGCCTATGCCGCATTTAAACTGTCGAAGAAACATGTCGTTGGATTGATGGTATTCGGCCTTGTGTTAGCCAGATTCATCATTCCTGAAGAATTATTTGAACCGTTCACTATCCTTCTATATTCCGGGATAGGTTTGGAAGTATTATTCCTGGCAGCAGAGTTGGGACTTATCTTCCTCGCAATTCGAAAATATCCCGAGATTCGATCGGCCATGAGATCATCCGGAGTAGGACCGATCTTTTCTTTCCTGCCGGCAGTAGAGAAGAAAGCGAGCAGCCACATTCTGATTCGGATCCTTTCCTCAGAAGTGTTAATGGCTTACTATGCCCTATTGTGCTGGCGCCGAAAACCGCCTGTCCATGCCGGTGTTGTAACAATGCATCATAAGACCAGTGCCGTCGCCATGAACATCATGCTCATCCATGCCGTCGTGATCGAGACGATAGGTATCCACTGGTGGCTTCATTCCAAGCTGCCGATTCTGTCTTTCATTCTTTTGATTCTGAACGTTTATACCGTTCTATTGTTTATAGCTGAAATTCAGATTACCAGACTGCATCCACTGGAAGTGAAAACTGGTCATCTTTATGTGACGCAAGGATTGATGCAACGAATAGGCTTGCCTCTTAATCAAATTGAACAAATCGAATGGGGTAGGGAACCTGGCAAAGAAGCACTCGTTTTCATGCAAAAAGATTTTGAAGAGATTCAGTCACAAGTCGTTCTATTTTTGAAAGAACCAGTGGAAGCAACGATGTTTATGGGGAGAAAGCAAAAGGTCTCTGAGATTGCTCTAAGGGTGGATGAGCCGGAGAGGTTGAAGGAATTGTTGGAGGTAAGGAATTCATGAAAAAAAGTGCCTGACTTTTAATAAAGCCAGGCACTCCGCATCGGTCACGTCATCCGATACACCCAATCACAATGCCCGATCATCATTTCATCATGTGTCACCATGATGGTGGCGATATTTCTTTCCTTTGTTTCCGTGGCTAGAAGCTCCACTACGGATTTGCCGCGAGCTTGGTCCAGGCTTGCAGTAGGTTCATCTGCAAGGATCAATCTGGGTTCATTCATGAGGGCACGGGCGATGGCAACCCGCTGCTGCTCCCCGCCTGACAGCTGTTCAGGATAATGGGACCTGCGTTCAGCCAATCCGAGATGAGACAATAATTCCCCTGCCCGTTTCCGAAGAACGTCCCCCTGTTTGTTCAGCTTTCCTACAAATACTAATTGCTCTTCCACCGTTAAAAAAGGAACCAGGTTTGATTGTTGAAAGATAAAGCCGATTTCTTTGAGTCGGAGGGATGTTTGTTCTTTCTCACTTAAATTGTGGACGTTTCGCCCGTTCATTTTCACTTCACCACTGGATGGACTGGTTAAGGCTCCTATGATGGAGAGAAGCGTACTTTTTCCTGATCCGGAAGGTCCTAATATGGCACCGAACTCACCTGGATTTACCCTCATGGATACATGGTCCAATACCGTCAGCTTTTCATTTCCCTGTACATATGTTTTGCTCACATCATGTAACTCTAAAATGGCTGTCATCTTATTTCACACTCCCGATTGCTTGTAATGGATCCACAGTCACAATGCTTCTAAAGGATAAAAGGGAACCGATCCACGCCATCAGTAGAATTAATGCACTGTTGAATAGAATCATGGTGACCGATAATTCAAAAGGTATGCCTGCCGGAATCACTAATGTAAGTCCATATGTAACGACATTCCCTGCAACGATGCCTGCGATGGTAAGGGTGGAAATTTGCGCGAATAGTGAACGGAGAAGAATGCCCGCTTTCGTCCCGATCGCTTTTAAAACACCGTATTGGTGAAGCTTTTGCAGGGTCATGACATAAAAGAAGGTGGCTAGGACAATCGCTGATATGATGAGGAGAAAGATCACCATCATATTCAGTGAACCTTGCTCTGCAGAATAGCCGGGCACATTGGATAGAATCTCTTCTTTAGACACGGTATCCATTTCTGAAGGCGTGTTTATCGTTCCTTCATTAGTAAATAGAATGGCTTGGTAAGTGAGCGAATCTACAAAAAGATCTTCCCATGTTTCTAAAGATGTAAAAATGGCCGGCGTGTGGCCGTAGCTGAATCGTTTTTCAGTAAATCCCTTGATCATCCACTTTTTGTCGTCGTAGGTGAATGAATCCCCAATCTCCAACCCTTCTTCCTTCAAGCCCGGATCAGCAAGAACTTCATAGGGAGCAAGCTTCGGGTGATCTTCTGTCGTTGGCATAAAAGTACTATCTCGGTCAGCGGCAAATAGGCTTACATTCACGGTCTTGCCTCCCAGATTGATCTCTACCATTTTCAATCCAAGAGGAGATCCCCCTTTTATCGAAGAAATATCTTGTTTTGTTAACTGTGATCGTTCAAGCTGATGAGTGTCGCCCGCTTCCACAACATAGGTATCAGCAGGCATATTCTTTATAGCCGAAGCGTTATCCACCGATAATCCATTGGCGAGTCCTGAGATTGATAGGACTAGGCTTGTGATTAATGTGATGATGCCAATAATTAATAAAAACTTTACCTTCGCATAACGCATTTCTTTCCAAGCTAGAAACAAAAAAATCACCTTCCCTTTCATTACTTCTCCTTCATGATAAAAGAGAAGTATGAACGGAAGATGAACATAGGATTAAGGAAGAGTCACCGTAAAGGTGGTTCCTTTATTGGTCCTGCTCTCAACATGGATTTCACCTTGGTGAAGGGTAATGATCTTTTTGACAATGGAAAGGCCAAGGCCGCTGCTATCCTTTTCTTTACTCCGTGAAGGATCCGCTTTGTAAAAACGTTGAAATATCTTTACCTGGTGCTCAGGATGAATTCCGATTCCGCTGTCTTGAATAATAAACTTGAACCCCCTCTGGTGTTTGTGAAGGAACAGGTTGATTTCGCCACCTGGGGGAGTGTATTTGATACTATTTGCCAACAGGTTTTCAAATGCCTGATAGAGCAACTCTTCGTGTCCGTTATAGGTTACATCATCGGCTACGATGGACACAGCGAGGTCTTTTTTTTCCCACAGCCATCGTGTCTGTTTCATGAGACCATGGAGCAATTGAGTCACGTTAATGGGTTCATGTTGAATCAATCCATTATCCTTATCGAGAGAAGCGAGGGTCAGCAGCTGCTTACTCAGCTTCGACAGCCGGTTGCTTTCTGATTCTATCACCTTTAAATAGTGTTCCCGATCCTCTTCTGACAAGGTAGGGGTGAGGAGCAGATTGGCATAGCCCTTCATGGAGGATAGTGGCGTTTGGATTTCATGGGATACATTTGAAACGAACTCCTGTCGCATATTCTCCACCTGCATCAGTTGTCTGCTCATGGATGTAAAGGAACGGGCAAGGGTGCCGATTTCGTCCTTGCGACTTTCATTCAATTGAAGCAAATACTCACCACCGGCAATTTTCTTCGTGGCATTCGTCAGTTCACGAATCGGTTTCACAAGATAGCGGGTACTGAAGAATACAATCAGCATGCTGAGTAGTATCGTAAAAAGAAGCAGGACAGATAGAAGAATATGAATTTCATTAAACTGTTGTTTCACATTGGGTCTCATGAACAGAGCATGGGGTTTTCCGTCGATTTCAATGGAAACACCGATGCTATTGGTTAATTCATTGGAGAAAAATCCAGTCACAAATGTGGTAGAGGGATAATTCGCAATTCCATGGTAAGTG
Source organism: Rossellomorea yichunensis (assembly GCF_032337515.1). Classification (NCBI taxonomy): domain Bacteria; kingdom Bacillati; phylum Bacillota; class Bacilli; order Caryophanales; family Bacillaceae; genus Rossellomorea; species Rossellomorea yichunensis. The sequence goes on along the minus strand of NZ_JAVYAD010000007.1, from coordinate 131,739 downwards.
GATCCGTTCACAACACTTTCTACAATTTCTGGAGAAAGGCTGCGATCGCGAAAGTCCTCTCCGTAGAATGTTCCGGAAGCTTTGCCATCGGTTACATAAAATTGATAGCTGAGCTTCGCCGTTTTTTGAAAAAAAGCAGGAGCATCCATTGAAGCTGCATTATATAGATCAACGATGTCTTTTGCGATTTTAGTATTTTTTTCATCATTGGCAGGCTTTAAAATATGCTGATAGTAAAGATTCGAACCGATGAAAGCAATGACACTGCTAGCCATCATGATAAGAAGGGTGACGACAACAATCCGGACATACAGCGAGCGCATTCAGGTCACCTCCAATTTATAGCCGATTCCACGGACAGTAGTGATCAAGAAATCATCGGAATGACGGAAACGTTCACGAAGTCTTTTAATATGGACATCAATTGTTCGGTCATCTCCTTCAAAATCCATTCCCCATACATGTTGAATGATCTCTTCCCGTGAAAAGGTTCTGTTAGGGAAGCTCGCTAAATAATATAATAATTCAAATTCCTTAAGAGGAAGAATGATTGTTTTTGATCCGTCCTTCACTTCGTAGGATCGTTTATCAAGAATCATTTCATTGAGACAGATTTTCTGGGGAGCGGCAAGGTGAAATCTCCTCAGGATCGCTTGTACTCGAAAGAGGAGCTCTTCCTTTTCAAAGGGCTTTACCATGTAATCATCGGTTCCGGCTTCATAGCCTTTTGCTTTATCGGTAAGACTGTCCTTGGCGGTCAAAATTATAATCGGGATATCGTAGTTTTCCCTGATTTCCTTCGCCAATTGAAACCCATCCTTATTCGGCATCATCAAATCGACAATCGCCAAGTCTATCGACTGTGCTTCAAGAATGACAGAAGCTGCGTCCCCGTCTTGTGCTTCAGTAACCAAAAAGCCATTCTGCTCTAAATGAACACGTATAAGCTTACGTAAATGGGGATCGTCATCCACGACAAGTATTGAAATCATCACTAATCCTCTTTTCCGTCACCTGTTTTTATGAATCAACTTTAGCACAACTCACGCTGCATAAACCAATTTATGACCCATTTCAGTCCTGTTGGATATAATATAGTTAAAAATATCTTTCACCCATATCTTTTTCACCAATTCATCCGTTATAAGTATGAGAGGATTCAAAGGAGTGAGGACGATGCAAACGAGGTCTGGCTTAAAAATGAATGAAGGACAGCCAAATGATGAAGTTATGGAAGAGCTTGTTGCCAAGCTCTATCGATACTGCTATTTTCTGACGAAGAGCAAATGGGACGGTGAAGACTTGGCTCAAGAGGCCATCTGTAAGGCACTGAGTCATTACCCTGCTCAACAGTGGAGGTCATCTTTACTTAATAAAATCGCTTATCATCTATGGGTGGATAAAGTGCGCAAACAGAGTAAGGAATCGGTTGGCGGAGTCCCGGAAGTGAAGGCTGAAGACCTTCCTAAAGAGGGGATCAGTCTTGAAACCATGGAGAAGCTTTCGAGAAAGATGACCCCAAAACAGTTAGTCACTTTTGTTTTGAAAGAGGCGTTTCAGTACAAGATTTCTGAAGTGGCAGATGTTCTGGGAATGACGGAAACCGCTGTGAAAGCCTTGCTGAATCGATCGAGGGAAAAGCTGAAAAAATTCTCCGATGATGGAGACGGAAGCGGGGTTCAAACCTACTGGAGTGAAACTCTTCAGGAGGAGTTGAACGCGATTTTATACCGCAGCCTAATGGCACAGGATCCCGGTCTCCTTTTGGCATACATTCCAATCCTGCTTGCACACGCTCCTGCCCAAGGCCGATTTGTTAGAACGTCTGGCTCTCCTTCAAGCGTCCTCTCACTAGCTGCATAACGAATGAAGGAGGAAGTAAGGATGAATACCATACCTTATGTCATTGAACAGTCAAGCAAAGGGGAACGATCCTACGATATTTACTCACGATTGTTAAAAGACCGGATCATCATGGTGAGTGATGAAGTGAATGACCAGATGGCAAACAGCATTGTCGCACAATTGTTATTCCTTGCTGCAGACGATCCGGAGAAAGACATTTCCTTATATATCAATAGCCCGGGTGGCTCCACTTCAGCAGGGTTCGCCATCTTTGATACGATGAACTATATAAGTCCCGACGTTCGAACGATCTGCACCGGAATGGCGGCTTCTTTTGGAGCGATGCTGCTGCTTGCAGGAACAAAAGGGAAGCGCTTTGCCCTTCCAAACAGTGAAATTATGATACATCAGCCTTTAGGTGGTGCCCGTGGGCAGGCGACAGACCTGGAAATTTCAGCGAAACGGATCCTGAAATTAAGACAGCACATCAACGAAATCATTGCTGAAAAAACGGGCCGGCCTGTTGAAAAAGTTGCACTTGATACCGATCGTGATTATTTCATGAGTGCGTATGAGGCCAAGGAATATGGGATTATTGATGAGATTATTGAAAAGAAGTGATGGAAGGAGGAACGGTCGTTGAACCGTTCCTTTTTATGTTTTTGGGAGGAGGGGCAGTGCCAGGCAAAAGGTGATTGTATCAGGTACAAACCAAACCTTAACCGATGTGCATTTCCAGCTTATTAAGGGGTATGGTATTTCACAAGTTGAAAGACGGATTTGCCAGGATTCCGATTCTTTATTTTTCCCTTCCTTTCTATTATCCTTAGAGAAAACAGTCTTATAAAAAAGAGGGACAATCATGAAAACAATACATAGCGATGTGATTCAATTCCGTGGATCTCATTACGATTTTGGATATATGCAAGGGTTAAGGATAAAGGATTCGATCACGGTGAGAAATCGAGAGAAGCAATGGATGGTGAGAAAGCCCCGATTCTCTATAAACATAGAGGAAGCGAAGCGCGCGATCCTGAGATTTGCTCCGGGTGTTTGGGATGAGCTTATCGGATTACAGGAAGCGCTAGGGTGGCCGGTGGAGAGAGTGCTGCAGGAGTTTGGCGGATACCGCGTTGAATATACGAAGTCGGGCTGCTCGATTATGACAGGTGAAAATTATTTGATCAGAAATTACGATTATCATCCGAAGACGTATGAGGGGAGGTATACGTTTTTCCAACCGATGGATGGCGGGTATAGTATCATCGGACCGAGTCAGAGGGTAACGGGACGGATGGACGGTATGAATGAGAAAGGGTTGGCGATTGGATATAACTTCATGCATCGGAAAAACCCAGGGGATGGTTTCATTTGCTGTATGATAGGGCGATTGATTCTGGAATCATGTGGAGATGTTTCGGAAGCCGTTGGGATGCTGAAAGAAATTCCTCACAGGCACTCGTTTAGTTATGTGGTGTATGACAGAAGTGGTGAAACGTTTATTGTTGAAACGTCTCCTCGTGGCGTGGAGATTCGCCAGTCAAATGCGTGTACGAATCATTTTGAAGTGATGACTCAAGAAAATCGCAATCATCTGGTCGATTCGAAACGCCGATTGAGTATCATTCAAGATAAGCAGGCTACCGATGCCCATGAAGCTTTCCGCTTAATGAATGACACGGATAAAGGCGTATTTTCTGATTTATATGGAAGCTGGGCCGGCACCATCCATACATCGGCCTATTTTCCCAAAGAAATGAAAGCATGGTTTGCCCTGGGGGGAGATCGGGAACCGGTTGTGTTTGATTTTTCCCAGTGGCTTGGGGGAGAAAATGTTTCTCTTAATCAGATTAAGGGAGAAATTGATACAGATATTCCGTTTGTTCATATGGATGAGGGAGCGGATTGGTTTAGTAAATGATAGTAGAACCTGGGGAGTATTCCCAAGGTTCTTTTTTTGATAGATTTAGAGTGCTGAGGCATTCTTCCATTTTACTAGAAAATATTTTCTGATTTTTCCTTAATTATGGGCCTTTTAGTCGGTTTTACGTATTTTTGCAATAGTGACAAAATAGTCACATAGTTTTTGAAATTAGAATCAGTATAATAGAACTAGAAAGGTTGCTTTACAGGAGGGATGCGAGTGAGTCAGCAGAAAAGAAATTGGCTTGAAAGATTAAGGAAAATCAAAGGATATAGCCAAGAAGAGATTGCACAACTAGTTCACATCGACAGATCCTATTATTCAAAGATTGAAAATGGTGTGAGAGTACCAAGTAGGAAGCTGGCAGAGGACTTGGCCAATCTACTGAACTTTCATGTTTCCATCTTCGAATTGGAGGTAAGTCCATTTTATTTTGCCCTGCAAGATTCCCCGATGATTGTTGCCCATTTTGATCTAGAGCTCAGGTATACTTGGATTTTTAATCCCCACCCGGATTTCGATCCTGTTTTCGTGATTGGCAGAAGCGATGTGGAGCTAGAAGATAATGATGGAACCAGAGAGCTAATGAGAATAAAGCAAGAGGTCATCAAACAACGTAAATCGATTAGAAAAAAAATCTCCTTTCCCCTATCAGATAGTACTTATGAGTATGATGTTACTTGTCATCCATTATTTAATGAGAAGGGTGAATTGATTGGGGGAAGCTCTGCCTCCACTCAATTATTAAAGGAAGAGGTAACGAATTGTAGTCAAAAAATTCACTCCTGACCGGTAATTTTGATAGAAATGAGATAGGGGGTGTTTTCATATGATTGATTCTGCTTTAACGAACTTATTATTAAACTTTTTATTTATTATCGTAGGACTACTAGCCTTTGCATTGTATTTTGATTTCAAAAAGAAGACCCCTTCAAAAGGTATCGTCATAATTCTTTCAACCTTTACGATACTGTTATGTGTGTTGTTTAGTTACAAGCTTACGGCCGGAGTTTATGTGGATTTAAGAAGGATTCCTTTTTTCTTGGCAAGTTTATATTTTGGTCCACTAGTTTCCTTCGTTTTAATGTTGGTCATCATTTTATTACGATATTTGTTCATCGGTAGTGGACTTATCCACCTTGTCATTCTGAATTATTTTATTACGTTTTTAATTTTGGCAGCGTTTTCTAGTGGGTTTCTAAGTGCTAAGAAAAAAGTGAAAATGCTTTTCACTGTAGTGATATGTTTTATCATGACTGTATTCAATTTGGTGTTTGGATATGTTTATGAAGCTGAAATCTCGAGGAACGAATACATATATCTTGTGCTCATTCCTCTAGCCGCAACCATTATCTCAGTTATGATTGCTGAGATGATCCGAAAGCTAATCATAATGAGAAGAACATTGTCTCAACACGAAAAGCTTCAGGTTGTAAGTCAATTAGCGGCCAGTATTTCCCATGAGGTGCGAAATCCTTTAACTTCCTCCAAAGGATTCCTGCAGCTGGTGCGTGAGGAAAAAGATGAAGAACTTCAAAAGCAGTTTATTGATTTATCCTTGAAAGGAATTGATCAAGCTACTCACGTCATAGAAGACTATCTGACTTTTACCAACTCAACACCTGATAAAATAGAGCGTATCAATGTAAAACATTCGATTGTGGAACTAATAGAGATGGTGGAGCCATTGGCTCAACATGTTTCATTCAGCCATCAACTCATTGATGATATATATGTAGAAGGCCAGGCCCATAGTTTTCGGAAATGTATCGGGAATATTATGAATAACGCCATAGAATCCATGCCACAAGGCGGGAAGCTTTCTGTAGAGATGATCGTGAATGAAAACCTTATTATTGCCGTAACTGATTCAGGATTGGGGATGACCAAGGAGCAGATCCAACGTTTTGGAGAACCTTTTTTTACGACGAAAGACGAAGGAACTGGTTTAGGGGTAATGGCGGCAAACATTATTGTTCATTCTATGAAGGGTAATATTCAAGTGAAAAGTGAATTGAATAGAGGGACGACGGTTTATATAGAATTGCATAAATCTTTAAATCTAGATGCTGGGTAAATGTGAAGAAAAGGAATCCGGCAGATAATCCGGATTCCTTTTTTTCATTAAACAAACTTTACGATATCCTCATAAGGCCGACGCGTTTTCGGTGCCGGATCCTTCACCCGGTAACCGAATGCAACCATGACGGAAATGCTGAAACGACCATCTTCCAACAATTCTTCCTCATCTAAAAGCTTATTCATCTTTTCGATGTCAAAGCCTTCGATTGGACACGAGTCGACACCGATTTGAGCGGCTGCTGTCATCATATTCCCAAGGGCTAAATAGGTTTGCTTACCGGCCCAATCGTATAGGGGACGATTGCCGTCGAGTAAATCGAAATCAACCTTTTGGAACTGCTCGATCTTTTCTAAGTATTTTGCCATATGATCTTCCGGCAGGTTTTTCACGTTTTTAAAATGATCCTGTAAGTATTGTGAATCGTATTTCGTATCTTTTTTCGTTCTGGCCAGGATCACGACGAAATGACTGGCTTCAGGCAGTTTTCCGTATGCTCCCCAAGCTGTGTTTTTAATTTTTTCCCTAAGTTCAGGATTTTGAATCACGACGAATCTCCAAGGCTCGAAGCCAAATGAGCTTGGCGACAAACGACCTGTTTCCATAATGAATTGGAAATCCTCATCGGATACTTTCTTGTTTGGGTCGAATTCCTTTGTTGCATGTCTGAAATGGTAAGCATCTAAAATGTCTTGCTTTACTTGTTCTTTACCAGCCATTGAACATTCACTCCTTATCCATTGATTCAATCATGTTTAATTTATCATAAGTGAAGAGGGGAATCATGTGATGTGCCTGAACAATATTGTTTTGGTTGGAATTTTGGGAAAATTGAAACATACTGCCTATCGGTCGCGTAGATGAGGGAAGAGAACTATAGAGAGGCTTATTAATAGGTAAAGGCGTGCCTGGGCACGCCTTTTGATGTTTAAAATAATACATACGATACGACAATATACAAAACGGTTATAATAAAGGATGGAGCCATGTATCTCCACTTATTCAGAACATTGGCTGGCCGCAAAAGCAAGTATACGATGACGAGTGTCATCAATAATCCCAGTCCTGCGATAAAGATATGGGAAGTGTCGACTGCTTCAAGTATGGCACCTTTTCGGTAAAGCACATCGGTCAGGACGAGCAATTGTATGTTAAACAGATTGCTTCCTAGAATAGAGCCGATCGCCATATTGTAGTTTGCCAGTTTAAAAGCAGCAAGGACCGTCACGAGTTCAGGCAGGGAAGTGGAGGCAGCGATGAGAAAGCTCCCAACAAAGCTTGCGTTCAAGCCCGTTGCCTTTGCCAATTGGTCACCTGCAATCGATAACACACTTCCTGATGCAAATACGACCAGGGCAGCAATGATAAAACCGATGACAGCTGTTTTGAGGGAATAATCCTTTGTAGGTATGGATTCTCCTTCAGTATCATCGCTGGAAACGAATTTCATCGCAACGAAGTATAGGATAATGATGATGAACATCTCAAGCCCAACACCAAAAAATTCAATGGAACCCGGCATGTAAAGGGCGAAAATAATGATCGTGAGAAACAGGAATCCAAATAGGGCAGAAGGAATATTTGCCTTCCTGTTCACCTTTTGGAACAATCTTCTTTTACGATAAATCAGATCGACCACTGCCAGGATAAAAAGATTGAACACATTACTACCGAGCATGTTCCCTACGGCAATATCAGGGTTATCGATATAGACCGCCGTTAAGCTCGTTGTTAATTCAGGGAGTGACGTTGCCCCTGCAATGAGGAATGTCCCTACGACAGCCCCACTTAATGAAGACTTCTTACTGATGACATCTCCGAACTGATTCAGGTAAATAGCGGCCGCAACCACGATGGCTGCAGCTAGTAAAAAAACAATGTAAACCATATAATCTCCTCCAAGCCAGCGCATACAAAAAAGACCCCGGCACAAATTTTTGTACCAAGGTCTTGCGTGCTGAAGAATGAGCTAAAGCCTGATGAACCAGGTATTTTCATACCGGGATGACGATTCATCAGCCGATTACCGGTCGCTACTCCCCTTGTTACTATTAATGTATTAGGATTTTGAAGGTTTGTCAACGAAAGTGCTTATATTATTTATGAGGAGGCGAACGTATGAAAGTGGAAAGGGAATATCAAGTGAAACAAATAGTTGATTATGATATCAAAGGAAAAATGAAAGCTGAAATACAAGAATTATTAACTGAATGTTTTGGAGATGGCTATCCTGATGATAGAATTTACTTTAAACAGATTCCTCATTTCAGGTATCTCGTCCATAACGAAGATCAACGTTTAGTGGGGCATGTCGGGGTGGATTACCGAGTCATGAAATTGGAAGGTGAGCCTATAAATGTATTGGGGATAATCGATTTGTGCGTTTCAAAGGGTAGTCGCTCCCTGGGAATCGGATCACAGCTTCTCTTCGAATTAGAAAGGTTCTGTGATGGCCGAAACATCGATTTCCTTCTTTTGTTTGCCGATGATCCATCCTTATATGAAAAAAATGGCTTCCAATCGGTGTCCAACCAATGCACGTGGATGAAGATCAACGACCAAAATCAGACCACCCGGGGCATCGGCACCGAAACCATAAACGAACTCATGATCAAACGAGTAGGTACCAAAAAATGGTCAAGCGGCCAACTGGACATGCTTGGTTACCTCTATTAAAATTTGAGGTCCAAGAGGGACGGACCTTCAAAAAGGAGTATGTATGAAGGAAGAGTATTATGATGAATTATTAGGTGTTCGTACGAGTGAGTTGCAGATGGGGTTTCACCGGGCTTTTCATTATCATCGGTACGAGCCGACTCCGTATCAGGCATTGGATGAATTATTCCGACATTATACATTGAATGGCAGTGATCGTGTGGTCGATTTCGGTTGTGGAAAAGGACGATTGAATTTCTTAATTCACCACCTATTTCAATCCACCGTTGTTGGCATTGAAATGAATGAAGAATTTTATGAAGAAGCCGTGGCGAACCGGGAAAGCTATTTAAAAAAGGCGAAAGCCAGTGATAATCTCTACTTTTATCACTGCCTGGCAGAAGAGTATACGATCCATCCAAAGGATAACCGTTTTTACTTTTTCAATCCGTTCTCTGTTCAAATTTTCATGAGGATTGTCAATAACATCCTCTTTTCAGTGGAACAATCACCACGTGATATCGAGATCGTGTTGTATTATAGCTCGGATGATTATGTGCATTATTTAGAAAATCACCCCCTTTTCGTTTTGCGGAAAGAGGTGAATTTGTCAGGGGATTATGAAAAGGATGAGTATGAGCGATTTTTGGTGTACGGGTTGATGTATTGAATGGGGTGTCTCCTGACTATCATTGGGGGCACCTCATTTTTCTATAAAGCCAATATTTTTGATTTATGCGCTTTCATATCGGAGAATAGTGACATGATGTGTGAAAAGTAAAAGGAGGCGGATGGAATGAGAATACTAGTTGTTGGTGCAGGTGCCGTTGGTGGCTACTTCGGTGGTAGATTGGTAGAGAAAGGCGAGGATGTTACGTTTCTCGTCCGTGAGAGAAGAGAGCAGCAGCTGAAAGAGCATGGATTGAAAATTGAAAGTGTACATGGTGATTTTCACTGCGAGCCGAAAACGGTGAGATCTGGAGAAAAAGCAGAGCCTTTTGACGCTATCATCCTTTCGACCAAGGCCTATCATCTTATGGGAGCAATCGAGAGCCTTCACTCCTTCGTAGGTGAAAATACGATGATACTTCCACTTTTAAACGGAATGTCTCACGTAGACGATCTTATAGAAGCATTCGGGGAAGAAAGAGTGATAGGCGGTTTATGCTTTGTGGAGTCCACGCTTGGCGAAACAGGGAAGGTCATTCAATCGAGTCCCATTCATGATCTCGTCTTTGGTGAAAGAAGCGGTGAGCGGACGGATAGAATCGTGAAGCTTGATGAGGCATTTTCAGGAACGAAGGCTAACTTTCGATTATCGGACACCATCGAACAGGATATGTGGCATAAGTATTTATTTATCACCACTCTTTCAGGTGTAACATCCTTATTCCGGGCACCGATCGGACCGATTCGGGAAATAGCAGAGGGTGCCGATAGGATCAAAGGGGTCCTTTATGAAGCCGCAGCGATTATGAGAAGATTGAAAGCTCCACTTGCTGAAAAGATAGAAGAAGTTCAATACGATAAGATCAATCAAATGGGGTATAGCATGAAGTCATCCTTACAAAGGGATATGGAAAAGAGTCTCTCTGTAGAAGCAGATCATTTATACGGTTATTTATTGAAGGCTGCTGAATCAGAAGGGATAGAAGCGAGTGAGTTGCGTTTGATTTATGGGAATTTGAAGATTTATGAGACAATGAGTAAATAAAGAAGGAAGACATCTGATACCTGTTTAAGGTGTCGGGTGTTTTTTTGTGGAATGGAGTTGGTTTTATGGGGGATTCGGTTGTAAAATAAACGCTGTAAATCAGCTGCTGAATATTGGGTGAAAATCAGCAGCTGAATCCAATCCCTCAGCTGCCAATCTATACAAATTTGCTGCACCATCCTCTTATTTATGAAAAGAAGGACTCATATTCCTCGACGGTACCACCTTATACAATCGCTGAAGAACCACCATGGAAACAGCCGTCACTGCTACATCCAGTGGCAGATACGCAACCATCCATCCCCAGGCAACCGTGTAACTGAATTCGCCAGGTGCTTCCGCCCAAAATGTTAGGGCAAGATACATGAAATTCGTTCCGATTATGTAATTTAACAATAAAGCCAGAATTCCAGCAGTGAGATATCCTCCAAATGTGCGATTCCTTTCCAAAATGATTCCCACGGCGAACGCAACCGCGATAAAGGATAGAATAAATCCAAAGGTAGGACTGAGCAGGCTTGACGGTCCTCCTTTAAATTGTGCAAACACAGGTGCCCCTACTAATCCGAGAGCTAAATATACCGTCATTGCCTTCGCTCCCACCCTGCTTCCGAGCATTCCACCTGCAATGATGGCAAACATCAACTGAAGGGTGACCGGAACTCCTCCGATCATTAGAAACGGAGACACATTCGCTCCCACTGCCATTAAAGCAGCAAAAAGGCCACATAAGACCATTTCTCTAGTTTTTCCCATTTCCATTTTCTCCTCCTTAAAACTGTGGTATGATTGTTATTATCTTAAATGTTAACCTATTTGTAAATAAGGTTAACATAAAAGGAGGGAAATGATGAAAGGGTTTTTCATTACCGGCACAGATACGGATATCGGAAAAACGATAACAACTGGATTGTTAACAAAGTACTTCTTGGAAAAGGGCATTGATGCATTCCCCTATAAGCCAGTGCAAAGTGGAGCTGTCTTGAAAAAAGATAGACTAGTAGCCCCCGATACTGAATTTTATGAAAAGGTCACTAATCGTTCTTTTGGAAAAAATGCGAATACATATTTATTAAAAACGCCAAGCTCTCCTCATCTGGCAGCTGCATTAGACGGTGTTTCGATTGAATTGAAGCCAATTTTAGAACAAGTGGAGAAATTACAAGGCATTCACGAACTTTTACTGATTGAAGGAGCGGGAGGACTGATTGTCCCGTTAAACGAAGAAGCAACCATTCTTGATTTAATCGAACGAGTGTCATTGCCTGTCATTCTTGTCGCGCGGGCTGGTCTTGGCACAATTAATCATACGGTCCTGTCTGTGATGGCATTGAAACAACGGAGTATTAATATCGCAGGCATCATCCTGAATCAGACATCCAGTGATGAAATGCCGGAGATCGAGCGGGACAACAAACGAATGATCGAAACATTAACCGGTGAAAAGGTAATTGGTGTGCTGGCTAATATATCGCAGGATTCTTTTGCAACAGTCGATGTAGGTGAATTATTTAAGAATTGGAAACTTGAAGAGTCAGAGGAGGATATACAGAGTGAATCAACAACAGCTTATTGAAAAAAGCAGTCAATATATGTGGCTTCCGTTTACACAGATGAAGGATTATGATGAGAACCCGTTGGTGATTGAGAGCGGGGAAGGCGTTTATCTTCGGGACATCTACGGGAACGAATATCTTGATGGCTATTCTTCCCTTTGGCTAAATGTCCATGGTCATCGCAATGAGGAAATCAATCAAGCGATCAAGGATCAGCTTGATAAAATCGCTCACTCTACTTTGCTCGGTGCTACCAATGTTCCATCTATTTTGTTAGCCGAGAAGCTGGTTGAACTTTCTCCGGAGAGATTAGCGAGAGTCTTTTATTCAGACAGCGGTGCAACCTCTGTAGAGATTGCCATTAAAATGGCTTATCAATACTGGCAAAATAAAGGGAAGCCGGAAAAGCAGAAGTTTATCACTCTCCAAAATGCTTACCACGGAGATACAGTCGGTGCGATCAGCGTCGGTAAGGTGGACATTTTTCACAGAGTCTACAAATCTCTTATGTTCGAATCACTCGTTGCTCCGTTCCCGGACGTGGTCCATCATCCTGATTTAGTAGATGAGGAAGAGATTCGAGATCGTGCACTTGAGAAACTGGAAGGGATTCTGAAAGAGAATCACCATGAGATTGCCGGGATGACAGTAGAGTCGTTGATACAGGGTGCTGGCGGCATGAATATTATGCCAAGTGGCTACTTCAAAGGGGTAGAAAAGCTTTGCCGAAAATATGAGGTGCTCCTGATTGTCGATGAAGTGGCTACAGGCTTCGGCCGTACAGGAAAAATGTTCGCTGTTGAGCATGAACAAATCCAGCCGGACATCATGACTGTGGCAAAAGGGATCACCGGAGGATACCTCCCGATTGCAGCAACCCTCACCACCGAAGAAATCTATGAAGCTTTCTATGATGATTACACATCACTGAAAACATTCTTCCACGGTCATTCCTATACAGGGAACCAGCTTGGTTGTGCTGCGGCATTGGCGAATCTGGAGATCTATGAAAGAGAAAATCTGATTGGGAAAGTTCAAGAGAAAGTGAGAATCATTGAATCCCTGTTGGCTCCATTAAAGGATCATCCCCATGTAAGCAGCATTAGGCAGCTTGGGATGATATGCGGCATTGAGCTGGTACAGGATAAAACCGGTAAAATACCGTTCCTGTGGGAAGAAAGAGTAGGCTACCGGACCACCATCAAAATGCGTGAATTGGGTATGCTGACCCGGCCGATCGGAGACACCATCGTCTTCATGCCGCCACTCGCCACAACCGAAGAAGAGCTTGAGAAAATGATACAGATTATGGTCGAAGCCATAGATATCACAACGAAGAGAGCGGTTGGGGTTTAGGGACGGACCTTCAACCACCTGCGCAGCTAATCAAAACGGTAGAGAGAGTAGAGAGAGGGACGGACCTTGGTTGGGTTCGTCTTTTTTGTTTGGTATGGTGGTGGTTTAATAGGTGAAAAAAACGCTGGAAACTAACAGGAGAAATATCGATGGAATTCAACAGTCGAAATATTGTAATTTGTAAGGGGTGCAGAAAAGCGAGAATGTACCTGGTACAAAACCCCTGAATTGTACCAGGTACACACCAAAATAACCACAAATAAGGAAACCATTCCCCCGCCAAAACGTATATATCAATATCCATCACTTTTTATCAAAAGGAGGTCCAAAATGAACAAAACAATCTGGATGAGCGCACCCATAGTCCTCATCGCTGCCATATCTATCTGGCTTACATCAAACGCGACTAATGCCCTTACTCTATTAGCTGCCTATGGTATCATCCTATCCTTTCTCGTCTATTTTTCATTTTTTAAAATCAAAAAATGAAAAAAAGAAGGGACGGACCTCCAATCACCCCACTCAAAACCAAAACGTTGATTTTATAGAATTAGAGTAAATGAAGAGGTCCGTCCCTCTCACTGAATTGCTTCCAATAAAAAGTCTACGATGTGGATTGCACGCATTTTATTGGATAGGCCTTCTCGTTCGATGCCGAGTTTCATTTGGAGGAGGCAGCCCGGGTTTGATGTGATGATGGTGGTTGCCTGGGTTTGTTCGACGTTGTCCATTTTGTGATCGAGGATCTTCATGGACATTTCGGATTCAATGATATTGTAGATTCCGGCTGACCCACAGCAGTGATCGGCTTGCTTCATCTCAACGTAATCAGCACCTTCCACTGATTGAAGGAGGAGCCTTGGTTCCAAAAATGTACGCTGCACGTTTCGCAAGTGACACGAATCCTGATACGTGATTCGTTGAGAGGAAACGTTCAATTTCTTTTTATGAAACTGTAATTCTACAAGAATGGACGAAATGTCTTTGATTTTATTTTTAAACTGAACCGCACGATCTTTCCAATCGGGATCATCTTTCAGTAAGTGATCATAATCGACGAGAAAGGCTCCGCATCCCCCGGCATTGGTGATGATGTAATCGACCCCATCCGCTTCAAATGCCGCAATGTTTCGCTTTGCCAAATCCTTTGCCAAGTCCTTTTCACCGCTATGACCATGCAAGGCTCCGCAACAGGTTTGCGTTTTCGGAATCACGATGTCACAGCCTGCCAGCTGCAATAGTTTCGTAGTGGCATTATTTGTTTCCAGAAACATCGTATCCATTAAACAGCCAGAGAAGAAAGCGACTTTTTTACGAACGTCACCAATCGAGGAAAGAGACGTTGGGCGCCCCTTCATGTCTTTCAGTTTTGGAACTTGAGGAAGTACGCGTTCCATTGTCGCCATGCTTCCCGGAAATAGTTTCATAACCCCCGTCGTATGGACTGCTTTCTGCAACCCTGAGCGTTGGTAGATTCCAAGAAGGTTCGTGACCATTCTCATTCTGTCAGGGTGCGGGAATAATCCTTCAAAAACGGTTTTTCTAAGAACCCGTACAGGAAGCGAGTGTTTTTTATTTTGATTGATGATATCACGTGCCTCTTCTAAAAGGTGTCCGTAGTTCACACCGGATGGACAAACGGGTTCACAGGCTCTGCACCCTAAGCATAGATCCAATGTTCGTTCGACTTCTTCATCGGGTTCGATGACACCGTCTACCACTGCCTTCATTAAGGCAATCCGACCGCGCGGGGAGTGGGATTCTTTAAATCCTGACTCAATATACGTAGGGCAGGAAGGGAGACAGAAACCGCATCTCATACAATTCAATAGTTCATCTTCATCCATGCGGTTTTTAAATTCCTGTTGTATCTTTTGCTTTTCTAGAAGGGTTGTCATCTTGAAATCACCACACGTTTTCTTGATTCTTTCGCGAATACTTTATTCGGATTCATAATGTTGTTCGGATCGAATGATTGCTTGATTATTTTCATGGCCCCGATTCCTTCAGGCCCCAGTTTCCATTCGAGGTAAGGGGCTTTCATCATCCCGACACCGTGTTCTCCGGTGATGGTGCCGCCCAATTCGATGGCATGGGCAAAGATTTCTTCGAATGCCGCTTCCACCCGTTCCATTTCATCATGATCCCGGGCGTCAGTCGCCACCGTCGGGTGAAGGTTTCCGTCCCCGGCATGTCCAAAGGTACAAATCTTCAACTCATAGCGCTCGGAAATATCATTGATCGCTTTCACCATCTTGGCGATTTCAGATCGGGGAACTGTCGCGTCCTCTAAAATCGTCGTCGGTTTGAGACGGGCCAGTGCCGATAAGGCAGAACGACGAGCGGTACGAAGGGCGTCTGCTTCTATTTCTGTTTTGGCTAATTGAACGGATACAGCATTGTTCTGTAAACACACTTCTTCCATTCGTTTCATGTCACGTGCAACCAATTCCGGTGGACCATCCTGTTCGATCAAGAGAACCGCTTTTACATCGGTTGGCAAGCCGATTTTGGCGAAATCCTCGACCACCTCAAGTGTGGGCTGATCTAAAAATTCAAGAGTAGTAGGAATGATACGATTGGCGATGATGCTGGAAACACTTTTGGCCGCTGCTTCAATATCCTGATATAGGGCGAGCATTGTTTGCTTCGTTTCGGGCATGGGAACAAGCTTTAAAGTCGCTTCGGTGATGACACAAAGCGTTCCTTCCGATCCGACAAATAGACGGGTCAGGTCATATCCAGCAACATCTTTCGCAAGCTTCCCCCCGGTACGGATGATGTCTCCATTGGGGAGGACGGCTTCCAATGCCAGCACATAATCGCGGGTTACCCCATATTTCAGTCCTCTCAAACCACCGGAGTTCTCATTGATGTTCCCACCGATCGTTGAGATTTTCATGGAGCTTGGGTCAGGAGGATAGAATAGACCTTTTGCTTCAACTGTATGAATAAGATCCAGGGTCACAACACCAGGCTGGACGGTAACCGTCAGATTCTCCTCGTCCACCTCCAGAACCTTGTTCATATGGGTGAATAAGAGAACAAGTCCGCCTTCAGTAGGGCAAGTGCCAGCACAGAGATTCGTTCCGGACCCCCTCGGGACGATGGGGATGCGATGCTCATTGCATATTTTCACGATTTCTGATACTTCCTCTGCTGAGCGGGGGACGATGACCCCATCAGGCATGGATTGGTAGTTAGGAGTTGCGTCATAGGAATAGACAAGCTTTTCCGCAGGCGTATCCCGGTAATTTTCGTCGCCGACGATTTCGATGAACCGTTTTTTTATGTCAGGAGTGATCATACTAATTTCCACCTTTTTTAACATGTTTTTCAAATCTGGTATAAAACGAGTAAAGAGACGATACCTGACGATGGGTCAAGGTCCGTCCCTCTTATAAGGTTATTTAATTGCGGCTTTGATTGCCGAGCGCAGGTGGCCTTTATGAAGTGTGAGAAGCGTGTAGACTTCTTTTTCTTCGAGACCTGTCAGAAGCGATAGGATGGCAGGTTTGACGCTGCCGTATGTTTCAAGGGCTTCGGTTGCTTGTTGTTCGGAGACGTCTGCTGCTTCCATGATGATG
Organism: Rossellomorea yichunensis; assembly: GCF_032337515.1. Lineage (NCBI taxonomy): Bacteria > Bacillati > Bacillota > Bacilli > Caryophanales > Bacillaceae > Rossellomorea > Rossellomorea yichunensis. Next base: position 115,022 of record NZ_JAVYAD010000007.1, on the reverse strand, counting down.
TTGCGCGCTCTGATTTTCAGTTTTGCGTTTGAAGGCATCACGTCGACCATGAGGTTACTGTATACTTTGCCAAGCTTTATCATGGATGCCGTTGTAAGCATATTCAGGATCAGTTTTTGTGCTGTACCTGCTTTCATGCGCGTAGAGCCTGTGACGACTTCCGGACCGACTTCTGCGACGACTGAGTGATCGGCCACTTCACACATAGGGGATTGAGGTGAGCACACAACAGACGCCGTTACAGCACCTCTTGATTTTGCTTCCTTCAAAGCCCCGATCGTATAAGGTGTTCTTCCACTTGCAGCAATGCCTACCACGACATCATTTGCACCGACTTTACGGATGGCGATTTCGTTGCGGCCGCCTTCTTCATCATCCTCGGCACCTTCCAAGGGAAACTGGATGGCTCTTTCACCACCCGCGATGATCCCAATCACCTGGCCGGGATCTGTGCTGAAGGTAGGCGGGCACTCTGATGCATCAAGGATGCCCAGGCGTCCGCTTGTGCCTGCACCTACATAAAGAAGACGTCCGCCATTTTCTAAACCTGAGACGATATCATCCACCAAACGTGCCACAACAGGGATGGTTTTTTCCACAGCGTATGCAACGGTTTGATCTTCACCATTGATTTTTCTAAAATATTTTCCGTGCTTATTGTATCTATGTCCAATGTTTTAGGGTTTCTTGTTTCCGTCAGGATCTTATGAAGGTCCATTTGTACTGTTACCTGCCTTTCATTTATATGGGACGTGGTGTGATGGTGCCTAATATGACAGACTTACCTGCCCCAGTTGCTCCTGGTACGTTGCTTGGATTGCCATGCAGTGTTTCGTTTGCCAGTAGGGCGAAGGCAATCGCTTCTTTCGCATCGGAAGAATAACCGATATCTTCCTGAATAAGAATTCTTAACTCTGGAAGAAGCTCCCGCATCATACGGAGAAGCGTCCCATTATAGCTTCCGCCGCCACCGATGATCACTTCATTTATCGAATGTTCAGGAAGAACGAAATTCTCATATGCATCCGCAATCGTCAGAGCTGTAAAGAAGGTTGCCGTCGCAATCAGGTCTTCTTTTGAAAGACTACCAAACTCGTCAAGGATCCGATTTACGAATACCTCTCCAAAAAGCTCACGCCCCGTTGACTTTGGAGGCTCTTTAAGGAAGAAATCCTTCTCCCATTCCATCCATTTCTGTGCAACGCCTTTGTGGACCGTTCCTTTCGCAGCAATCGCTCCATCCTCGTCAAAAGATAGACCGAATAGTCGCTCACATAATCCATCTATAACCATATTCCCAGGACCAGTATCAAACGCGAATACTTCTTGAAGAGCGCAATCTTTAGGAAGTACGGTCACATTTCCGATGCCCCCAATATTCTGAAGAAGTCTACCCCGGTCTTTTTTCCGGTAGAGAAGGAATTCTGTATAAGGTACAAGTGGTGCCCCTTCACCACCGGCAGCCATATCCATGGAGCGGAAATTGGAGACGACTCTGGTGTTTGTTCGATACGCAATCACGCTCGGCTCACCGATTTGAAGAGTGGAAGGAACCGAATCTTCCGTATGGAAGGGCTGGTGATAGACCGTTTGCCCGTGAGATCCGATAAAGTTTAACTCTTCTACTGAAACGCCAGCCTCCGTACAAACCTTTAAAACAGCATCGGCATACACGTCTCCAAGCTCAAAATGCAAGCTGGAAAGCAGGGGAGTGGACGATTCTGTTACACTCATCACGTCAAAGATCTTCTTTTTGACCTGTGGAGGGAAGGGAGCAGTTGAATAATGAACGAGCTCCACTATTGTATCCTTGCCGCTGCCTTCAATGGATACAAGGGCAGCGTCCACCCCATCCACAGACGTACCGGACATTAATCCGACGGCTAAACACTTACTCATATGACAACCTTCCTTCCCTGATGGCTTCTGTCACATCGACTGCCCCGGTGGCAGGGGAGGTTGAGTCGACGATATAGGCAGCGTCTGGAAAACTCCCTGAAATCATTTCTTTAAAAACGGATTGAACCACCAAATTATGTTCAAGGACACTTCCTTTTAAGGCGATAACCGGTTTCGATGAGACCTGTAGTTTCTCCAATAAGGCAATCGTCTGACGGGCAAGCTGTCCCCCTGCTTTTTTTAATATAAGTAAGGCGGCTTCATTAGCATCCTCAGCTTGCTTGTGAACCACTTTCGCAAGCTTTGCAATTTCACCTTTGGCAGAAGAATAGATAAACCCTTTTAAACCCTTCCCATCACTAGCACCGATTTCGTTTAATATGTCACGTGAGAGAGGGGAAAAGGGGCTACCGGAATCCATCTCCATAGAAATCTGTTTACATGCTTCAATCGCAATATGATAGGCACTGCCTTCGTCACCAAGAAGATGTCCCCAGCCACCGGTTGTTCCTTCCTGTTTCCCGTTTCGTCCATAACAAATCGAACCCGTTCCCGCAATGGTCATTACACCGTTCTGATTCCCGAGTAGACTGAAATAGGCAAGGGTGGCATCATTTAAAAGGATTATAGGCAGGGAAGTCATCCTTTGTAATTCCGTCTTGATTCGATGAGCCAGATTACCAGACTCGGCACCTGCCATCCCGATCACAATATGGGACACCTCTTCAGAAGAAGTGTGATCCAGGCATTGTTGAATAACGGATGAGAGATTGGTTAATGCCTCTTCAAAGGAAACCGTGGGATTACCGTGCCCGGATAAGCTTTGAAACAGGATGTTCTTCTCTAAGTCAAGAACGAGTCCCTGTATTTTCGTCCCGCCTGCATCGATTCCTATTACTCTAGTCATTTAAAGAAACCTCCACTTACTTGGTTTGAAAGGCAAATTTACCCCAAGGCTTCAGGTAATCCAATAAGAAGATTTCTTCTTCGCGGATCCGTCCCACCACATTGGTTTTGCCTGAGTTCTCCATATCTTGAAGCGCTATCTGAAGTTCTCCTGCATACTGGGCATATAGGTCGTTTTCAATCACAATATCGCCCCGTTTAATGTCTGCCGTATTATGTGGAGCAAATTCTCTTCCACGATATTTCACGCGGCTTTGAGTCGAGCGGATCATATAATCAGATACGTCACCACGATAGAAGTGCGGTTCTTCAAAAATAATCGTCTTTTCTAAGTCTGTTGTCGTTTCATGGGTTTCGACTGTAAAGGTAAGCTTCGATGTGTTCAGTTCGCTAAGCAGTTGCATTTCACGTTCAGATGCATAAGCGTTACTGATAATGACATCATCAGTTAACCCTGTGGCAAAAAGGTGCTTCGCCTGAACATCGATCGGAAGGTTCCGGTGCATTTCTAACGTAGGCAAACCTTCCGTGACCGGCCATGGACCGAATGTTGCATCGGAAGAAGAGACAAACGCAGCCGTTCTCATCCCGAAGTCTTTAAACTTTCTACTGCATTCAATAAAGAATGGATAGGATAATCCGGAGTAGCGATGTGGATAGAAGTTATGACATCCAAGCAATTGATCCTTATTCGGTTGATACGTCATGATGTTGTCGATATATTTCGTAGCATTACTCATATTGAGTTCAATTTTCAGATCATATGGGTTATACGACATCATCGATTCTTCATGCCCTGTATACCCGAGATCAAGGCGGATACCGTGAGCCCCGAGATCCGCAAAAAAGGATAAATCATCATACGAGATGTTCAGTTCTTTGAAAATGCGTGGACTGATGTCAGCGATGACTTCCATATTTTTTTGACGGGCAAACTTAATCGTTTCTTTAAAATTCGAGATGATCCCAACCTTGTCACCCTCTACTGATAATAAACAGGTGAACACACGCTTAAAACCGTAAGACGCAGCCAGTGCCAGATATTCTTTATCCATTTCGGTCGTGGAATGGTTCGGGTATATTGAAACTCCCAGTCTTTTACTCATTGATATGCCTCCTTAGAATTAGTTGTTTTCAAGTTTTTCTATTCTTTTTAACAAGGGAATCATTTGTTCGATCAACGAGATTTCACTGATAGAGGTCATCAAGTGGTCCTGGGCATGAATCATCAGAAGTGATTTTTCGAAATTCTCCCCATTGATTTCAGCCTGAATGAGACTCGTTTGCGTTTTGTGAGCTTTGTTCAGTTCAGCATGTGCTGTTTTCAGCATCTCTTCAGCTTCATCAAACTTACCTTCATGTGCCTTAGCCAGTGCCTCATATGCGGTGCTTTTGGCATTCCCGCCGTTTGATATAATTTCAAAAATCTCCATTTCTACGTTGCGTACCTCTGCCATTGTGTATTCCTCCTCATTCCTGTTTAGAACTGGTTTCTACTAGAATAGTAAAATAAAAGTTTAAATATTTTAAAATAATATTGAAATTTAATTTCATTATCGCATATAATCATATTAAACTGAAAGCCTTTTCAAGACAATCATTTTTTTGGAGGTGACTATGACGGAATTTCAAGTTTTAAAACACATCAAAAGTCAGATGGAGAGCTACACCCCGTCTGAAATTGCGGTTGCTCAATATGTGTTGGAGTTTCCTGAGAAAGTAATGGAAATGACTACAAAGCAACTCTCACAATCATGCGGGAGCAGTGAAGCGGCCATCATCCGGTTCTGCAAACGAATCGGAATCAATAGTTTCAGCGGTCTGAAGATCGAACTGGCCAAAAGCACGAATAGTGAAGAAACAAAGAGTCATGACATCAATACACTCCTCCATTTTGAAGATAATATTGAAACCGTATTCAACAAAGTACTGGTGAACACCTATCAAGCGATCAAGAACACGGAAAAGCTTTTTTCCATAGATGAACTGGATCGGGCTGTGAACGCGTTCCATAAAGCTGAAAGGGTATACCTGTATGGAGTAGGCGGTTCTGCTGTAGTAGCGGAGGACTTTACGCAAAAGCTGTTACGACTGAACTATCTCGCATTTCAAGCAAGTGATATCCATGTGCAAATGATGATGGCCGCAAACTTAACCGAGAGAGACGTTCTCTTCGTCGTCTCCACATCGGGTCAGACAAAGGAAATACTGAGGCTCATGAACGTAGCTCAAGAAAAAGGGGCCACTATCGTTCTATTGACACAGCATGGGAAATCCCCGGCAAGAAAGCTCGCTGATATCGTCTTGACGATTTCCGAGGAAGAACACAATATCAGAATCGGGACCATGACGGCAAGAATTGCTCAACTCGTTGTGATTGATGCTTTATTCGTCGCTTTATGCATGAAAAAAGGACATGGCGTTTACGAGCAAATTATTCATACACATGAAGTAGTTCAAAGGATGAAAGAGGAGGAAGAGTAGAAATGAGAGTATTATTCGTATGTTCAGGTGGAATGTCCAGCGCAATTGTCGTGAATGCACTGAAAAAAGAAGGGGACAAAGCAGGGATTGAGATGGAAGTCCATGCAATCGGTACTGGTGAAGTATCCGAGGAGATATCCAAGGGATGGGATGTTTGTATGGTAGCACCGCAAATCAGACACCGTTTTGATCAAGTGAAAAAAGCCGCTGATGAAGCGAATGTTCCTTGTGGTCCGATTCCTCCACAAGCGTACACGCCACTTGGTGGTCCTACTTTACTGAAAACAGTAAAAGAATTAACCAACTAATTTAATAGGAAACAAGGGGGTACAAACATGCAAAAGTTTGTGAATTTTCTAGAGAACAACTTGTCAGGTCCAATGGCCCGGCTCTCTGAACAAAGGCATTTGCAAGCAATCCGGGATGGGGTTATTTCAGCACTGCCATTTATTATCGTCGGTTCATTTTTCCTGATCTTGGCTTTTCCACCGCTTCCTGATGGCGGAATATTCGGAGACATCAAACAGTGGGCCGCTGACAACATCGTCGAAATCCTGATTCCTTATCGACTGACCATGTTTATCATGTCACTCTATATAGCCTTCGGGATAGGATACAACCTCTCGAAAAGCTATAACCTGGATCCATTATCCGGTGCACAAATTTCAGTGGCAGCACTTCTACTAACGATTACACCTAAAGTAATGGACGGAGAAGGCTGGGTCCTGCCAATGACGAACCTTGGGGGTCACGGATTGTTCGTCGCCATGGTCGTCTCGATTCTGGCAGTTGAAATTTTGCGGTTCTGTAAAACGAAAAACATTACGATCAAAATGCCAGAGCAAGTACCGGCATCTGTATCAAGAAGCTTTGAAGCACTTATTCCTGTAGCGATTGTTATCATTTTGGTTTCATCCATCACAGTTTTAGCTGGAGTCGACCTCCATCATATAGTCGGTGTCGCTGTTGCTCCATTGGTTACAGCAGGTGACAGTATTTTCGGAGTATTGGTTCCAGTATTCCTTATAGATTTCTTCTGGTCATTCGGAATTCATGGTGTATCAGTTGTAGGAACGGTAGCACGTCCGCTTTGGGAAGTATTCCTTGTGAACAATGCTGATGCTGTTGCCAGTGGCAATCCGATTCCACATATCGCTCCAGAAACGTTCTATCAGTGGTTCATTTGGATTGGTGGATCGGGAGCAACTCTTGGATTGGTTCTTGCTATGGTCTTCTTTGCACGTTCGAAATACTTGAAAGCACTGGGGAAAACATGTCTAGTTCCAGGTGTATTCAATATTAATGAGCCTATCATCTTTGGAGCTCCAATCGTATTGAATCCGATACTAATCATACCTTTCATCACGGTCCCTTTAATAACGGCAACAATTTCGTATGTGGCAACGACAGTCGGATTAGTGTCACCAACTTACATCATGCCGCCATGGACTCTTCCTGCACCGATAGGAGCTTACCTGGCAACCGGTGGTGACTGGAGAGCGATCGTCATGGTTCTGATCAATATCGGAATTTCCTTCGCAATCTACTTCCCATTCTTAAAGATGTACGATAAAAAAATGTTAAAAATGGAAGAAAACGAGCAACAAGCGGCGTAGAAAAGCGGAGGGGCTTTGCCCAGAGGCGACAAGCATAAGCTAAGCCGGCATGAAGGTTGCAGTTTAACCTTCTTGACGGATTAGCTTATGACCTCGAGCCTCTAAGCCCCGTAGCTGGACAAGTAGAAAAGCGGAGGGGCTTTGCCTCCAGCAAAATACGATCATATCAAAAAGCAGAAGTGGGGGTCCTAGGATTCCCACTTCTTCATTAGCATTAGGAGTGATTCAAATGACAGAAACGGTTGTCCCGAAGAGAATCGGTTTTAGAAGTGTGTTTGTTCTTCTAATCTCCGTATCCATCGGACTTTTACTTCTTTCCAAACCTTTGATGAGTGCGGGACTCGCAAAGGATTGGAGCGTATTTTTAGCAACAGGGATTTCGGCTTCGATTGGACTTTCATTTGTTCTTTTGAAAATTGAAGGTCCCGTTGAGGATGCTTCTGTTAAAAGGAAGCGCGTTTTATTAGCAGTAGTTGTAAGTTTCTTAATAAGCTTTATTTTGGCCTTTGTTGCAAAGTAATCTCGGGGAGGCATTCACAATGAAAAAAGGAATCAAGGTTGTTACGATCGGCGGGGGTTCAAGCTATACTCCCGAGTTCGTTGAAGGACTGATCAAGCGTTATGATGAGCTTCCAGTGAGTGAGCTGTGGCTGGTGGATATTGAAGCAGGGAAAGAAAAACTTACTATAGTCGGGAATTTAGCGAAAAGAATGGTAGAAAAAGCTGGGGTTCCCATGGGAATTCACCTTACACTGGACCGGAAAGAAGCGCTCGCAGATGCTGATTTTGTCACGACTCAAATGAGAGTCGGACAACTAAAAGCGAGAATTCAAGATGAGAGGCTTCCAATCAAGTACGGGATGATCGGCCAGGAAACGAATGGAGCCGGGGGATTGTTCAAGGGAATGAGGACGATTCCTGTTCTGCTTGAAATCGCTGATGAAATGCAGGAGCTTTGCCCGGACGCCTGGTTGATCAATTTTACGAATCCTGCAGGTATGGTGACAGAGGCTTTATTGCGTTACGGGTCACATCCTAAGGTCATAGGCGTATGTAATCTTCCCATTAATACGAGAATGACACTGGCCAAGCTTCTAAATGTGGAGGTAGAACGACTCCATATCGATTTCGCAGGATTGAATCATATGGTGTACGGATTGGATGTTTTGGTGGACGGTGAGTCAGTTTTAGAGGACGTTCTGGAAATGATGAGTAACCCTGACAAGCAGGTCAGCATGAGGAATATTGCGCCGCTTCCATGGGAACCGGAGTTCAGTAAGAGCCTAGGAATCATCCCATGTCCCTATCACCGTTATTTTTATAAAACAAGTGATATTTTAGAAAAGCAGCTAGAAGAATTCAAGACGGGGACCACCAGGGCAGAAGTGGTTCAGCAATTAGAAAATGAACTTTTTGAACTTTACAAGGATGAAAACCTAGATATCAAGCCTCCACAGCTTGAACAAAGGGGAGGGGCTTATTACAGCGATGCGGCTTGTAATCTCATCTCATCCATTTATAATGATCGCTGTGACATTCAAACCCTGAATGTCCGCAATGACGGAGCGATCAGTGATCTACCACGTGGATCTGCTGTGGAAGTGAACTGCGTCGTTACAAAATCTGGTCCTAAGCCGATTGTAGTCGGTGAGCTGCCGGTGGCTGTGAGTGGACTTGTTCATCAAATTAAATCATTTGAACGGGTTGCTGCGGAAGCATCGGTAACAGGGTCCTATGAGAAAGCGATGCTTGCCATGACGATCAATCCGTTGGTGACGAGTGATGTGAAGGCGAAGCTACTGCTGGATGAAATGCTTGAGGTACATAAAGAGTATTTACCGCAGTTTCGTGAGCGATTTAGCCATAGTTAAGTTAGGAGAGTGTCTCAAATTGTGATTTGGGGCACTTTTTTTGTGTGGATTGTCGAGTAGAATGGGGGTTGGAAGTAATTTTGGTAGAGATATTATCGACTTTAAGGATATATTATCGCGTTTGGCATGTTTATTAACGACTTTAAGGATATATCATCGACTTTGGATCGATAAGCGATGCTCAAGCGGGGCAGGATCCAACTTATTTTCACCTTCCCAAATTAATTTTTCAAGACCGCCTAACTCATCCAACCCACACCAAATTCCACCACAATCCCCACATCTTTCCCCCGGACGAGCATACCATGATACAAAGACCCTTTTCCGAAAGGATACCACGCCTATGATTCCAGTTAAAACAAAGATTGCCGCCTCATTATATGCCACGATGTCAATCAGCTTTTGGGGCATATCATTTGTATCAACGAAAGCAGTGTTGGACACCCTCGACCCGTATACACTGCTCGTTCTCCGGTTTGCGATCGGAGCTCTGTTTCTGCTCTTGCTCTTACTTTTAAAAAGTTATCGACTCACCATTCCGATCAGATATATCCCTCACCTGATAGTGTTGGGGGTACTTGGCGTCTTCGTTCATCAGGTGATCCAGGCGACGGCCCTCCTTACAATTGATGCATCATCCGCAGGCTGGATGATTTCATTTTCTCCCGTATTCACCGTAATACTCTCCATGATTTTTTTACATGAAAAAATGACAGTACCAAAAGCGCTAGGAATGATTATAGCAATTACTGGCGTTCTGATGGTGACCACAGCGAGGAGCGGGCAGTCTATCGGATTTGCCGTTAACATCGGTTATATCCTGATGATCCTCAGTACCTTAAATTGGGCCATTTACTCAGTGTTGCTGAAAAAACTACGTATCGAGCTGCCATCCCTCGTCATCACCTTTTATATGAGTCTACTGGGTTTCAGCTTAACCATCCCTTTTCTTATCCGAAACCGGGGCTGGGAAGGCATTTCTCTTCTATCCAATGTGGAATGGGCCCACTTGATGTTCCTCGGTGTATTTGTATCAGGTATTGCGTACTGGTACTGGGGAAGAGCACTTGAGGTATTAGATGCGTCAAAGGTGTCGATGTTTCTCTATTTAGAGCCCGTTACCACACTCATTGCGGCAATCCTTCTCCTGCACGAGAAGATTTTTTTCATAACGATACTGGGTGGAGTCATAATTATAATAGGGGTCGTGATTGTAAACGGCCAGTTGATTTCTGTTTTCCATCGGTTTCTATGGAGGAAACGATAACACAGGGAGGAATCGCGGTGACCTTAAGGGAACGGATAATGGATAGATTGGATGAATTGACCACCCCTTCCACGAAAGACCTTAAAGAAGTCTTGCAGTCTCTTCAAATAAGTCTCGATGATTTACAGCCATACTTACAGTCTCCGGGGGGTAAGCCATATTATCGAAAGCTCCTTTATCAAAATGAAGTAGCAGAGCTTCTGGTGATGAATTGGTCCGACATGGAATGTGCTCCACATGATCATGGGGACTCAAGGGGATGGATCCAAGTTCTGAGCGGGACTTCAGTCAATACAATCTTTGAAGTAAAAGAGAACCAGCTTCCACAGGAGATATTTGATCGCGAATATAGGGAAGGTTCTTTCTTTTTTGCACCGAAAAAAGGTGTTCACAAAATGAAGAAAGGGAGAGGGGAAGACCTGGTGACCCTCCATCTCTATTCTCCGCCCATTCAGGGTATGATGGTGTACGACTTGGAAAAATGTGCTGCCTGTGTGGTTTCGGAAGAATGTGGGGCATGGTGGCCGGACCATATCAGGCAAAAGGTAAAGGAAATGCAGTTGAAGTAAAAAAGAGAGTTTCTCCATAGCGGAGAAACTCTCTTTCTATCATTATCGTACTCTTACCCGTACTGTTTTGGCATCCTTACTTTCCACACCTGTGGGAGAAACGGAGGTAACTCCATATGTGTACATTCCAGCTTCTTCAGCTGAAGTATCTTCATATGTTGTAAGCCCTTCTTGAGAATACACGACATCCACAATGTTAGCTGGATTCTCGTAATCTCCTTCTTTTACGCCATCAAAGCGATAGATGACATATTTCCTTGCATCGGTATGCTTCTTATCATCTATCTTTATCGTGATACCTTCTTTATGTTTATCTGCTTTCACCTTGTTCGGTTTCTTTGGAAGTGTTTCATTGTTCCAAGGAGTGGCAGGGGTTAAAGCATGCTCGGTGTAAACCTCGTTACGTATAATATCGGCGTAACCAAGCGGGTTTTCAAATATTTGTTTGAGAGAGAAATGCATTTGCCCAAGTGGCGTTCCATTTTCACGGTTGTCCATTATTTGTTCTGGAAGCTCGTATGGATTGAACCATTCCTGGTCAAAATTGTCCCCTACTTTATAGTCAGCCATCCCTATATAAAGATTAACAGGATGATTGTACGCATACTCATTCACTTCCTGACTCCACCAATCTAATAGAACGGAGTAGTTGGCAACAGCCAGATTCCTGGACCAATAGATTTGAGGGGTAATATAGTCAATGCTTCCATCCTTGATCCATTGACGCGTGTCTGCATACAGATCGTCATAATTCGTTTGTCCCGCTTGTGTATCGCTTCCAGTCGGGTCATCAGCAATGTTTCTCCATACTCCAAATGGGGAAATCCCGAATTGTACCCATTCTTTAATGTCTTTAATGGCTGAATTGATGTCAGCTACTAGTACATCAACGTTATTTCGTCTCCAATCTTCAATATCGTCAAAAGAGTTACCATATTTCTCGTATGTATCTTGATCTGGGAAGGTTTCTCCTGCAATTCGGTAAGGATAAAAGTAATCGTCCATGTGAACGGCTTCGATATTATAATGACTCACTAATTCTTCAACTGTATCAATCAAGTATTCCTGTACTTCAGGTATACCCGGGTCTAAATAATATTGTTTGCCATATTTCACTACCCATTCAGGATGAAGCTTGGCTACGTTATTATCTGCAAGTGACTCGATCGTTTGATTTGGCATCGTGATTCGATAAGGGTTCACCCATGCATGAACCTCGATTCCGCGCTTATGAGATTCATCGATCATAACCTGAAGTGGATCATATCCCGGATCCGTTCCTTGTTTGTCACCTGTAATGTACTGAGACCAGGGAGCCAGTTCAGAAGGATAAAAGGCATCAACAGTAGGTTTCACCTGATAGATGACCGTATTAAACTTCAACTCTTTCAGTTCATCAAGGGTCTCTTCCACCCAATCCGTATACTCCTGCTTGTCCATTCCGGCTTTCACATCGATGTTTTGAACCGTTGCAATCCATGCTGCACGCATTTCATGTTTGGGCGCCTGAGTTTCCGAAGCTTTTGCTTTTCCTGTAGAAAAAGGAAGAGCAAGCGAGAACAACAAGACGGCCATGATCATGTACTTTACTGCTTTCATCAACAAATCCCCCGCTTTCATTAACTGATTTCTTATAAAAGAAACCGTTTTCATTTTACTGAAATTATACTTCACGAAATTATAAAAAAATGTGAAATAATATTTCTATTTTCATTATAAAGTGTTGCGTTAATATGGTATATAGTACCAACGAGGTAAAAAACTGAATATTCTATCGATAAGAGGGAGGATTTGACTAGATAAATAGTTCTAAAAAGAAAAGAAAGGGAAAGAATGATTACAGAATGTTGCGAACAATCGGGTTGGAGTGGTGGTAAAATAGAAGTTAGAAGTGAAGAGGAGAGTGGATGAAATGTTCAAGGATATAACGATAGATCGATGTGATGTCAATAACTATACATTCGTAGATGTGAGATCTCCTTCTGAATACAGGGAAATGACGATTCCAGGCAGTATAAACATACCGGTCTTCAATGATGAAGAGAGAGCAGAAGTCGGGACTCTATATAAGCAAGTAAGCAAAGAGAGGGCAACGGAACGGGGGCTGGAAATCTTCTCACGAAAACTCCCGGAGTTTATACAAGAGTTTAAGAAACTGGGTGGTGAGATTGTGGTTTTCTGCTGGCGGGGTGGTATGCGAAGCAAAGCGGCTGCCACCTTCCTGGATTTGATGGGTGTGAAAACATCCCGTATTCAAGGAGGAGTCAGGGCGTATCGTCACTGGGTGTTGAATGAACTGGTGACTTTCGAGGTGAAACCTCAAGCCTTTGTGTTAAACGGTGGAACCGGAATTGGCAAAACAGCCATTCTGAAACAGCTTCAAAATGAAGGGTACCCGGTCTTGGATATTGAAACGTTAGCCAACCATCGAGGCTCCATTTTTGGACAAATCGGATTGACACCACGCAATCAGAAAATCTTTGATTCCCTTCTGCTTAAAGACCTGATGGAGCTTCAGGAATCTCCCATAATATTATTTGAAGCAGAAAGCAAACGGATCGGAAAGCTGCTTCTCCCTGACTTTTTAGTAAAGAAAAAAGAGAGCGGTTTCCATATCTTTATTGAGATGCCAATGGAAGAGAGAGTCAATCATATTTTAAATGAATACCGTTTACATGAGCATCATGATGAATTTGCAGAAGCGTTTAGGTGTATCAAGAGACGAATACATAGCCCGATTGCCAATCAAATAGAGGACGAGCTGAAAGAGAAGAACTATAAGCGGATTTTAGAGCTTTTATTGGAATACTATTATGATCCAAGATACTACCATACTGCGAGTCAGTATCCTGGAGATAAAAAGGTGACGATAAAAGCGTCTTCTATTGAAGAGGCATGCGAAGAAGTGAAGGAATTTATCAAAGGAAGCATATCAGTTCATGAAAACCTCAGTTTACAAAGATAGGGTCGGGAAATCATTTGATAGAAAGGGATTGACCGTGTGGTGCACCACATGGTTTATGATTTAGGTGTGAGGTGGAAAGAATGTACAAGGTGAGCGAGTTTTCCAAGATGACAGGACTGAGTAAGGAAACACTGCGTTATTACGCTGAGATCAAATTGCTGGAACCTGTGTATATCGATCCTGCAAACAACTATCGCTATTATGATAATGGATCCTACCTAGTGGGACGATTATTGGTCTACTTAAGGAGATTTAACTTTTCCATTCAAGAAATGTTAACCGTTGTAAATGACGAGTCCTTTGAGAATTTGGAACAATTGATACGTGCGAAGAAACGGGATTTAGAAGCGGAAATTCAGCGAATACAAACAGTGATCGAAGAAATGGATGATTTCTTCGAGATGGGAATAGGAGAGGATAAGAATGATTAAATGGCATGAAGAACGGATCATTCCAGTCAATATAGAAACGATTTGGCATTTGTTTGAGATTGAGAACATTCAACGAATTATGCCGAACGTCGTTGAAAACAAGATACTGGAACAAAAGGAAGGCGTAGTAGGATCCACTTACCAACAGAAATACAAAGAGGGGAAACGAATCGAGACGTATATTGTAGAAGACCTCGAGTATGAGAACACCCCTGAGAAGAAACACAATAAAATCGGTTTCACACTCGCCAAAGCATTCGAAATCGAAGCCGAATTCACCCTTCACAAAATAGACGACAGCCAAACCAGATTCATCTATAAAGGCGAAAACAGAGGAGTGAACTTCCTGGGAAAAGTCTTATTAAAACTGGGCGGGGAAAAAAACAACAACAAAGTCGTCATTGATTTCATGAACCTGGTTGAAAGCGAAGCATTAAAAGAAGCGAATAAGTAGTGAAGAAGAGGGACGGACCTCCGGGATTTTCGGAGGTCCGTCCCTCTTCTTTTGGTTTGGATTTTGGTATTGAAGGGAAAAGAAGAAGAGTTTAAGCAGCTGAAATTCAAGGAGCAAAAAAATTTTTTTAGTTAACATTTTGCATGAAAATTCATGTTGGATTTTGGTGAAAAATGTTCCAGTGAGTGATTTTTTGTAAGCGATTTCTTTGTGATTACATCAAGCTTTTAAAGATTCTGAATATTAAGTCAAAACAAACATTTATATATCAACGTTTATTCATTATATTACATATATATTTGGAAAATAACCTCTTTTTCCATTAACTTAATTTTTCGTTTTTTCTAAATTTCATGATATACTAACGAAAATTAAGAAAATTTAATTAACCGGTTAATTATTCAAAAAATATACAAGTTTGGTAGAGGAGGACATTGGATGAAAACGAATCTTCCTGTAGCGCAAGGAATGTATGATCCTGCGCAAGAACATGAAGCATGTGGAATTGGAATGATTGCAAATATTGATGGGACGAAGAGTCACAACATCGTTCAAAATGCCATTAATATTTTATGTAACTTAGAGCACCGCGGAGGACAATCTGCAGATACAAGTACTGGGGACGGTGCAGGTATCCTTACTCAAATCCCTCATCATTTCTTCAAAAAGCAATGTGAGAAAGAAGACATCATCCTTCCCCGAAAAGGAGAATATGGGATCGGGATGGTATTCCTTCCTGAAAATTATGAGAAGCGCATGAAGAGTAAAGAAATCTTCGAACGCATCATTGAAGAAGAAGGTCAGAAGACACTTGGCTGGAGACCTGTTCCACTCAATGATTCCTTTGTAGGGAAAGTTGCATCGAAGTCAAAACCGTTCATCCGCCAGGTCTTCATTGGCGTATCGGAAGACATACAATCCCGGATGGATTTCGAGCGAAAGCTATATGTGATCCGGAAGCGGATTGAACAGGAAGTCGCAACCGTCGAGGGACAAGAGGATGTTTACCTTTGCAGTTTGTCTTCCACGACCATAGTATACAAAGGGATGCTCATTCCGGAACAACTCGATTCTTTTTATATTGACCTCAACCATCCTGAGTTCCGGTCAGCTTTAGCCCTTGTACATTCCCGCTTTAGTACAAACACTTTCCCAAGCTGGCAACGGTCTCACCCAAACCGTTATACGATTCATAATGGAGAATTCAATACGCTCCGTGGAAATGTGAACTGGATGCGCGCCCGTGAGAAGCTTTGTCATTCAAGTGCTTTCAAAGAAGAGGACCTGAAAAAGATACTACCCGTCATTGATGAGACAGGCAGTGACTCCTCCATGTTTGATAACTGCTTTGAATTCCTTCATTTATCAGGTAGATCCCTTGCCCATACGGCTATGATGATGGTACCGGAGCCATGGGAAAATGATGACACGATCCACCCTAAGAAAAAGGACTTCTACGAATATCATAGCTGTTTGATGGAGCCATGGGACGGACCTGCAGCCCTTGTGTTTACAGATGGAAAACAGATTGGCGCTTGCCTGGACCGAAATGGACTTCGACCTGCCCGCTACTACGTGACAAAGGGCGGCATGATCGTTCTTGGTTCTGAAGTTGGGGCCCTTGATATTTTTGCCGATGATATTGTGTACAAAGACCGATTACAACCGGGGAAAATGTTGTTGGTGGACCTTGAAAAAGGTAGAATCATTCCGGACGAAGAGATCAAGTTGCGGGTTGCTTCCGAACAACCATACAGACATTGGTTGGATAACAATAAGTTTGAGCTTGAAGATTTGCCTGAAACGACCCAGGAAGTGGTTCAACTGGATTCAGAAGAAGTTCTCATGCAGCAACAGGCATTTGGCTACACAACAGAGGAATTAAACAAAATCATCAAGCCGATGGTTACAGATGGAAAAGACCCGGTTGGTTCCATGGGATATGATTCACCTCTTGCTGTATTATCGAAAAAGCCGCAACTTCTTTATAACTACTTCAAACAACTATTTGCTCAAGTGACAAACCCGCCGATCGATGCGATTCGAGAACAGATCATTACATCTGTGGGAACAACGATTGGAGCAGAAGGTAACCTGGTTAACCCGGGTCCTGAAAGCTGCAGGCATATCCATTTAAAGACACCGATTCTAACCGGGGAAGAGCTTGAAAAGCTTCGTCATCAAAACGAAGAGGGCTTCAAAGCTGTTACTTTATCGATTTTATTTGATGTAACCGATGATGGAAATCAGCTTGAAAGCACCCTGGATGCTCTGTATGAAAGAGCTGACCAGGCTGTTGAAGACGGTGCGACACTCCTTATTTTATCTGACCGTGGAGTTGTGAAGGATAAGGCAGCCATTCCAGCTCTCCTTGCCGTTTCAGGACTGCATCATCACTTAATTCGCCAAGGAACCCGTACGACCGTCAGCATTCTTTTAGAGTCAGGGGAACCAAGGGAGGTTCACCATTTTGCAACGCTGCTTGGATATGGTGCAGAAGCGATCAATCCGTATTTAGCCTATGAAACCTTGCGTGATCTGATCGATAAAGGCGAGCTGCAGGACACCACTTACGAGAAAGCTGTGCAAAGCTTCGTGAAATCAGGGACTGACGGTGTCATCAAGGTTTTATCTAAAATGGGAATCTCGACGATTCAAAGCTACCGTGGAGCGCAAATATTTGAAGCGGTAGGCATTCATAAAGATGTAATTGATAAATATTTTACCCGTACAGCGTCAAGACTCGGCGGAATCGGAATGGATATCATCGAAAAAGAAGTGCTCTTGAGACATAGAAAAGCATTCAATGACCGGAAAGACAATCAAAGTACATTAGAATCCGGAGACGAATTCCAATATCGTAAAAATGGAGAGGATCATGCGTACAATCCTAGTACGATTCACACTCTTCAACATGCATGCCGTACGAATAATTATGAGTTGTTCAAAAAATATTCCAACATGCTGACAGATGAAAAGCAGAACCTGCAATCTCTGCGCGGACTTCTTTCGTTTAAAGAAACGAAGCCTATCCCGATTGAAGAGGTAGAGTCAGTGGAAGAAATCTGTCGCCGTTTTAAGACCGGTGCCATGTCATTCGGCTCCATCAGTCAGGAAGCCCATGAAGCATTAGCGATTGCCATGAATAAAATAGGCGGACGGAGCAACTCAGGAGAAGGTGGGGAACATCCAAGCCGCTTCACCCCGGACGAAAATGGGGATTCAAGGCGCAGCTCAATCAAGCAAGTAGCGTCAGGACGCTTCGGTGTAACAAGCCATTACCTGGTAAATGCGGACGAAATACAAATCAAGGTTGCACAAGGAGCAAAACCTGGTGAAGGTGGACATCTCCCAGGCAAAAAAGTATATCCTTGGGTTGCTGAAGTGCGGGGATCTACCCCTGGAGTGGAATTGATTTCACCACCGCCTCATCATGATATTTATTCGATTGAAGACCTTGCCGAGCTGATTTATAACCTGAAGAATGCAAATCCGCAAGCCCGCATCAGCGTGAAGCTGGTATCAGCTGTGGGGGTTGGAACCATTGCTGCAGGTGTGGCAAAAGGCCGCGCGGATGTTGTGTTAATCAGTGGATATGACGGAGGAACAGGTGCTGCCCCGAGAACTAGTCTGAAACATACAGGATTGCCATGGGAAATCGGTCTTGCCGAAGCTCATCAGACCCTGTTACTGAATCGTCTTCGTGACCGGATTGTCGTCGAGACTGATGGGAAAATGATGACGGGCCGGGATGTTGTTGTTGCATCGCTTCTAGGAGCGGAAGAGTATGGATTCTCGACTGCACCACTTGTTGTCCTTGGATGTGTCATGATGCGGGTTTGTCATATGAATACATGTCCAGTCGGTATTGCTACTCAAGATCCTGAGTTACGTAAAAAATACACAGGTGACCCTGAGCATGTAGCGAATTTCATGCGTTTTGTTGCCCAGGAAACAAGAGAGCTTATGGCTCAACTTGGTTTCAGAACGATCAATGAAATGATCGGTAGAACCGATATCCTTGAAGCAAACGAAGCAATCGATCATTGGAAAGGGAAAGGAATCGACCTCTCTGCTCTTCTGCATCAGCCGGATGTGCCTGAGAAGGTGGGACGCTATGCGACAAGAAAACAGGATCACGAACTAGAGAAAACACTGGATTATCAAGAGCTGATTCCCCGCTGCCGCCAAGCGATTGAAAAGGGGGAACCGGTTGAATGGACGACAGCGATCCGGAACATTCACCGTGTAACCGGCACGATGCTTGGTAGCGAAATTACAAAACGTTACGGCGCAGAAGGCTTACCAGAAGATACTATCCGCTTGACGTTTAAAGGATCTGCAGGACAAAGCTTCGGTGCCTTTATTCCAAAAGGTCTGACGCTGAGACTTGTCGGTGATTCAAATGACTTCGTAGGAAAAGGTTTATCAGGCGGGAAAATCATCGTTCATCCTGATCCGACTGCTACGTTCATTCCTGAACGAAACACGATCATCGGTAACGTTTCCTTCTACGGGGCATCAGGTGGAGAAGCATATATTTACGGAGTGGCAGGCGAGCGCTTCTGTGTCCGAAACAGTGGAGCGCAGGTAGTCGTTGAAAGTGTTGGCGATCACGGATGTGAATATATGACAGGTGGGAAAGTGGTTGTACTCGGTCTTACAGGCAGAAACTTTGCAGCCGGTATGTCAGGTGGAGTCGCCTATGTACTGGATGAGGATGAAAACTTCCGATCAAGATGTAATCAGGAACTGGTACTTGTTCAACCATTATTTGATCCGGAAGAAATGAAAGATGTATACGACATGATCGAGAAATACGTTCATTATACAAACAGTAACAACGGTAAGAAGATTTTAGCGAACTGGGATTCCTATGTGTCAAAATTTGTACGCGTGATTCCGAAATCGTACCTCAAGATGAGAGAACGGATCAGTGAGCTTGAAAATAGTGGATTAGAGAAATTCGATGCCGAAATGGCAGCATTTGAAGAAGGTACAAAAGCAGAGAAAAAAGTGTTAGAACCAGCGAAATAAAGAGGGAGGGGGATATTATGGGAAAACCAACTGGATTCATGGAATATAAAAGACAAACATTGGATGAAAGAAATCCAGCTGAACGAACGAAGGATTGGAACGACTACACCTCTCCTCTTTCGGAAGAAGAAGTCAAAAAACAGGGGGCGCGCTGTATGGATTGCGGCGTTCCTACCTGTCAGTCTGGAATGGAAATCAACGGAGCAACAACGGGTTGCCCTGTTTATCACTTAATACCGGAATGGAACGATCTTGTGTACCAGGGACAATGGAAAGAAGCCCTTAAGCGCGAGCATCAGATGAACAACTTTCCCGAATTCACCGGTTTTGCTTGTCCTGCACCATGTGAGGGAGCATGCGTACTCGGAATCAACGAGCCGCCTGTTGCGATTAGAACCGTGGAACGCTCGATCATCGAAAAGGGGTTTGAAGAAGGCTGGGTCATTCCGGAACCACCCGAATACCGCACCGGTAAAAGGGTGGCGGTCGTGGGATCAGGTCCTGCAGGATTGGCCTCAGCTGCTCAATTGAATAAAGCAGGTCATCTTGTGACCGTTTTTGAAAAGAATGATCGTGTAGGCGGATTATTAACGTATGGCATTCCAGAAATGAAATTGCCTTATTCAGTCGTTAAGCGCCGAGTCGATATTCTAGAAGAAGAGGGCATTGAATTCGTTACGAATACGGAGGTCGGGAAAGACTACACAGTCGAAAACCTGCGTGAAAACTTTGATGCGGTAATACTTTGCGGAGGAGCCGCCGTTCATCGTGACATACAAGTGGATGGGCGGGATTTGAAAGGCGTTCACTACGCAATGGAATTCCTTCATGCGAATACAAAAAGCTTATTGGATTCCAACCTGGAAGACGGAAATTATATTTCTGCTGAAGGGAAAAACGTCATCGTCATCGGTGGCGGGGACACAGGAACAGACTGTTTGGCCACTTCGGTAAGACATAACTGTAAAAGCCTCACTCAGTTTGATATCTATGATAAAAAGGGCGCCATGCGTGATGAAGTCGGCAACCCTTGGCCGCAATACCCGGTCATTCACCGGGTGGAGTACGGTCAAAAAGAAGCAGCAGAAGTACTTGGAGAAGATCCACGCGCGTATGCTGTCATGACCAAGAAGTTTGTCGGTGACGAGCATGGTCATATCAAGGAAGTTCATACGATTAATGTAAAGCTTCGTTATGACGAAGATGGAAACAAAATCCGTGATGAAATTCCCGGAACGGAAAAAGTATGGCCAGCTGATCTTGTCCTTCTGGCAATCGGATTCAGTGGTCCGGAACAAGACCTAATCAAAGAGCTTGATGTCGAAACAAACACCAATTCAACGGTGAAAGCAGAGTACGGCAAATACCTGACCAACGTCGATGGTGTCTTCGCTGCAGGAGACATGCGCCGGGGCCAAAGCCTTATCGTCTGGGCAATCAACGAAGGCCGTGAAGCAGCCCGCGAATGCGACCGCTACCTCATGGGTACAACTGAATTACCTTAATTGAGGGACGGACCTCCGTCGGGCTTGATACCTGACGGGGGTTTTTTTTTGCGTGTTTAAAGAGGGACGGACCTTCCTCAAGCCCCATCGACCACTTCCAATCCTCATAACCACACCATTTCTTCAATCGAATTCCAAGGTCCGTCCCTCAATATCCTTTAAGTAGTGAATTACGGTAGAAGATGGTTGTTTCTTTTGCGAGGATGTGGATTGAACGGGCGTTGAAAAGTGAGGGAAGTAGCCTTTAGTAAAGTAAATATGATGTAATTTCATTCGTAGGGCTCTGAAAAGGCACTTAAACCTTATTAAAAGGGTCTGATGGGTCCATTAGAAGGTATAGGCAAAGCTTTATATAGAGTTCTTGGAGATAATTGCTTCATTTTGGTATGCAATTGCGTCATTTATAAGTATATTGCGTCGTTTTCTTGGTAATTGCGTCATAATTTCAATAATTTCGTTATTTTCAATAGTAATCGCGTATATTTCTATTTTATGGAAATGGCGACAAACCCACTTCCACAAAAACTCTCCCCCAAGGTCCGTCCCTCAAATCACTCTTGACAGATATCTCCACATACCGTAAATTATGTTTAATTTATCCATTTGTAGAATTTGATTAGGTAAATAACGAATCAGTTAAAGGTGGGGTTCTTATGGGGATTGAAATTGTGTTTTCACCATTTAATGAATTGGTGGCGAGTTTGCATGTGCTGTGTAATCCGGTTCATCATCCTTATCGCGGGAAGTGGGCGATGGAGGTAGAGGCATCACTTTCAAAAGAGATGGTCTCTGATATTCGCATGATTGGACTGTTGACCTATGAGTGGTTGTATCTCATGAACATCCGCAACGAATACAAGCTTAATGAGTCCTCTACTGAGGAAGCTATCGAGTTTATTTGTTCAATTCCTGATGAGACCTTCGTTTTTTATATGCTGGGAGAGCAGTACAGTGTTGAATCGCTTCAAGGCTGGAGGAAAGATAATCGCATGTCGCCCCTGAACCATCATCAAAAAGATTTACTGAAGCATCCGAAGCAGTGGAAGGACCGCATTCACCAGCTCCTATACGAATACAACGAAAAGATATTCCAACGGGAATTATTCCGTATACACCCTTGGATTAAGAGGGCATCCGCCACTTTCCAGCAAAAGCTTGATCAGTCTTCTTTCGATGCACTGAATGAGCTTCATCCGGATGTTACGCTAAAAGGCTCAACCATTAAGGTGCAAAAGGGTGAGACGTACCGTTTTTCGTTAAAAGAATATTCCCATCTCACATTGCAGCCTTCTACCTTCATTACCCCACATGTCATGCTCGGAGTATATCCTGGCAGGCTATGCCTCGGATTGCACGTGGCAGTGCCTGAGCCGGAAGCTTCAAATGATGAGCCGCCCACGGACTTAGTTCTCATGTTCAAAGCCTTGGGAGAATCAACAAGATTAAAGATTTTACGGGATATTTTCATGCATCCGTACAGCACAAAACAGCTTGCGGAAAAACATGACCTTGCAGAAGCGACCATTTCCAGTCATATTAAAACTCTTCAAAAGTCCGGCCTGGTGACGAGTGAACGGAAAGGCTATTACATTTTTTATTCGGGTAACAGAGAGAGGATGGAGTCACTACGGGCGGATCTTAGTCAGTTCATCTCGCTTCCTTTATTAGAAGAATTTATTTATGAGTCGGATTTAACTTAAGGGGTTATGTTTATGTTGAAACTCATAAAAGAAATTGGACAATATGGATTGACGTGCATAGGCATCATTCTCTTACTGGCTTCTCCTGCAATGATAGGAGGCTTAAATACCTTTACATCAACTATTCTAACGATCATGAAGAATATTCTGCAGCCGCACACACTTTCATACTATGTACATTCAGAGACCCGATCCTACGCCAGAATGCCCGAAGTAAGGTCCGAGGAATTCCATCAGCAGGCGGTCACAATAGACTTGTTTCCCTATATAACAGATTCCTATTTTTATAGTTTAACTTTGCTTCTGGGAAGCTTTATTATAGCAGTATTCATTGTAATGATAGCGAGTATGATGTATATACATTTCCCTCCATTTTTGAAGAAAATAATACTTGCCACAGTAGGAATTCTTGAATCACTTCCAGACGTCTTTTTTATCTTTAGTATTCAATTATCTGTTGTGTGGTTTTATAAACAAACAGGAATCGAACTTGCGGCAGCCTATTCCACAGATGATAAACCGGCTTATCTCTTACCACTTTTAACCTTGAGTGTTGTCCCGTGCATTTATCTCCTTAAAATGAACCTTCTTTTCATGAAAGAAGAGATGGAAAAGGATTATGTACTCTTTGCGAAATCAAAAGGGATCTCCAATGCTGCCATTTCGTTTCATCACATTTTTAAAAATACGGTCATGGAGTGCCTGACACATTTACCCGTC
The DNA here is from genome assembly GCF_032337515.1 of Rossellomorea yichunensis. Taxonomy (NCBI): domain Bacteria; kingdom Bacillati; phylum Bacillota; class Bacilli; order Caryophanales; family Bacillaceae; genus Rossellomorea; species Rossellomorea yichunensis. The sequence continues at coordinate 91,598 of NZ_JAVYAD010000007.1, read as the reverse complement.
ATCATCCTAGTCCTGGTGACAAATCTGGTTGTCCTCGAATTCCTGTTTAATAGTAGCGGGATCATGAGATTTATCATAGGAGATCAGCCAGCGGCATCACGGGCATTCATGCTGATACTCCTCATGACACCACTATTTATTGTGGTAAAAGGAACAATCCATTATCGGCAGCGGTTTTATGGAAAGAAGGGAGGAGGGAATGGTTGAAATCATCAAGCGTGCTTCCAGCATATCTACTCATTACGATTATTCTTGTGAGCGTAATCTTGCCAATTGTAAAAGAAGAACCCGTCGCCAAGCCATTTCTGTATGACGAAAATGGAACAGTGGTGGATACTACTCCATATCTGCCTTCAAGCTTGTATTGGCTTGGAACAGACCGGGAAGGCCGTGATCTGTTTTATTTGTTGGTGATCGGGGCGAAGTGGACGATGTTATTTGCGTTACTGGTCACCATATGTAGAATCATCCTTGCGACTTTCCTTGGTGTCTGGCTTAAAAATTGGTTCACTTCATCATGGGTGGAAGGACTGCTGCAAGCATTCACCTTCGTGCCCCAGTCACTGGTAGCGATCATCTGGCTGTCACCTTTTTTGCTGTATGAGTTGAGAAGTGCACCGCCCCTTACAATGACTCAATCTCTTCTTTTACAGCTCATTGTTCTCATTATGGCAGGTGTACCAACTACTGCAAAAATGATCGGAGAAACTGTACGGCATATTTATTGCCTTGATTTTATGGATAGTGCCCGTGTCCTTGGTGGATCATCCTTTCATCTTGCAAAAAGACATGTTTTTCTCCACCTCTTCCCTAGACTCATCATTTTGACAGGCAGGCAGCTCGTACAGGTTCTCAACCTGCTGCTGCATCTAGCTATTTTTCATATATTTATAGGAGGGACGGTTATTACTTCGGGACAGGAGCATGATCAGTTCAATGCATATTCAAGCGCGACATATGAATGGGCGGGTTTGATCGGAAGTCAATACGGTGAATTGTTGTTGGAGCCGTATATCGTGTTTTTCCCTGTAATCGCTTATTCGTTATTGATCCTGTTGGTCAATATGACGGTCAAACATTTGGAAAAATCCTATAAAAGGGGTTGAATATTCACTTCTAAACAGGGTGGAACAAGAATATTTTTTATGGGAGAGGTTTTGTCCTATTTACTAGACAAAACATCTTAAAGTGAAAAATGGACTGATAGGGGGAAAACAAAATGATGAAATATCTTCAGCGCATTGGTCGTTCGTTGATGCTTCCGGTTGCCGTATTGCCGGCTGCTGCGATTCTGATGGGGATTGGGTATTGGATCGATCCGACTGGCTGGGGCGCGGATAGTCCGATTGCAGCCTTCTTAATCAAAGCTGGCGCATCGATCATTGATAATATGTCGATTCTGTTTGCAGTCGGTGTAGCACTGGGTATGGCCAAAACAAAGGATGGTTCTGCAGCACTGAGCGGCTTGGTCGCTTATCTCGTGATTACGACACTCCTTTCAACGGACTCAGTTGCACTGCTTCAAGGTGTGGATGCCGCAGCCGTCAATCCGGCATTTGAGAAAATCGGTAATCAGTTTGTCGGGATTTTGTCAGGGATCGTTGCTGCAGCTATGTACAATCGCTTCAGTCACGTGAAGCTTCCGGATGCCCTTGCATTTTTTAGCGGAAAACGATTAGTTCCGATCATGTCGGCTGTTGCCATGCTGGTTGTATCAGGTGTGATGCTGTTTGTTTGGCCGGTCATCTACACTGCTCTTGTTTCATTCGGGAAGGAAATCAGTGGATTAAGCTTCACGGGTGCAGGTTTATATGGATTCTTTAATCGATTATTAATTCCTACAGGTTTGCATCATGCCTTAAATTCTGTGTTCTGGTTCGACGTTGCCGGTATCAATGATATCGGAAACTTCTGGTCAGGTAAGGGTGAAAAAGGTGTGACGGGTATGTATCAGGCTGGGTTCTTCCCGGTTATGATGTTTGGTCTTCCTGCAGCGGGGCTCGCCATCTATCATGCTGCAAAGCCAAGTAAGAAGAAGCAGGTGGCTTCACTGATGCTGGCAGCAGGTTTTGCTTCCTTTTTCACAGGAGTGACTGAGCCTCTGGAGTTTGCCTTCATGTTTGTTGCACCTGCCCTTTATGTAGCACATGCGGTGTTGACAGGATTATCCCTGGCCATTGCCTCCTTCTTTCAGTGGACGGCAGGGTTCGGCTTCAGCGCAGGGTTCGTCGATTTTGTCCTAAGCTCAAGACTTCCGTTAGCGAATCTTCCGTACATGCTGCTCATACAAGGTGTCGTATTTGCCCTTCTCTACTATTTCTTGTTCCGTTTCATGATCGCGAAATTCAATCTTATGACTCCGGGGCGTGAAGAAGACAGCGAAGAAGCAGCAGGGGAGAGTGCAGCGGTGCTCACTCAAGACGAAAAGTTTGCTGTGATGGCATCTGAGATCTATGCAGGACTCGGTGGGGATGAAAATGTAACCTCCGTAGATAACTGCATTACCAGATTGAGAGTGGAGGTGAAGGACATGGATGCCGTAGATCAAGCTAGGATCAAAGCGACAGGGGTGCCGGGCATTCATGTAGTTGGGGAAAATAGCATTCAAGTGATTGTCGGCACGTCGGTGCAGTTTGTGGCTGATGAAATTGAGAGGATTCGAGGATAGGATAAGGAAAGGGGACCTGTCGTTTTTTGTAGAATGGCAGATAAAAGCTGATTTTGGCAGGTATATTTCTCAAACGGCTGGTATATCCCAAAAACGGTAGATAAACCATTTCCAATAGCTCCCCCCAACTTCCGAACCAGGAGTTGGGGTCTCTTTTTCTTCCAAACTGCAAAAATCTCTCGAATAGTCTATACTTTACCTATAGAATTCTTTCCCAGAAAGGTTTTTACCATGAAGAAACTTAAAGAATCGGATCTTTATCAACCGATCCAAAAACATTTTCACAAACAGGGTTACCAGGTGAACGGTGAAGTGAACGATTGTGATGTGACTGCCTTTAAGGAAGATGAACTTGTGATTGTAGAATTGAAGCTTTCATTGAATGTCGAACTTCTTATTCAAGCGACAAAGCGGCAGAGACTCACAGACCTTGTATACATTGCAATCCCGAAACCAAAGCGTCCCCGGTCAAAGCGGTGGAACGATGTCTGTCACTTGGTGCGCAGATTAGAGCTCGGTCTGATTACCGTATCGTTTACAACGAAAACGCCTAAGCTTGATTTTGTCATACATCCGGAAACCTTTGACCGGAATAAGAGTATGAAGAACAGTAAGCGGAAACGGGCAGCTCTTGTAAAAGAAATCGAAGGGCGCAGTGCAGATTACAATGTAGGCGGCAGCAATAAAACGAAAATCATGACGGCTTACAAGGAAAACTGTATTCAGATTGCCTGTTACCTTGAAAAACACGGTCCCATGTCACCGAGGAACTTAGCCAAGTTGGGGACTGGTGCGAAAACTCCATCCATTCTTCAGAAGAATTATTACCGCTGGTTTGAGCGGGTAAAAAGGGGAGTTTACCAGATAACGGAGCAAGGAAAAAAAGAGCTTGAGAATTATCCCGAGCTTGTAAGCTACTACTTTAAGAAAATAGAAGAAGAACAATAGAAAGAGCCTGCCCCGCAACCGGAGAGCAGGCTCTTCTTTGTATCTCACTACTAGTACCCGCATTCTTCACATATACATTACATCAGAGCAGATATCGGGAGGAAGGATACATGTATGAAAAAGAAGATTGAGAACACGATTCATAAAAAGGTGAGTGATCTTCAGCATAGACAGAATGCAGAAGGAAGCTGGTCCTTCTGCTTTGAAAATAGCGTGATGACCGATGCATATATGATCATTCTTCTGCGTTCCCTTGAGGTGGATGAGGAAGAGCTTGTGGGACGGCTGGTGAACCGACTTTGGAAAGTACAATCCAGGGAAGGGACATGGAAGCTTTTTGATGATGAGAAGGAAGGGAATCTGTCTTCAACGATCGAGGCATACTTTGCCCTCTTATTTAGTGGATTGGTGGAGAAGGAGGACAAGAGACTGGAGAAAGCCCAGCGTTTCATAGAGAAAAAGGGTGGCATTCACGGGGCGCACTCGATTACGAAATTCATGCTTGCCATTCATGGACAATATGATTGGAGGCATTTGCTTCCGGTTCCCATCGAGTTTTTAATGATTCCGAAGCAATTCCCCTTGAATTTCTGGGATTTCAGCAGCTATGCACGAGCTCACTTGGCACCACTGCTGTTGCTGAAGGATCAGGGGTTCTCGTTAAAATCAAACAGCATTCCACAAATACAACATCTGTCCCGGACACCACATGAAGTAAGATACAGTGCAAGGGAGCTGAAATTATTCTCGAAAATCAATGAGGGTTTACAGTCCTTAATAAGTATTCCAACCCATCTTCATCAACAGGCCCGGCAATTCGCCCAGCAGTATATGCTGCAAAGAATAGAACCCGATGGGACGTATCTTAGTTATTTCAGCACAACGTTTTATATGATTTATTCCCTGCTGGCTTTGGGATACAAAAAGAGTGACCCTATCATCGTAAAGGCAATGAGTGGATTAAAAGAGATGGCCAGCGAAACGAAGAAAGGCATTCATATTCAAAATTCTCCCTCAACCGTGTGGGACACAGCCTTGATCAGCTATGCCCTTCAGGAGGCAGGAGTGGATGCACGAGAACACTCCATAGAGAAAGCGGTGGAGTACCTTCTTAAGAAACAACATTTCCGGTATGGGGATTGGGCGATGGAGAGCAGAGCGAAGCCTGGGGGCTGGGGCTTTTCAAAGAGCAACAGCATTCACCCTGATGTGGATGATACGACGGCTGCACTCAGGGCCATTACCTATTCAGCTGCTGAGAAACCACTTGTGCGGCAATCGTGGGACCGTGGGCTCGAATGGACACTTGGTATGCAGAACCGTGATGGAGGCTGGCCGGCTTTTGAAAAAAACAAGACAAAAGGTATCCTTACTTCATTTCCTATGGACGGGGCAGAGGCAGCGGCAATCGATCCATCAACCCCTGATCTAACAGGAAGAGCCCTGGAGTTTCTAGGAAACCGGGCAGGGTTGACCATGGACCATCCTCAGGTCAAAAGAGGGGTACAATGGCTGAAGCTGATGCAAAAGGACGATGGATCGTGGTACGGGCGCTGGGGCGTCTGCTATATCTATGGAACATGGGCGGCCATCACGGGAATGAAAGCAACGGGAGTACCTTCTTCTGATAAACATATCCAAAAAGCAAAAGCTTGGCTGGAAAGCATTCAACATAAAGACGGGGGCTGGGGAGAATCCTGTTACAGTGATCAGGAAAAGACATACGTGCCTCTTTCCTTCAGTACACCCTCACAAACCGCATGGGCACTTGAATCTCTCATCTGTATCGAAGACAAACCCACTCCCGCCATTGACCTGGGCATCATGGCGCTTCTCGAATTCATGAACGGAGAAGCAGATGACTCATCCAAAACGTACCCCACGGGAGTAGGCCTGCCTGGGAACTTTTATATCCATTACCATAGCTATCAATGGATATGGCCATTGATCACTCTGAGCAGGTACAAAGAAAAGTATAGCTGAGGGACGGACCTCTTGAGGTCAGTCCCTCCATGCGATAAAATAAAAGTAAGAATTTTCTGTAAAAAAAGGGTGGTTGTATGGTAAAGGTGAATTCGTTTCCTTATCCCTTTAAGGGGGAGGTGTATCGGTATTCGAATAATTCTGTCCCTTTGGAGGAGCCGAGCAGTGTGGAGATTACATCGTCTTATCAAAAAGAAATCAAACTTAAACGGGATCTGCTTTCGCATCATCCCGAGCGGTGCTTTCAGTCCCAGCGGCATACCTTGAAAGCTCAATGGGAGATAACAGAGCTGGTCATTCAACATCTTACTACGTACTATCCTCAACAGTTTTCCCTTGACAAAAATGAGGGGAAATGGACGTTCCACAATCACATTCTAAATGAACAAACAACCTTTATATTAGGGGATGAATCCACTTTATCCATGGAACCACTCGATTTTATCGGTCGACATGTGCAAGAAGACCTGATTTTCATGATGCAGCGGGATGGGGATTTATACTTGGATGCGGGACAGCTTTGTTTTCCTGCTAATTGGTCCCTTGCGTTTAATACTGGAATGAGTTTTAAGGAGATTCATAAACCGATTCCAGGTTTTAAAGAAGAAGGCTTGGATCAGCGGATTCTGACGTTTTTAATGCGTATGGAAGCAGGAGACCCATGGGTCAGGAGGAATTGGTCGTTAATGGCGGGAAATCGCTTGGATACTTCACTTGAAACCTTTGATCAGTGGGGGAAGAACAGAAGTCTGGTAACGGGAGAAAATGCGGGTGAATTCGTTCATTTGCGGGTAGAGGTACAGAAACTGTTCCGTTTACCGGGTTCGAATGGATTACTGTTCACGATTCATACCCACCTCCTCTCACTGGAAAAGTTCACTCGAAACCCGGAATGGACTGAAGAGTTTTATCAGATCCTGCAGGAGCTTCCTTCACATATCTCTGATTACAAAGGGATTTCCTTATTTCAAGATGTGGTCATAGAGTATTTGAACAAGAAGCGGGTGATGAAATGAAGACCGGGACGCAGCCAGCGTTCGTCACGGGCAAACGAAAGTATTTATTTTGTGGTGATAATAAGGGATTGGAACGACTGACTCCCATCATTAAAAAAGTGATGAAGGAAAATGTCTCTTTTGAAGTGGTGTATCTTGGTGAAAAGGAAGAAACAGATATCACACTATGGTTGCGAGATCAGAAGATGGGCACTTTACTTTACATAGCAATGGATTGGAGTAAACTGGAAGATTTCAAGCATCTGGCTCTGGAATGTGGTTTTTCTGAAGAGGAAACGCAGTTTATTGGTCACGGTGTCAGAATGATTGATGTTTTCTGTTGCAAATGCCATCAGAAAACAAAGATTGACAGGGGAAAATTGGGTGAACTCCCGACGACCTGTTCCCATTGTCACTTAATGCTGTCCGTTTCCGACCATTACTCTCCATTACGGGGGTCATACCTCGGTTATGCTACCTTTGAAACGGGGAGTGATGGAAAGTGAATATTAATAAAACGATCCCCGTCCAAGTCAGGTCCATTCATCAGGAAACCCCTCACATCAAGAGGTTTACGCTTTTCCATGAACATCACGAAGCCCTTCCTTATTTTAGCGGGGGATCCCATATCACTACATATGTTGAGCTGGATGGGCAGACCATTGCCAGATCGTATTCCTTAACGAATCCACCTGGTCAATCGGCAGCCTATCAAATTGCCATCCGTTTAAATGAATCGTCACAGGGAGGGTCTTATTACTGGCATGAACGGATGAAGGAGGGGGACACGTTGCGGGTGGGATTTCCACAAAACCATTTCCCACTGAGTTTCAAAGCAAAACATCATGTATTCTATGCCGCTGGAATCGGCATTACCCCCTTCATGTCCATGATGGCAGAACTTAAGGAAGAGGGACGGACCTTCGAACTCCATTATGCAGCGAAATCGAGAGAGGCTTGCCCTTTCTACTCTTTTCTATCGGAAACTTATCCTGAGCAGACTCACTTTTATTTTTCAAAAGAAAAGAGATTAACGGATGCAAGTCTTTGGGAACACAGAGTGGGAACCCACGTTTACTTCTGTGGTCCCCCTTCATTTATCGAAAAGTTTACCAGAAGCGCCCTGGAAATCGGATATCCTTCATCGAGTGTTCATTACGAACGGTTCACCTCTCCACAGTCATTAACACGGAGAAGATTTAAAGTGGAATTAACGAATGGTCAAATCGTTCATGTTTCAGAAAAAGAGACTTTATTAGAGGCATTGCTCGAGTCTGGGATCAAGGCACCCTATTCCTGCCGGGCCGGCCGGTGCGGGACGTGTGAATTAAAAGTGTTAGAGGGAAAAGTCGATCATGCTGATTCCTTTCTGAATGAGGAAGAACGGAATGACCATCGCTCGATTCTGTCTTGTGTATCCCGTGCCCAGTCTGGTAAGTTGAGAATTAAACTGTGACATTGGCATACAGGTTGTTTTTTCTTATAGAGTAAATAATATACAGATATAGCATAAGGTAGAAATGGAGGGCTCACCATCACCGATCTAAATACATTATTTCGCAAAAGAATACATTATCCAACCACCGGGAAAATATCATTTCACCAACTGGATACGATTTTAGAAGAGACAGCTAAAAGTATCCCATTCGAAAATCTATGCGTTATTGGAAATGCATTCACAAATCTTACCAAAAGAAATCTAGTGAATAAGATGCTTGTAAAGAACGAAGGTGGTCTATGTTATGAACTGAATTCATTGTTTTATTTATTTTTGATCGAAAATCAATTCGATGCGGTTCTTGTTCGTGGAGTTGTTTACAATCATGATAAAGAGCAGTACGAGACGATAGGAAGAACCCATGTGGTCATTTTAGTCTCTCATAAAGATACAACATATGTGATCGATACAGGTTTTGGGGGGAATCTCCCGTTAAAACCAGTACCATTATCGGGAGAAGCGGTCGTCTCTTCAAATGGGGAGTTTAGAGTTAAAGAGCTCGACAGCCCACATGGAGATTATATCTTTGAAATGAAATTAAAGTATAAGCATTCGGAATGGAGAACCGGATATGCTTTTGATTCGGGTGATCCCATAAAGAATGTGACTCAATTGAATGACATTCAAACAATTATTGCCAACCATTCAGATTCCCCTTTTAACAAGCATCCATTGCTGACAAGAAGGACTGATGACGGAAATGTAACGTTAACCGATACGTCCTTTACACATTGGAAGGATGGAGAGCTGACAAAAGAGGAAATCGATCATGAGGGCTATAAAAAAATTCTTAACATCTGGTTTAAGTAATAACCATAAAAAAAGACTCAGAAAAAAATCTGAGTCAATATTTTTACTTCCCGAGTATTTCCATGACGCCTTTATATATTAGGAAAAGAGAGAATATGAGAATTGCTAATATGCCAATGACGTCCGTTACCGGGGCAATGCTCGCTAGAAATGTCCCTGCTAAAGGAGCTTTCAACAATGCAAACCCGGATAAAATACTCGCTACTAACAAAAGAATAAAACGATCCATTCTGTCATACCTCCTCTCAGGGGTAGTATATGTCGGAGGGAAGGGGAAGTTGAACCCAAGATTCGCGAAGTTGCCTAATGGGCAAATGGACTATTTACACATGCATAATGGAGACGATCTGTTGAATCCTTACGTAAACTATAGAGTCACCAGCTTTTAGGGAAATATGATCTGGTTGAACTTCAATCAAGTCACCTCGAATCGTGTCTTTCGTTGTCTCCACAATGAGCATTTTCCCCATAACCGATTGCAGTCTACTGACGACGAATGGATCAATCAACGTGGTATACGAAGTGTTTACATTCATGCCCTGGTTACGATCATAAGGCTGATAATATCTATACATGAAGCACTCTCCTTCAAGATGAATTTTTTAAGGTATCCATTCATTTGTATGTAGGATGGGTGGTTTGTAGTATTATTCAAAGCAGAAAGGAATGAACCCTGATGAAATGAGGGTTCATTCCTTTAAATTCTGGCATGATCTTTAGTTCAGTCCTAATTCCTCTAAAATCGAATCCAACGTTTTTCCGTCGGCTGATTCAACTGGAGCAGGGGCATCCTTAACATGCTCATTCTGTAACAGATAGTTCTCTTGAACAAACTTCATATCGTTCGCATCTACCACTTCATCGAAATTGATGTCGGCAGCACGAGCATTTGTATTCCAGTCATCCTGAATGGCGATGGCATCATGAATGTCGATGACGTTATCCTGGTTGACGTCTCCTCCAACGGGTTTCATATTGCTCACTCTATGATATTTGCCATAAAGATCTCCATTGTACTCATATCCGATTTTCTCATTATTCTCCTTAGTTAAGAAGTGACCAGGAAGTGATACCGTTATCTCATAAGGGTCTTTGTTTAATGGAAGTTTCTCAATGGAGTACTCCCCATTATCCGTGATAGAAGATGGATTAAAGACGTCCCCGGTTGAGTTTTTGAATTCTATGTTGGCCCCTGCTTTTGTCCAATCCTTCTTGGCATTGTAGCCATTTCCGCTATCGAATCCTTCAGGGCTTATGAATCCCTTTATTGAATTAAAGTCAGGATTTACAGTGAGTCCAGCACCAGCATGAAATAGGTTCATTGTTTCGTTGTTAGAATTAGTAATGGTTACTGTTGGGTCCAGAACGTCTTGTTTAGTGAACACTTCATCTTGAAGCTTTACTTGAACATCAACAATGGTACTATGATCAAATGATTGAACAGGTTCGTTGAACGTCACTTTGATTTGATTTCCTTCAAGTGTCAAGGACGCTCTATCTGAAAATTCCCCGGATAGTTTGGCATCGATCACTTCCGGATTTTTTCCGTAGTAATCTTCAAATGTCCAGGTGGCTTCCTTAGCATCCTTAACATTATCAAGTACTAAAGCTGCCTTTACGGTTTCACCTGTTACAACGGTATCGACATCGGTTTGCAGGTAGGCATTCGGTGTACCTTCTTTAATAAAGAAATAGTTCTTCTCAGGAGTGTTGTTTCCGGCCATATCATACCCCTTCATTCTAAAGTTGAGGGCATCCACGTTCTCGTTCATTGCAATTTCTTCGACAAACTTACCGCTCTCATCCATATAAAGCGGGGAAGAAGGGAACGGTGAATTCCAATAATAAATCATAAAGTTTTTGGAATGATCTGCGTCGACTCCTGCTGCTTGCATATCTTCAATAAGTGGATCAGTAATTTCAATTTCAAATGGATACGTTTCCTGTCCTGGCTGATATTCAAGGAACGGGGATTCACCATCCAGGGAACTCTTGAATGTAGGACCCTCAATATCGATATAGAAATGCTCTGTTTTTGTTTTTACTTTGCCTTTTGGATCTGTCATCGCATACTTGATTTTATAGTGTCCAGGTTCGGCGATTGTCATTTCATCTGAAACCGGATTTTTCTTATCATCGGTAAATGCATAGTAGCTACCCTGGAATGCTCTTAATAAGTAGTTGTTATCCAGCAGTGCACCCTGCAAATCAATTGTTCCGATTAATCCTAGGTCTTCACCTGTTTCGCCATCCTGTAGGATTACATCCATGCTTTCCATTGGTGAACTCAGGTTGAATTCAACAAGTGCCCATGGATAGCGGAATGGATCATAACCATGCGTATAGTGAGGAGTGGAATAGGTAGGGGATAACAATTCAAGGGTATTAAAACCTTCCTCCGATCTCTTCACACTAAATGGCACACGGTAACTTTCTGTATGATCATTACGGTTCGTAACGATTAGGTATCCCTCGTATATCCCTTTCGCAGCGGTTTTAGGCATTGTCAGGAAGAGATTTGAAGTCTTTTTGCTGCCGCCATTTACCTTAATGGACTTGCCAGAAGTTAGTTTAACTTCATTTTCTTTGAGGCTAAGGGTTCCTTCCTGCACATTTTCTTCAAATGTTATGTCAAAGGTTTTCTTTTCATCGCTATTGTTGGTGAGCTCAAAGCTTTTTTGAACGCGGAGGTGAGCGCCTTCAGACACTACCTGATTACCAAAGCTCAATCCCCCAGTTGGATTATCGATTGCAATCAGTTCTTCGCCGCTAGGTAGCAATGTTTCATCTTTTATTTGGATCTTTGTCTGACTGTGAAGGGCCTGATAAGGATCCACTCTTCCTGCACCAACCTCAAATACGCTGTAATCACCCTTCAAAGGATCAGATGAGTTCATGAGAATGGTTTTAATATCAGCAGGCTCGAGATCCGGATTTTCTCCTAAAAGTAAAGCTGCAACTCCCGCTGTGAAAGGAGAAGCCATTGAGGTTCCTGATAATCTTGAGTAAGCATACTGATAGTCATCGGTGTTTTCAGGATCTATCATAAAAGAAGGGAAAGTCGATAGAACGCTGACACCGGGAGCTACCACTTCAGGTTTCATATCCAAGCTCTTGTTGACGGGACCTCTTGAACTGAAATCGGCTAACTGGTCGCCATCTGTAAAGCTTTCTTCTAAATTCGTAAACGTGAAGCTTGATGTGCCACTGGTGATCGCAGCTTTTAATTCTTCCCCGGCAGCCATTGTCATCGAGAAGGCCGGGATATAGTGGGCTGATTCACCAAGATTATAACCTACATGCCCTTCAGCATTGTTATACATGATCACGGCTTTGGCACCATGTTCCTTAGCAAATTTCACTTTGTCATTCAGTGCGAAATTTCCTCGCTGAACAAAGGCAATCTTTCCTTCAACATTTTTATTCTCATAGTCTTCTTCATAACCAAGGCCGACATCTACCAACTCTAATGATCGATCTTCTAAACTGGCAAAGGAATGTTCGAAACCTCTTGCCATACTCACAATTTCCGCTGACCATCCATCTGATGTTTGACCGGTAAAAGTGGTTTGCGAGACAGGAACATCACTTGCTCCTACTGTTAACGCTAAAGCAGCTGTACCCGGAGAGCCGAGGGTAAAGTCACTTGGTCCTGCATTCCCTGCTGAAACAACTGCCGTCACACCATTTAATACGGCATAGTTAAGGGCGGTACTTGTAGGATAATAAGGATCATTGACACCTGCTCCCAATGATAGGTTGATGACATCCATACCATCTTGAACCGATTTCTCAATTCCTGCAAGGACGTCTTCAGTATAACCACTCCCGTAAGGACCAAGGACACGATATACATATAGGTCTGCATCCGGAGCAACACCTTCTACCGATACTTCACTATCATTCTCGTTTTGTCCTACGATGGTTCCGGATACATGAGTACCATGAGAAGTATAATAGGAATTTCCCGTATAACTGAACTCTGGTTCACTCGTACTCTCCCAATCTTCATACGTGGCTTCCATTGGATCCGCATCATCATCAACAAAGTCATATCCGCCTTTATAGGCCTCTTTTAAATCAGGGTGGTTATAGTCGACACCTGTGTCAATGACGCCAACTTTTATGCCGTCACCTGTTATTCCTTCCTTATGTAATTCATCCACTTTTAAATAAGGAATGCTTTCAACAGATGTTGTGATTTCACGGTCAACATCATTAGGAAGATCCTGTTTGACCGGATCGACAGTATATGCCTGGTTTTTAAATACAGCTTTGACGGCTTTGGAGTTAAGCAGGTGTTCTACTTGATTGGCAGGAAGCGTCATTGCCACACCGTTATATGCTTCTTTATAGGTTTGGGTGATTTTAGGCTCTTTCTTTTTCCCTTTTACAAGACTAGGAGATAGATGTTTCGCAACATCTTCTTTAAATATCTTATGTTCTTTCTCCACCTTTGCTCTGGCGTCTTCTTTCTTTACTGTTTTCCCTTTGACGGCAGCCTCTAGCACAGCTACATGCCCAGGTTTAGATTGGAATTGGACGATAACCGAAATCTCTTCACTGGATGTCAATTCATTTGGTTGAAATCCTTGGAGACCCTCTGTGTTATTTAACTCAAGTTGATGCAGGGCTTGTCTCTGCTTTTCAGTCAAAGAAGATAAGATCGTTTCTGCTTTCCAATCCGCAGCGGTAGCTGTTGGAGAGGAGTAGCTCGATGCAGGGGATAAGAGTAATCCAGTGGATAATGCAATCACAGCTGATTTCTTTGCTATGGAAGATCCATTCATCATTTCTACCTCTTTTCTGTAGTGGTTAGTAAGATAATTCTAAAGATTATTACAATTTTCATTGTAAATTCAATTTGCTCATGTTTGTATGGGGGTTTATTTAGGGACTATTTAACTACTGATTGGAGTTGAACGATTATTTATCTTCTGATTTTGAGAAGTGGGGTGGGAGGAAAGTTGTGAAAAAATGACGTTGGGTTGGGGTTGTAATTGGAACCAAACAACTAGAGTGACTTTACAATCGATCGGCCAAAAAAAAAATGACAAAAGGAAAACTCCTTTTATCATTTGTAGCAGTATTACTCTAGTTCATAATAACTGATTTCATTTGACATCTTATCGGATGCAAGTCTGAATCCTTTCTCTGTTTGCCCAGTTTTCACATAATATAAAAATAGTTGTCTTTCATAATGCTGATACATCAACTGGCTCCCCGTTTTTTTGAAGTGGGGGAGAGCTGTACTTTCAATATATTCATATAGTTCTTTTTCATCCTCATTTATGGTAAGTAAGTAAATCTCAAAGAATACATGACTTGGATCCCGGTGCTGAGTGGCCATATTCAGTCCTTTTGTCGCTAAGTGATTGAGTTCCCGTGAAGATAGTAGATTCCCTTTCATGCAAGCAAGTATATATCCGCTGAGCGTAACTAAATAATTTGATGCCGGCGTTTCGTCATTGATAAGATTTAATGCTTCTTCATAGGATACCTTTGATTCAGAATATCGTTTTCTCCTAAAATATTCGAATCCAAGGTTATTATGTATCTTATGCGCCCGATCGTTTGAATTGACTGATTCACAGACTCTGAGGAGCTTATCGTACTGTTGTTTTGTTTCTTCCATATCAAAGGGTTCCTTGGCATTCAATTGGATTAAAATTAAGGTTTCCGAATCGATGACCCTAAGGATATTCAATGTTTTCTGGAAAAATTGCAAAGCTTTTTGCCCATAATAATAGGCAAAGGTGTTTGAATGAATGGAATGATATGCTAATGCCAAATGGAAATAATATTCGGAGTTGGGATATTCATCGTCAATCTGTTTCAATACATGTATGCAAGTGTTAAATTGTCTTGTTGAATGATAGTAAATCCCTTTGACATGAAGCAATAAATTTTGTTCAAAAGGGGATAGAGAATAGTTTTTATTTTCGAACATGCCCAGGATTTCCTTGGTTTTTCCATGATTGTTCAAAAATAAATAATATCTTGCCAGAAAAAGGTTGTATTGAATGATGAAGTCAGATAAAAACCTTAAAGGTTCCTTTTCAATTTCACCTTTAAGTTGATGGATGTCATTGGTTCGAATCATAATAATCGCATCGTTCCATTCTGATAGTTTAGCCTGTAAGGAATGGTAGCGGGAACGTTCAACATCCATATTGATTCCAAGCTTCCTTGCAAGTAAATCAGTAATTTCACTGGAATACTCTGTGATGCCTCTTTCGATTTTACTAAGATGTGTGGTGGAACAGATACCCTGAGCAAGCTGTTCCTGAGTCAATCCTGAATCTTCACGATGAAATTTAATTAATTTACCTTCGATCATAGTACACCCCGAGTGAACAGTTTATTTATCATTATAGGGAAATATCTTTGTTTGTTCTATAGATGGGGGACAAGACGGAGGTCTGAAGGCAAAAACATCCAAATCCAATGGAATCTGCTTTACTATACTGATTTTCTCTTTTCTGCATCCAGCTCATTCAGGACTTCTATCCTTTCGACAAAACGATAAACTGGATAGATGATTCCTGGAATGGAAGAAAGGATCGCGGGATAATAATCTCCAAAGTTACACTCAGAGCTTAGAAAACTCTGAGTGTTTTTGTTATATTAGTTAGTCAGTGAATCAGGGATTGTTTATAAGATAAGCGCGCGATTCTTTCTATGCTCTTTTCGCAAAGGAGCCGTTTTGAATAGTCTCGTTTCTTCTTCCGTTTGAGGAATGACCTTTGGTACCGGCTTCGGTTTTCCATCTTCATCAACGGCGACCATTGTCAGGAATGATTCCGTCGTCAAGGTTTTGACACTCGTTACGAGATTCGTAGAGTACACCTTTACATACACTTCCATTGATGTTCTGCCGGTGGAAGTGACGTATGCCTCAAGGCTTAGAGCATCGCCGACCGTGGCGGATGATAAGAAGTCGACGGAGTCAATCGATGCCGTGACGACGACTGAACTGGAATGTTTCATGGCGGATAGGGCCGCAATCTCATCAATATAGGATAAAACCTTTCCTCCAAAGATGGTCTGCATATGATTGGTGTCAGGCGGCAATACCAATTTTGTTTGTATGGTTCGTGAACGTTCGACTGAATAGGCTTGTTCCATTTTCTCATCTCCCTGTTTGTATTATGAAACAAAAAAGCATCTCCTTTTGAAAAAGAAGATGCGGCTATTCCAGGCGAACGTTCAGAGTACAACGATTCCTCTTGTGACGTCTCATTAGCGCAACACCCTCCTATCTCCCGTAGGAACTTCTGTGTTCTTCCCATTTGGCAGGTCTCCTGGCTCAGCGTCAACGATTTCGTATTCCTTCCCATTTCAATCCGAAACAGTGGATCCATACGAATTCTCAGCCTTACAGTGGCGGGACCGCGTTGGACTTTCACCAACTTCCCTTTTAAGAAAATGAATTAAAGGTCATCTTCACCAATGAGCAATGATTAAATTGTGAACGCTTTTATTTTATCATAACCCTTAGTGAGTGAGGAGAAGGATTATGGTAAAATTTATAAACAAGTGCTTTTCAAAAAGGTAGTGAGGTCTGAAAAATGCCACAAGACAAAATACAAAGAAACCAAATCGATAAAGTAGTAGAGTATATCGATCAACATCTAAGCGAAGATTTATCCTTAGAACAGTTAGCCAAAGTATCAACCTATTCCCCTTATCACTTTCAGCGGTTGTTTAAAGGGCTGATCGGTGAAACACCGGCAGAAAAGGATGCGCTTGGAAAATGCAGCGCATATGCTCATTTACGAGCCACAGCTTCCTATCACACAAATTGCGTTCATATGTGGTTTTTCATCGTTATCCTATTTCACCTATTCTTTTAATACTTACTTTAAAGCTAACCCCAAAAGCTGGCGGGAAGGTGCCTATTTAGAGCGTTTTCCGCGAGAATATCTAAATAGCAAGATATCTAAACTCTTCAGCGCAAAAGCGAAAGCATCCCAGGGTGAAGAATCCTATAATGAGTTTAAATGGCTGGATTTATCGAAAGTGAAGATCGCTCATTTTCCAGAGTGTTCAACCGTCAATAGATTCCATATCGGGTCATATATCGAAGGTATTCCAGAAGCATGGCAAGATCTATACAGATGGGGAAATGCCAGAAACCTCATAGAGAAGAGTCCTTTGATATTCGGAGTTCCAAAGAGCAACCCTTATATTACCCCACCTGAAAAAAGCAGGTATGAGTGTCGCTTGGCTGTTGAAAATCAAAATGATGCGGAAGGTGAGGAACTCTATCTATTTCGAGGCAGTAAGCATGTGGTTTATGAATTCGATGAACCTGTCGACTACCGTGAAAGAGGGAAGTTAATCGAATGCTATTCTGAACTTTACAGCTATTGGTTGCCGAAAAGCGGATACAGATACCTGGGGAATCCGATTGAACTCGTGGAAATGATCAGTTTAAAAGGAACACTCGATATTGGATGTAGCATTAAAGCGATCGCTTTAGCCATTGAGCCGAATTAATGGAGGAATTGGGATGGAATTAAATGTGAATTTGCTCGCGATATTGGCGGGGGCTGTGGTGTATATGGTATACGGCGGAATTTATTATTCTATTTTACTAGGAAAGAAGGAACAGGATAGTACTGGACCGATTAAATATGCAGTGGCTGTTATTGTTGCATTTATCAGCTCACTTCTTGTTGGGATTTTTGTTCAAGCCACCGGTTCCAATGGAGTAGTCGAAGGAGCTTTGACAGGTGTACTAATTGGAATTCTTATTTCCATTGTCTACTTGAAAAATGCTTTATTTGGTCTTATGACAAAACGGATGTTTCTTATCGCGATAGGAGATCATCTCATCATATTTACCCTGTTAGGGGCCATACACGGATGGTTGTTGTAGATTGTAAGCTCGAACCTTTTAAAGGTTCGAGCTTTTTTTATATAAAATTAGGAGATTCACCTAAATTATTGAAACTTTTCTAACACTCTTCCGTAGATAGTATTGTAGCTAGCACTTTTATTTTAAATTAAATCAGATTTCATGCTGGTTAAACAAAATGTCGAGAGGGGTTGTCAGAATGCTAGGATCATTAAGTATTATCGGATTTTTCATGTTCCTTATTCCTGTTCTAGTTATTGCAGCGATTGCAGGGATTGCCTATTATTTCTGGATGAGATTTCGTTATCGTACAGCGAGATCGAACCAGGCACTGATCATTACCGGACCTAAACTGGGGGATCCTGAGAAGGAAACGAATATTTTCACCGACCAGGAAGGGCGTTCAATGAAAATCATCAGAGGTGGGGGGTACAGATTAAGACGTTTCCAAACATCCACACCTGTTAATCTTACATCCTTCCAATTAAAGCTATCGACACCGAGAGTATACACAAATGGCGGAGTACCGATCGTTGCAGACGCAGTGGCGATGGTGAAGGTGGCCGATACATTAAACGGGATTGCGAACTATGCCGAGCAGTTCCTTGGTAAGGATCAAAAAGAAATTGAAGATGAAATCATCGAGGTACTGGGAAGTAATCTTCGTGCGATCCTTTCAAAAATGACTGTTGAAGACATTAACAGCA
Organism: Rossellomorea yichunensis; assembly: GCF_032337515.1. Lineage (NCBI taxonomy): Bacteria > Bacillati > Bacillota > Bacilli > Caryophanales > Bacillaceae > Rossellomorea > Rossellomorea yichunensis. The sequence continues at coordinate 73,126 of NZ_JAVYAD010000007.1, read as the reverse complement.
ACCGTGAAAAATTTAACGCAGACGTATCAGAAATTGCCCAGAAGCAGCTGGATCTCATGGGCTTCAAAATTACGTCACTCGGGTTAACTGACATAAGAGATGCAGACGAAGAAAATGGATACTTAAAAAATCTTGGTCGTCCACGTATCGCCGAGGTTCGCAAGCAAGCTGAAATTGCAGAAGCTAACACCGAGCGTGAAACCCGTATTCACCGGGCCCAAACTGATCAGGAAGCGAAAGAGGAAGAATATAAGCGTCAAATTACCATTGCCCAATCGAAAAAAGAGAAGGACATCAAAGACGCCGCCTTCAAAGAAGAGACAGAGCGGGCAAGAGCAAAGTCCGAGCAGTCCTATGAGTTGGAAAAAGCCAAACTTACCAAGGAAGTGAAAGAAGAAGAGTTAACCCTTCAATTCCTTGAGCGTGAACGTGCCGTTAAGCTTGAAGCAGAAGAATCAAAAGTTCGTAAAACGAAAGCAGATGCCGAATACTACGAAACCACCCGTAAAGCGGAAGCCGAAGCGCGCAAGGCTGAAATTGACGGGGAAGCGAAAGCCAAGATCCGAAGAGAAGAAGGTTCTGCCGAAGCCGATGTTATCAGAGAGCGAGGTAAGGCGGAAGCCGAATCCCGTAAACTGCTGGCAGAAGCAATGGAGAAACATGGCGATGTCATCATTACCGAGAAATTAATCGAAATGCTGCCCGTTTTCGCAGAGAAAATTGCCCAGCCTCTTAACAATATTGACTCTGTTAAGATCATTGATTCCGGTAATGGCCAGGGAGTTCCTTCCTTTGGGAAAAGCATCACCAGAACGATGCTTGACATGCAGGAACCGTTACGGGAAATGACTGGCATCGATGTAGGTGAACTACTGAAGTCATATGCAAACAGAAGCCAGGAGAGACCTTATCAACCTGCGATTTCGGAGTCAGCAGACAAGGAAGTTGCTGTTACGACTGAAGAAAAAGAGTTACAAGAAGAAAGTAAATAATGAGAAAAGAGATGTCTCAATAATGGAGACATCTCTTTTCTTATGTAGTCTAATCGATTCCAATAAAGGAGTGCCAGAAACGGAATGGTCTATCTTATTAACAGTTGAACTCAACGGGGAATTTACCTGTTAAAATTCTTGAAAAGTTCAACAGTCAAATATCCGAAGAAATTAAGCAGTCAAATAAACTGCAATATTTAACAGTCAAAAAAACACTGAAATTCAACAGTCAAACATACCCCTCAACCCTCTACCCCAACCTCAATATGCCGGGAACTTTTAACATCAAACAGCCCTAAATCTGTCAGCTTCAACTCAGGGATCACAGGCAAAGTGAGAAAAGAGAGAGTCAGAAATGGATTAAAGTCCCCGGAAAATCCTAACTCTACAAACGCATTTTCCAACTCGTGGAGCCCTGATACCACTTCTTCAAATCCCTGATCGGACATCAACCCTGCAATCGGTAATGGAAGAGAGGCTATGACATTTCCGTCTCTCACCATCACCAGGCCGCCATTCATTTCGTAAAGCGCCTCAATCGCTTGCAGGATATCACGATCATTTGTACCAGTTGCGACAATATTATGGGAATCATGAGCAATGGTGGTAGCAATGGCTCCCTTTTTCAATCCGAAGCCTTTTACAATCCCCAACCCAATATTTCCTGTCCCGTTATGTCTTTCAACGACAGCCATTTTTAGTTGATCTTGTTGAATAGAAGGGATAAAGAATCCATTTTCTACTTGGACCCTTTCAATCTGTTTATTGGTTCTAAGGTGGTTAGGGATGATTTCGATAATATGTGCTTCTTTTGTAACGCCCATATTAATTTGGAGATGTTTTTCAGTTAGTACAGGAATATGAACAGTTGAAGTAAGAGATGGTTTTTGCGCCGGTTTTACGATTGAGTCGCCGACAAACTGACCATATACAGCTACCTGCTTCCCTTCTTTGTAAACCTCTGATATAGAGACCGTTTTAATATCATCGAGTAAGACAAAATCCGCATCGTATCCAGGTGCAATTGCTCCTTTAGTGTGTAACCCATAACATTCAGCAGCATTCAAAGAGGCGATGCTAATCGCCAATAGAGGGTCGAGCCCTTCATTGATTGCTAAGCGGATATTGTGATCGATACTGCCTTCCTCGATTAAGTCATCCAAGTGCTTATCATCTGTACAGAATAGACAGCGACGGGCATTTCTTTCGTTAACAACCCCAATAAGTGATTTTAAATCTTTGGCCACGGATCCTTCACGGATGAGAAGGTACATCCCCCGGCGTATTCGTTCCAATGCTTCAGGGACTGTGGTGCATTCATGGTCGGTTCGAATACCTGCAGATTTATAAACATTGACCGCATTTGTATCAAGCCCTGCTAAATGTCCGTCCATATTGTGACTATACTCTGAAGTGACAGTGATTTTATCAACAATGGAATCATCGCCTTTTTGGAGGGAAGGGTAGTCCATTACCTCTGCGAGTCCAAGGACACGCTCATGCTTATAGAAAGGTTTCAGCTCTTTTGCTGTCAGCGTTGCTCCTGCATTTTCAAATGGAGTTGCCGGCACGCAGGATGGAAGCATGGTAAACACATCTAATGGAATGTTTCCTGCATCATCGAGCATGAATCCAATTCCTTCTTCTCCGGCTACATTCCCGATTTCATGAGGGTCTGTAATAACGGTCGTGACCCCATGAGGAAGGACGACTTTTGCAAATTCGGATGGTGTGACCATGGAGGATTCAATGTGGACATGGGCATCGATAAAGGATGGACTAATATATCTCCCTTTGGCGTCGATTACCTGTTTCCCTTCAAATTCTCCAATTCCAACGAACATTCCATCAATAATTGCGATATCTCCATCCATGATTTCAAGATTAAACACATCTATTATTTTTCCATTTTTTATAACGATGTCTGCGAGGCTTTCCTTATTCGCAGCTGCAATCCTTTTTTTCAATATATCTTTATTTGTACCCATGAAATCCTCTCCTTATCTAAATAAAAAACCCCGGGAGTCACCCAGGGTTTGACATAGAGAGAGAAGAGCAGGGACTCCTGCCCCTGCTCCCTCTCGTAGTCAAACCATTTACGGTAGTTTGGTAGAAACTTTTGGACCATATTTCCAATATTATACGAGTATGTGGATAAGATTATTTGTTGAAATGATTATTTCACATTTTATCTGCATCGGATGGAATGTGTCAATGGTAATCAGTTTAAGTGCATTATTGAAAATAGTCTTCCTTTTGTGTGTGAAAATGTCTTCAGAGAGTTGAATGTGCTAACAGGACAGTTTATTAATTGATATATTTCTCCATTAGTTATACATTTTATATACAAGTAAACTACAAAACTTGTACAAAATACAAAAGGAGTGGAAGAAATGAAAAAGATTTTCTCGATTTTGGCAACTGTCATGTTAATGTTATCACTGGCTGGAGGTGCGTTTGCGGCTGAGAATGATGCGATGGTGCGTATTGTCCATGCTTCTCCCGATGCTCCTGCTGTCGATGTGTATGTGGATGGAAATGCAGTGGTAGAAGGTGCAGAATTTAAAGCAGCAACAGATTATATGAATCTTCCTGCAGGGGATCATAAAGTTGAAATTTATGCAGCGGGAACAATGGGAAGTGAAGATCCTGTCATTTCTCAAGATTTAACGGTCGAAGCCGGAATGGCTTATACAGTAGCAGCTGCTAATACAGTTGAAAACCTTGAATTAGTCGTAGCACAAGATTCAATGGAAGTAACAGAAGGTATGACTAAGGTGCGCGTTGGGCATCTTTCCCCGGATGCACCTACTGTGGATGTTGGTCTTGTAGGTGGAGATGCGTTATTCAGTGGAGCTGAATTCAAAGCGATTACTGATTATCAGGAATTAGATGCAGGAACATATGACCTGGAAATCAGAACACCAGAAGGAGATCAAGTGTTGGATCTTTCAGGTACGATGCTTGAGGAAAACACAGTATATAGCGTGTTTGCAATCAATACAGCAGAACAATTGGAAGTACTTGTACTGAAAGATTATACGCTGATGCCTGGCAGCATGCCTGAAACAGGTATGGGTGGAGCGGCAGCCGAACAATCATCTACTCTTCCTATAGTGCTAGCGGCAACGGTATTGGGTGGAGCGGCTCTACTATTTGTTACACGCAGAAAACTGCAAAAATAATGAAAAGACTACTATTGTCAATCCCTTTGATGGCTCTTCTGGCAGCATGTGCTGCCGAAGAGCCTCAATCGGTTACGGAAAGTGAGTTTCAATCATCCACCATTGAACAACCTGTTCAACCAGTTAGCCCTGTAAATCATGCATCAAATGAGGAATTAATCAGTGTCAAGCCATCCTCTTTATCAATTCCTAAGCTTGATCTTGAAGCACCAATAAAGGAATTCGGCCTTGATAAGAAAGGAAATATGGAGCTTCCGGATAACGGAAAGGACGTTGCGTGGTTTGAACCGGGTTTTCAACCGGGGGAAAAAGGGAATGCCGTCCTTGCGGGACATGTAGATGATGAGAAAAAACCTGCTGTTTTTTTTGAATTAAATGAACTTGAGCCTGGGGATGAAATCCATTTACATGATGAAGATGGAGCTATCCTGACATTTGTGGTGAGGGAAAAAGTCGCTTATCAAAAAGATGACGCGCCTCTTAGAACCATTTTTGGTCCCAGTGAAAAACGTATGCTTAATCTGATTACGTGCACGGGTTATTTTGACAGGAAAATCCATAATTACGTAGAACGATTGGTTGTGTATACGGAACTGGTCGAAGAGAATAAAGGAATTTGAAGAGCTTATCTCCCATTGCGTGGAAGATAAGCTCTTTTATTTCCATAAAAATCCTTTACAGAAACTTGATTTCCTTTACTATTAATACAGAGAGTTTTCTGAAAAACATTTTGGAGGTTAAGATGAAATTAAAAATTATTCATACCAATGATCTACACAGCCATTTTGAAACGTTCTCGAGAGCAGCATCCTTGATAAAGGCGCATAAAGACGAGAACACACTTATTCTTGATGGGGGGGACTTTGCTGATTTCAGAAGCGTCGAGCTTCAAGGAACGAGAGGAATGGCGGCTATCGAACTGTTGGAATCTGTCGGCTATGATGCGTTAACAATTGGAAACAATGAAATGTTCAATGGATTCGATACCCTTGAGCATATGGCAAGTAATACTCCCGTACCGTTTATTAGTAATAATCTTTATAGGAAAGATAAAACGGTGGCCAATGGGGTAAAACCAAGCGTCATCCTGAAAAAAAACGGTTTACGTATCTTGATTACAGGCTCGTCTCCGGACTTAGGAGGTTTCAATTACGGTCTGGGTGTGCATATTACCGATTTTAAAAATGCAATCGTAGAGGAAATAAAGCGTAATCGTGGAAACTATGATGTTTGCATTCTTTTCAATCATGTAGGGACACTAGCAGATGATGAGCTGGCGAATGAACTTGATGGAGTAGACATCATCCTATCTGCTCATGACCACAAGCTTTATCCACAAGCAAAAGTAATAAACGGGACCGTGATGAATAGTGCCGGTTGTTATGGGGAATACGTTGGTATTGTGGAAGTGGATGTAACAAAGGATGGTGTCAAATTACTCCGGGGGGAAACGATTGAAACCGGGTCTTCTCCTATCGATAAAGAGGTCGTTGCCATATTAAAAGAAAGTAAAGAGAAAGCGATTGACGTATTAAGCAGGTCATTATATAAACTCGACCAGTCCCTATGGCATGATGTGATTGAAGAGAATCCAATCACGAATTTAATCGCCGACGGGCTGCAGGACATGTTGAAATGCGATTTTGGCTTGATCAATAGTGGAATAGTGAACGCTGGTGCATTTGATTTTATCAGCAATAAAAAATTGATCGAAATCTGTCCATCGCCACTGAACCCAACGTCTTTTGACATTCAAGGAAAGCATATTCGTACGGCCATCCAGCATTCTCTGGATGCTGGAGTTTGTTTAGCTGATGGAAGAGGTCCAGGATTCCGGGGGAAATTCGTTGGAAGGCTCCATGTTTCAGGGGCAGAGATTACTCATGATGGTAAAAGAGTATCGGAAATCCACATTGGGAATGTTCCTCTCGAAGATGAGAAGTGGTATTCCGTTGCATCCTCTGATTATTTGCAAAGAGGATCCGGCTATGAATCTCTCGCCCATAACCGGAATGAAAAATACATGGCGGAAGAAATCCGCGATGTGATCCGGATATACGGGGGGCGGAAGGATTTTATCGAGAAAGCTTATATGATCAGGTGGAAGGAAAGTAGTGACGTCATGGTTTAGAGTTCACACGAGGCGCAAGGGTGTCTGGGCGCATGTGAATGTGAAAAAACTGCAGCGAAAAAGCACATATGAATATGCCTTATTCTATGAAACTCGCACCGGCTTAAAGTAAAATAGACTTAACTACTTGTACGAAGGGGCCGTGTCATGAAAAAACGTATCGCATGGATCATGAGCAGTTTGTTGTTGTTATTGATGGTAGGTCTAATTGTAGCCGGAAACTATTTTTATGATGTTGCAATCAATAGAAGTAATGAGGCAATAGAATTATATGGCGGAACGGAAGAAGCGGTTGAAGCCGTCAGCGCGTTGGAGGAAGAACAGAAAAGATTAGAAGAATTAAGGAACTGGACACGTAAGCGGAACTTTGAATCGGTGGAGGTTGAAACAGAGGACGGTTTGACCCTTAGAGCTCAATACCTTGAAAATGAGTCACCGAATGGGAAAGTCGTTATCCTGGCCCATGGGTATAAAGGGAACAGCGAGCAGATGCCTGAAATCACTAGATTCTATTACGAGGAAGGATACAATATTCTCAAACCTGATGCGAGAGGGCATGGGAAAAGTGAAGGGGATTATATCGGGTATGGCTGGGACGATCGATTGGATTATAAAGAATGGATCAATCTCTTAATCAATGAAAAAGATGAAAAATCCATTTTTTTGCACGGTTTTTCCATGGGGGCAGCAACCGTATTGATGACAAGTGGTGAGGACCTTCCAGAAGAGGTGAAAGGAATCATTGCCGACAGTGGATATACCTCATTGAAAGAAGAACTGACTCACCAATTAAACTATCTTTACCGTTTGCCGGCATTTCCGATTATGGAGATAACGAGTGTGGTGACGAAGGTGAGGGCAGGCTATTCGTTCAGTGAAGCCTCGGCACTCGACCAGGTGAAGAAAAACAAATTACCTCTATTCATCATTCATGGAGATCAGGACGAGCTCGTTCCAACCGAAATGGCCAATCGTCTTTACGAAGCATCAAATAGCATGAAAGAATTATGGATAGTACCAGGTGCCGGTCACACTGAGGGCTTTACGGTAGAAGAAGAGGAATACAAGAAACGAGTGAAGGGGTTCATTGAGGAAGTGATGAACTGATAAAAGGGGGCAAATCGATGGGAGAAAAGACATTATTGGAAGCGTATAAACAGACTGCTAATCAACTTCAGGGACATGGGAAACGAAATCTGGATGTTCTTAAAGAAGCTTTAGAAGAACTCAATGGTGAACAGGATAGTGATATTTACGGATCGGGTAGGATAATAGAGGACTTCCAAAAGAAGATGGCAAACTTCCTGGGAAAAGAAAGTGCCGTTTTCTTCCCGAGCGGAACGATGGCTCAGCAGATCGCCCTGCGCATTTGGTGTGATCAAAAAGATTTGCACAGAGTGGCGTACCATCCTTTATGTCATTTAGAGATTCATGAAGAAGATGGGTTGAGGAAATTGCATGGAATTGAACCGATTCTTTTGTCTGACAAGGAGCGTGTGATTGGACTGGAAGACGTGATGGGACTTGAAACGGACATCGCATGCTTACTGTTAGAGCTGCCTCAAAGGGAAATCGGTGGTCAACTACCAGACTTCGAGACTCTCGAAGCCATCTCAGAATACTGCCGGGATAAGGGAATCAAGCTTCATTTAGACGGTGCCAGGCTTTATGAAATTCTGCCCCATTACGGGAAAACAGCTGAGGAAGTCTGTGCTCTTTTCGATAGTGTCTATATTTCATTCTATAAAGGGATCGGTGGAATTGCAGGTGCGGTCCTGGCAGGGAGCGGGGAGTTTACGAAAGAATCAAAGGTATGGAAAAGACGCCATGGGGGAGATCTCATCAGCCTCTATCCATACATACTGAGTGCAGACCATTACTTTGATCAACGAATCAACAAAATGGAACAGTATTATGAAGGAGCAAAAGAACTTGCCGGTCTTTTTAACGCCTGCAAGGGTGTATCGACTCTTCCTGAACAGCCTGTTTCCAATATGTTTCATGTCTTCTTTCAATATCCACAAAAAGAAATAGAAACGATTTTGATGGATGTGTATGACGAGACAGGTATTGGTTTAACAGGATATGTAAAAGAAGTGACTGAAAATGTGTGTGCGTATGAAGTAAGCGTAGGAGATGAATACGAGAACGTTTCGAAACAAGAATTGAGTAAACTATTTGTGGTGTTGGATGAGAAATTGAAAAGGTTGATAGAGAAATAAACGATTGTATTGTGGTACCGGATGAGTCCGGTGCCACTTTTTTTGAGGGACGGACCTCCTCTTTTTCCCTTTATTCAACATAGAATCCTGTCCTTATCACATTCTTCTAACATAAACAGAGGTCCGTCCCTCTCCCGAGAAAGAAATATCTTTTTTACTATTGAAATATTCTGATTATTAGGTATAATTCGATACATTATACATTTTTTAGAAGGGGAGAGGGCATATGAGTGTGAAGGATAGTCGTTTGGTGGATGAACTGGGGGAAGTCGTAGATAGTCATCGGGTGACGGTGAATGAGACGATTTTAGAGCAGCATGGGAAGGATGAATCCTATCATAGGCCGAGCTCTCCGGATATAGTGGTATTCCCTGAGAGTGTTGGGGAGGTGAGCGCGATTGTGAAGGTGGTAGCTGCTCATCACACACCCATTATCCCGTTTGGTCTGGGTACAAGCCTTGAAGGTCATGTGATTCCATATGATAAAGGAATTACCATTGATTTTTCCCGGATGAATAAAATACTCGAGGTGAGGGAGAAGGATTTCCTCGTAAAGGTTCAGCCTGGTGTCACACGTTCACAGTTAAATAAAGAATTGAAAAAGTATGGTCTCTTTTTTTCAGTTGATCCCGGTGCTGATGCGACCCTGGGAGGCATGGCTGCCACGAATGCGAGTGGGACGACTTCTGTAAAATATGGAGTCATGCGGGATCAGGTCCGGGATTTAGAAGTGGTGCTTCCGGATGGAGAAGTGATTCACACAGGAAACATGGCTCAGAAATCATCGTCCGGCTATCACTTAAACAGTTTATTCGTAGGTTCAGAGGGCACGTTGGGATGTATTACGGAGCTGACCCTCCGCGTATATGGGATACCTGAGCATATTGTGGCGGCACGCGCGTCGTTTAATCATATAAATGATGCTGTGGAAGCGGTCGTGTCCATTTTACAAGCCGGCATTCCAATTGCGAGAGTGGAGCTGGTGGATGAACCATCGATGATACAAGTGAATCGATTCAGTGAGACGGATTATAAAGAAATACCTACTCTTTTTCTTGAGTTTCATGGTAATGAAGCAGGTCTCCAACAAGATGTAGAATTCACCAAAGAGATAATGTCTGATCATAATTGTAAAGAGATTGTGTTTGAAGAAGACACTGCAGGTAGGAATAGATTGTGGGAAGCGAGACATAATCTTGCCTATGCTTATGTACATGGAAATCCAGGAAGGAAGCTCATGGTGACAGACGTGTGTGTGCCGATTTCAGAATTGTCCGGTGCCGTGCAGCATGCACGAAAAAGGCTGGAAGAATTAGACTTGATAGGGGGAATCCTCGGACATGTGGGAGATGGGAATTACCATACATCACTCATGATTGATTTAAACGACTATGAAGAGGTGAAGAGAGCGGAAATATATAACGAACAAATTGTGGAGTATGCCCTTGAACGAAATGGCACATGTACAGGTGAACATGGTGTAGGGGTCGGAAAGATGAAGTATCAACAGAGGGAACACGGTGGTGCTTTGAAGGTCATGGAAAAAATCAAGATGGCCATAGATCCAAATGGAATCTTTAATCCTCACAAACTAGTACATAAAAAGAAGGAGGAACAGAAATGAAACTACTCGAAACGATCAGCAATCTGGCAGGTAAATATTTTGCTTTTTGGGTCATCCTCGTAGCTGCGGTAGCCTATTTTGTTCCTGCTCCTTTTCTGCCATTGGGCGGCTTTATAACGATTCTATTAGGTGTCGTGATGTTCGGTATGGGACTTACATTAAAGCCCGTCGACTTTCAGCTTGTTCTGAAGAAGCCGTTGCCGGTCATCACCGGAGTACTGGCGCAATTCATCATTATGCCATTGGGTGCCCTATTGATAGCATACATGCTGAATCTACCGAGTGAATTAGCTGCCGGATTGGTATTACTGGGATCGGTTCCCGGTGGGACGGCATCCAATGTGATGGTGTATCTGGCAAAAGGAAATCTGGCATTATCCGTGGCCATGACATCACTGTCAACATTATTGGCACCGATTGCGACTCCACTGATTTTGTTAGCATTAGCGGGTCAATGGCTTCCTGTCGATCCAATCGCCATGTTTCTTTCCATCGTTCAAGTGATCATCGTACCCATCACTCTTGGGTTAGTCATTCGAAAGTTATTCCCGAGCACAGTGGAAAAAAGTTTAAATGTCATTCCGTTGATTTCAGTATTGGCAATCATAATCATCGTATCGGCCGTTGTTTCAGCAAATGTTGAAAATATCGCAACCTCGGGAATGATCATTTTCACAGCTGTGATCCTGCATAATCTATTTGGACTTGGACTGGGATATGGCACAGGAGTCCTTATGAAATTAGATGAAAGTAAGCGGAGAGCGATTTCAATTGAAGTCGGGATGCAAAACTCTGGACTTGGAGTCGCACTTGCAACTGCTCACTTTGGACCACTTGCCGCGCTCCCAAGTGTGATAGCAGCCGTGTGGCATAATATTTCTGGGCCGATCCTTGCGACGTTTTGGAGTAAGAAACCTGTGAAGGAAGGGAAGGAGGAGGAATTTGTAACAGGTGAAGTTAATCCCACTGTGAGGTAATGAAATGGAGAAAGGTACCGGAGAGTCCGGTACCTTTCTTTATTTCGTTCTTATTTTTTCAATAACAAATACATGAAATAAGGTGCCCCGATCAAAGCGATCATGATCCCTGCTGGAATGCCATCGGGTTCCAGGATATTACGACCGACTGTGTCAGCAAGTAATAATAGCCATCCGCCAAGCAGTATGGCAATCGGGATGAACATTTGATTGCGTGGTCCGACCAAAGCTTTGGCGATATGGGGAGCCATTAATCCGATAAAGGCGATTCCTCCTGTGACCGAAACAGCCGATGCGGCTAAAGCCACAGCTACCATCAGCATGATGAAACGTTCACGATTGATGGAAACTCCTACACCTACAGAGACAGGTTCACTTAATCCCAGAAGATTCAACATCTGAGATTTATAGAGTGCAAATGGAATCAGAATCACGAGCCATGGTAGAAGCGCCCATATGAACGGCCAGTCTGACCCCCAGATATTCCCCGCCAGCCACATGGCAATGAAATCCACTTTTGCCCGTTCGGCACTGGAGATGAGAATGATCATGAGCCCCGACAGTGCCATGGAGAATCCGACCCCTACTAAGACTAATCTGACAGGCTGAATCCCATTACGCTTACTATACGAAAATAAGTAGATCAAGCAAGCTGTAATCAGTGCTCCCGCAAATGCAACAATAGGCAAGAGATAAGCAAATGAACCGGCATCTATCGGAAAAAATAAAAAGAAGATGGCAATGGAAACCCCTGCCCCGGAATTGATACCGATAATTCCGGGATCCGCTAAGTCATTACGTGTGATACTTTGTAGGATGCAACCGGAAAGGGCCAGGGCCATCCCGGCCAAAAGCGTAATGATGATTCTGGGTAAACGAATGGAAAATAGGATGAATTCTTCTTTAAATGACCCTTCACCTAAAATAGTAGGCAGTAGACGATCATATGAAACAGAAGAATAGCCCATTCCAATACTAATAAATGTTGTTGCTGCGATAAGGATCAGTAGTCCAATAAGAAGTAATCGTTGTTTTTTGATCAAATCCGGATGTATCATCAGAAGCCTTTTCCTCCTTTATGCACGATAAACAGGAAGAAAGGTAAGCCCATCATCGCGACGATCGCTGCCACAGGTGTTTCGTAAGGGGCGTTGATTGTACGGCCGAGCGTATCTGCGAGCAGCATGAATGTTGCTCCAAACAGGGTGGAGATAGGGATGATCAAGCGGTAATCTGTCCCCACCACAGCCCGTACAATATGGGGGATCATCAAGCCGATGAATACCATATTCCCGACAAGGGCAACGGCAGCGCCTGCAAGTAGAACTATCACGATAAACAGGATCGTTTTCACAAAAGCCGTACGTTGACCCAATCCGACGGCAACTTCCTCGTTTAAACTTAGTATGGTTAGTTGTCTGGATAAAAAGATTGAAACCACGATACCGATTAAAATAAATGGAACAATCACTTGAAGCTGATTCCACGTTGTCCCGATCATTCCACCGGCCGTCCACATTGACACATCTTTGGAAAGCTTAAAATAGAGACCGATTCCTTCAGAAATGGCAAATAAAAAGGCGGAAACGGCAGCACCGGCCAATACAATTCTAAAGGGAGAGAAGCCGCCCCGTTTCATTGAGCTGATGCCGAATACCAACAATGCCCCTACAGCAGAGCCGATGAAGCAAGCAATCATAATGCCGTAGTAGCTGATGGAAGAAGAAAAGGCAAGAGCAACGGCTAATGCTGCGTTTGCTCCTGCTATCAATCCAAGTAACCCCGGGTCTGCAAGGGGATTTCGCGTCATGCCCTGCATGATGGCTCCCGATACGGCTAAAGAAGCTCCAACAACAATGGCGGCAACATCCCTGGGGAAGCGGATCTCCCGCAGGATGGTTACCTTATCCCCATCACCGGCAGGAGTCAGTGCAAGCCATAAGTCCTTCACCGTTGTCTCTGCAGCCCCATACACCACAGATATAAGAAATGCAGCAACAAATAAGAAGGTGGCCCCGATTAATTTATAAAAAAATGGAATTCGCTGATTTTGAGTTTTCATAATCAATCATCTTTTCTTTATTGGAGTAGAAAGAAAGGGAATTCTTGTGATAAGAATCCCCTTTACGAATTAATTGCCTAGAAATTTCTCTTTGAAGAAATCCAACTGGTAATCAAGTGTTAATGGATCATTAAAGTAGAATTCCATCATGTTCACTTCATATACTTGGTTGTTCTTTACTGCAGGAATGTTTTTGTATGTTTCTGTATCCATGAATGAGTTATCTGCTTTCGGGTCTTTGCTTATAATCAGATAATCTCCGGCATACTCAGGCATAACCTCTGTTGAAAGAGCGAAATATCCAGGTTCCAACGCTTGTTCTTTTACTTTTTCAGGCATCTTCAGGTCCATTTCCTGATAAAGGATCTCGGTACCGCGACCCCAGTTGTTTCCATAAACGTATAATTGCTTATTGAAGCTTTCAATAACGGAAACGGTTGTATCTTCTCCAATTTTCGCTTTGATGTCTTCTCCTGCAGTCTGGGCACGCTTCTTGAAGTCATCCACCCATTCTGTCGCTTCTTTTTCTTTATTTAGTAGTTTGCCAATTTCGATGTGCTGTGTTAAATAGTCTACTTTTCCATAAGTGTATGTAACAGTAGGGGCAATTTCATTTAACTTATCGACATTTTTAATATTGGATAGGCCGATGATTAGATCAGGGTCAAGCTCAATGATTTTCTCCAGGCTTTCGTCGGTTACTTCTTCCACATCTTTTAATTCCTTATCCCAACGGGGATTCATTTTTGACCATGAGTCGACACCTACAACATTCACATCCAATGCCATGACGTTACCGGCAAATGAGGATAGTACGACTACGCGCTGTGGATCAGCCGGTACTTCAACCGGTCCATTTTCTGATTGATAGGTGATGGTATCAGAAGACTTCGTGTCTTTTTCTTTTGAATCCGAGCTTTCTTCTTTCGTAGAACTGTTGCCGCAGGCACTAACGAGCAGCACTAACAGCAGAGTAAACGGGATGAGCCATTTCTTCATGTTGATCTTCTCCTTTTAGTAGATTATATGTGTAACACATTGGCTTGTTTGTTCGAGGATCTCTTCCTATCTCAGCATCGATTTGAAATACTTTTTTCAGGACCTCATGGGTGATGACTTCCTCACAATTTCCGGCTTTCACGATTTCTCCTTCTTTTAAAGCAACGATATAGTCGGCAAATCGTGCAGCTTGATTTAGATCATGGAGGACCATCACAATGGTGCGTTCCTGTTCTCTATTCAGCTTCTGTAGAAGTTCCAGTACTTCCAGCTGGTGAGCCAAATCTAAATATGTAGTCGGTTCATCTAGAAAGATGATATCTGTTTCCTGGGCAAGAGCCATGGCAATCCAGACGCGTTGTCGCTGACCGCCTGATAAGGCATCGACTTCCCTGTACTTAAACTCCAGGGTCCCTGTCACCTCAAGCGCCCAGTTGATGACGTCATAATCTTTCTTCGATAGACGGCCCATTCCTTTTTGATGAGGGAAACGGCCATATGAAACCAATTCCCCTACCGTCAGTCCACTGGCACTCTCAGGGGTTTGCGGAAGAATCGCCATCTTCTTCGCTAATTCCTTTGTGTTGCCTTTAAAAATGTTTTCACCATCTAACAGGACGTTGCCGGAATGATGGGGGATGATACGGGTAATCGCTTTCAGTAAAGTCGATTTTCCACAACCATTTGAACCAATGATTGTTGTGATTTTTTTATCAGGGATGTCCACGCTTAAGTTTTTCACGATGAGGCGTTCACCGTAGCCAATGTTTAATTCGTTTGTATAGAGGCGAACCATTTTAAGACCTCCGTTTATAGATTAGTAAAGTGATAATGATTCTCAATCTCGAACAATTTAAATACTATAATCCTTTTTTACTAATGTCAATAGAAATTTGTAT
The DNA here is from genome assembly GCF_032337515.1 of Rossellomorea yichunensis. Taxonomy (NCBI): domain Bacteria; kingdom Bacillati; phylum Bacillota; class Bacilli; order Caryophanales; family Bacillaceae; genus Rossellomorea; species Rossellomorea yichunensis. The sequence continues at coordinate 58,035 of NZ_JAVYAD010000007.1, read as the reverse complement.
TGTCAAAGCATAAAAAAAGATGTAGGATGTAATTGAGAATGATAATCAATTATATTTTGGTTACTCAAGGAGTGGACGGAAATGGATAATCACGAACTATTTGATGTGACAGTCATTGGGGGAGGTCCAGCGGGACTTTACTCAGCTTTCTATAGTGGACTTAGAGAAATGAAAACAAAGATCATCGAGTTTCAGCCAACATTGGGTGGAAAGATACATGTGTATCCTGAGAAAATGATTTGGGATGTAGGGGGACTCACTCCGATTCCCGGGGCGAAATTAATTGAGCAGCTTGTTCAACAAGGATTGACTTTCGATCCGTCTGTCGTCTTGAACGAAAAAGTTGAATCCATTACACGCAATGAAGAAGGTACCTTTATATTAGAAGGTTCTTCTGGGGAAAAGCACTACTCAAAAACGGTCATCATCGCAGTGGGAAGCGGAATCATCAATCCTCAGAAGCTTGATATCGAAGGGGCAGAACGATTTGAAGTTTCTAATTTAAATTACACTGTCAAGTCATTAAAAAGGTTTAAAGATAAGACGGTCATCATTTCAGGTGGAGGGAACTCAGCCATCGATTGGGCAAATGAATTAGAACCAGTAGCGAAGAAAGTGTATGTTGCCTATCGAAAGGAAGCATTGAACGGACACGAAGCTCAATGTGCCCAGCTCATGAACAGCTCGGCATCCTGCCTGCTCAACACATCTATTACCAAGCTGATTGCAGCCGCTGATCACGAAACCATTGAAAAGGTGCAACTGACCAATCATCAGACAGGAGAGGTTTCCTATTTACCCATTGATGAAGTAATCATTAATCATGGGTATGAAATAGATACTTCCCTGCTTAAAAATAGTTCATTGAATATCGACATGATCGATCAGTATTACATAGCTGGTACGACTACCAGCGAATCATCGATCGAAGGCATTTACGCAGCGGGTGACATCTTGAAACACGATGGAAAGGTGAACTTGATTGCAGGAGCATTCCAGGACGCGGCCAACGCAGTCAATAGAGCCAAGCAATTCATTCAACCTGAAGCGAATAAATTCGCCATGGTTTCTTCCCATAACGAAGTATTCAAGAAGAGAAATAAAGAACTGGTCAGGCAGATGATGAAGTAATGAACAAAGCTCTCTCCAAATTCGGAGAGAGCTTTATTTATTTATACAAATAGATTTTAATGTGCTCTTGTTTATCGATCGTGGCAAGTAATACATCGTGCACGGTGACATTGTAGGTGGTCTTTAGCTGATCATGCAGCCAATGTTCATCCTTTCCCAGTTTCATTAACAGAGATTGATTGATTTTCCGATCTTCAATAACGGGCATGGGGAGATCGAACCCTTTTGGGGACAGGGACAGATCCTTTTGAGTCACAGGCTGGTATTGTGGTTTGAGAAATATGGAGATTTCTCCGCCAGTTTCCCACAGGGCCAATGCCACATTCTCAACTTCTTCGGTCTGCTGCTTTCTTAATTCAGACAAAAGGCTGTCTATGGGTACACGTGCTTTCTTGAGATTTTGATATAGGATTTCCCCGTTATCGATCAATGGGATAGGGGAAGGATCGAGTATTTTTCGTATGAAAGTTGAATGCAGACTGAGGTATACCCCAATCAGATAGAGTGCCACTAATGTGCCCATGGTGAGCATAGAGCCTTTCAATCCCAGCCCTTCGTCAGACAATGGGTGAGCCATGATGTTCCCTATAAGGAGGGCCATAACAAAATCAAGGAATCTTAACTGTGAAATCGATCTTTGTCCCATTAATTTAGCTATGATAATTAGAAAGATGAAGCCGAAAATAGCGCGCAAAATCCATTCCAGGCTAGTCAACGATTCCTGACTCATAAAGAAATCCAAACGAACACGTCCTCACTTCGATCAACTGCCAATTAGTATCTCCTAAAGATTCCTCCACAAAACAAAAAAGATGCCTACAAATGTAAGCATCTTTTGGATTTAAGCATTATATTGTTCAACGTTTTTATTGTGGGGTGAAACAGATTTCTTATTTACTAAGTATCCGATGAGTAAAACCCCAACCGTAAGACCGATTGTGATCAAATACGTAACAGGACCATGATGGATATTAAGTAAATGTAAGAATTTCTCGTCTCTAACAATCATTTCACCTGCTGTAAATGCTAGAATTCCTGCACCTAGATAGGCAATCCATCGATATTTTTCAAGTACTCTAACAATCGCCTTTGATCCAAATATCATAATCGGAATCGAGATGAATACTCCCAGGGCGATCATACCGATATGCCCATGTGCTGCACCGGCAACGGCCACCACATTATCAAGGCTCATGACGGCATCTGCGATAATGATGGTCGTGATCGCTTGTCTAAGTCCGGTATGAGATTTAATATTGGCTTCTTCTTCACCTTCAACCAGTACTTTATAGGCGATCCATAAAAGAAGGACCCCGCCGATCAGATGAACATAAGGAATTTTTAATAAGTACACAATAATGGCAGCAAAGAAAATGCGCAGGATGACAGCTCCTGCTGTTCCCCAGAAAATCGCTCTGTTTTGATGTTCTTTCGGTAATCCTCTCGTTGCCATAGCGATGACAATCGCGTTATCCCCGGATAGTATGATATCGATTGCAATGATTTTTAATAGTGCAATGATGGCTCCCGATGAAATGGCAAGTCCAAGTGGAAATAAGAAATCCATATTCAGTTCCTCCTTGATTCTACTAATCTATGAACGAAACACTAACTAATCTATAGTATCACAATTGATGGAATTTTGAACTGTTATTATTTCTAAGATAAATATTTCCAATTTGTGCTTGTACTATTTAATCAATGAAGGATAAGTACCTATAATGAAAGAAAAGCTCCATCTCATTTTTCTAGGGGATGGAGCACTTTCTTTTATTAAGATTGCGGGTAGGGAGGTGGATATGGGTAAGGGTACGGATATGGGTAAGGATAAGCTGGAACCGGTACAGGGTAAGGACCCGGTGAAGCTGCAGCCCCCACAGCTAAGCCAGTCACCGTTCCCGCCGCAAATCCAGGATAGTAGCCACCTCCGTGATAACCCCAGTTGCCTCCGTGATTCCAATTTCCTCCCTGGTTCCAACTTGTTCCGTGTCCCCATGTGGCGTGTACGTGTCCATTGCCCCAGCTCGCATGCCCTCCGCCTCCGTGTATGGGTCTGTACATACTGAATCGTTGATCAAACATCGCTCTCACCTTTCTCACTATAAGGAAGTTGCTTTATCATATGTGGATTGTTTAAAAGGGTTTAATAAGTTTTAGCTGGTAATACGACATAAGTCAATTCCATGAACTTTATAAACAATATACCCACAAAGTTCCTTTTGCCGTTTATTTACGATTTATTTTATTAAGTTTCTGAATTTTCTATAATGAAAGCGTTATCAATAATATTCAGAGGGGGAAATGGTTGATGAAAATGAAAACAGGTATCATGGCTATCATTTTATCAAGTTTACTAGTTGTCACCACGGCATGCGGAGGATCTAACACTGCAAGTAATTCTGAAAGTGATGGGGAATGGAATCCGTCTAAACCAATTGAAGTCGTTGCTCCAGCTGGTGCCGGCGGAGGTTGGGATACGACGGCCAGGACCGTTTCAAAGGTAATGGAAGAACAGAAAATCATTGAAGAGCGTATGGCTGTAGTCAATAAACCAGGGGGCGGGGGCTCTGTCGGCTGGTCATATATTGATAGTAAAAAAGGGGATAACCACACGATGTTCGTCACGTCTCCACCGATGTTCTTTGTTCCCCTAAATGGACAGTCGACATTGTCTCACAAAGACTTCACGCCTATAGCGGGGGTGATCGCTGACTATGCAGCCTTTGTTGTAGACGCCGATTCACCTTACGATACGATGAATGATCTTGTCGATGCATTAAAAAAGGATCCGACATCAGTATCCATTGTAGGGGTATCTTCACCGGGAAGCATGGATCACATGCAGTTCGTAAAAGCGGTTAAGGCAGCAGGGGTAGATGTTAAAAAGCTGAAATATGTTTCGGCTCAAGACGGATCTGGAATGAGCATGCTCCTCGGGGGAAAAGTGGATGTGTACTCGACGGGACTTGCGGAAGCTTCTGAACAAGCCCGTGCAGGCAAGGTGAAGGTTCTGGCGATTACAGCTCCCGAACGTTTGGAAGGAGATACGATTTCAGAGTTCCCGACGTTAAAAGAACAGGGGATTGATGATGAATTTGTTGTATGGCGTGGATTCTTAGGACCAAAGGATATGGATCCCGATGCCGTTGCTTATTATGAGAAAGCGTTTAAAGACATGATCGAAACGGATCAGTGGAAGGAAATGCGGGATAAGTTTGGCTGGACTGACAACTACATGTCTTCAGAAGAGTTCAGTTCCTTCCTGGATGAAGAGTACAAAGAAATTGAAGCATTAATGGAGGAAATCGGCTTGAAAAAATAATGGGGTATGGAGCAGAAACATCTGCTCCTTCCATTTTGAATAGGAGTGAGTCACATGAGAACAAAACCAGATCGAATCATCTCAATACTTTTACTAGTTTTTGCCGGGATCTATTTAGCTCTCAGCTTTCAGCTTCCTGCATTTCCATACGCCATTATCGATAGTGACGTCCTTCCGAAAGGGCTTGGATTCCTGCTCATTATTTTAGCGGTTGTTTTGTTTTTCCAGGCGAAGGATGATACAGGAGAAGATAAAAAAAGACGATATGTCAAAAAAGAAGATGTCATCATTCTTTTATCGGTATTAGGAGCACTGCTCATATATATTTTTTTACTTGAACCGCTCGGATTTTTATTATCTACTGTTCTATTTTTGTTGGTCATCCCGTTTGTATTGGGCTTCAAAAAGAAACTCACAACGGTATTAGTGGCTTTTCTATTTTCAGGCATCATGTATTATTCATTTAACTATTTACTCAACATTACATTACCACAGGGGATTCTACCCTTTTAGGAGGTGACGGGCATGATTGAAAGTATATTATATGGATTTCAAGTAGCATTCACCCCGGAAAACTTATTTTTCGCATTTATTGGGGTGTTGGCTGGTACGATTATCGGGATGCTGCCTGGATTGGGTCCGATCAGCGCCATTGCGATCATGATTCCCCTGAGTTATGGGATGTCTCCGGCTTCCGCCTTGATCCTGATGGCAGGGGTTTATTATGGTGCCGTGTTTGGAGGCTCGACTTCTTCAATTCTATTAAATGCCCCTGGTATTTCAGGGACAGTGGCAACAGCTTTTGACGGATATCCCATGGCAAAGCAGGGGAAGGCAGGCAAAGCACTTGCCATTGCGGCCATATCATCTTTTGCAGGTGGAACGATAAGTGTAGTGGCACTTATGCTGGTAGCACCTTATATGGCTAAGCTTGCCATTACGTTTGGGCCAACTGAGTATTTCGCTCTAATGCTTCTGGGACTCACAGCGATTTCGAGTTTATCTGAAGGGTCCACCAATAAAGCATTGATTTCGGCGACGATTGGATTAATCATCGCAACTGTCGGGATTGATCAGCAAACAGGTACACAGCGTTTCACATTCGGGAACCCGGGTTTATTAGAGGGGATCGACTTTCTGATCATTGCTTTAGGATTATTTGCATTATCCGAGGTTTGTCAGTTAATTATCTCACGGAATGAAAATACGTTGAAAGGGAAGAAGGCTGTTGGCAGTTTAAAGCTTGAAAAGAAGGAATTGAAGGAGATGGCAGGACCGATTGGTCGTCATTCCGTCCTTGGTTTTATACTGGGAGTCCTGCCTGGAGCAGGAGCAACAATCGCTTCATTCCTTTCCTATATTTCAGAGAAACGTTTATCCAAAGATCCATCTTCTTTTGGAAAAGGGAATATCAAGGGACTGGCCGCGCCTGAAACGTCCAATAATGCAGCGACAAGCGGGGCATTCGTTCCCTTGTTAACATTAGGGATACCAGGGTCTGGAACCACTGCTGTACTACTTGGTGCCTTACTTGTTGTAGGGGTGCAGCCGGGGCCATTGATGCTTCAGGATCACCCGGACGTTTTCTGGGGAGTCATCGCAAGTATGTATATAGGGAATCTTTTTCTATTGATACTTAACTTACCGCTCATTCCTGTATTGGCAAAAATCTTATATATTCCGAAGCAGCTGTTGATCGCATTGATCATTGTATTCTGTTTAATAGGGGTATACGCAGTCAGCTTCAACACGTTCCATCTGTACTTGCTTGTAGGATTTGGCGTGTTAGGCTATTTGTTGAAAATGTTCAAATTCCCTGCGCCGCCATTTATTCTGGCGTTTATATTGGGGGGGATGATGGAGCAATCCTTCAGACAGGCGATGACGATCTCAAATGGATCTTACAGTGTGTTTTTTCAAAGTAATATCACCATCGGATTACTGATCGTTTCATTCCTTTCACTTGTTCTCCCTACTATTTTAGGGTTTGTGAGAAGAGGGAAGGCCACGGAAAGTCAGGATCTGAAGAAAGAAGCATAATCAATAGAACAGCAGTGAAGCCCCAATGCCTCACTGCTGTTCTATTATGCTTGAAGAAAATATTTTCTCTGAGGTCTCCCGACACCTCCATAGGTAAGCTCCACTTTAATCTTCTTTTGGGAAACAAGATACTCCAGATAGCGCCTGGCCGTTGTACGGGTAACGCCGACTTCCCCTGCCATTTCCTCAGCAGTATAACCCAGGCTGTGATCGGTTTCTATCCGCTTGAGTATGGAATCCAATGTAATCGTATCGATCCCTTTCGGGGGTTGTTGAACGGTTTGAATGTTACTCGTGCTTTTCTTTCTAGTAAACAGGTTGTCCACTTCATGTTGATTTTCGACTTGAGAATCATTCATTCTCTCTTTATAGTGTTGATACTTTAGAAGAGTATCCTGAAATCGGTTAAAGATAATGGGCTTCAGGATATAATCGAATGCCCCGCCACGGATGGCATTGGAAATATGTTCGGTTTCCTTTGCTGCTGTGACCAGGATGACATCTGTACTTCGATAATGCTTTCTGATCTCCCAGAGAAATTCACTGCCGGTGCCATCAGGAAAGTACACGTCAAGTAAAATCAAATCAGGATTAACAACAGGTAAGACTTTCTTGGCTTCTGCGATGGTAGTGGCGATCCCGCCAACCTGAAATCTTTCCATTTGAGCGATGTACTGACTGTTAATCTCAGCTGTTTGAATATCATCTTCTATAATGAATACGTTCCACTTACGCAATACTTTCTCCCCCTAATGTTGCTTTGGAATACTAATCGTAAACAATGTGCCCCCAAGTTCACTATTTTCCACTGTCATGTAACCGTTCAGATGCTCCACACTTCGTTGCACCAGGTGAAGACCGATGCCTCTGTCTTTGCCGGCTTTTGTGGAATAGCCCCTTTCAAATATTGAGTCTATATCCTGGATTCCTGCACCGCTGTCTTCTATTTCAAAAATGAAATCATCACCTAAATCGGTCATAAACAATTGAACCAGCCTGTAATGCAATGGCTGGGACAAGACTTCTTCAAAGGCATTATCAAGAATGTTCCCAATGATGGTAATCAATTTTTCCTGCTGCACATCTATAAGTGGCGTTGTAATTGAGCTATCAGGATGGATCGAGAACGAGACCTTCAACTCTTGAGACCGGTTATACTTTCCAATGATCAGGCCTGCCAAGACAGGGTCAGGTACCGCTTTCAATAGAAATTGAATTAAGTCTTCATATCCAGAGGATTCCTCCTGTATGAGGGCTAATGCCTCTTCATGATGGTGAAGTTGAATGAGACCTGCAATCGTATTCAGTTTGTTTCTGTATTCATGTGTCTGTGAGCGCAATATGCCTGCATATTCTTGAACCTGAGAAAGTTCTTTAGTGAGCTGATCGATTTCATCTTTTCTCCTGAAACTGGCTACCACCCCGACGATTTCGTCCTCTTCAAATATAGGGAGCCTGTTGACGATGAGGTCATGATGATTTAATGAAATCTCATCATCGAGCTGGCTTTCTCGAGTTTCCAGGACATCCATCATTTTCGTATCGGGAATGACTTCTAGAATATGTCTCCCCCTATTGGAGGATTGATGATCAAGAGCCAGGATACTGTGGGCTTGAGCATTGATTTCCGTAATCGATCCATGTTGATCGATTGCAATGATTCCTTCCCGGACTGATTCGATGATGGCCCGCTTTTCCTTGAACTGCATGGCAATTTCAGCAGGTTCCAAACCGAAGATCGCCTTTTTGATTCCTTTCCCAATGAAAAATGAACCTATGATTCCAATTAATAGGATGACGGTGACGAGTATCAGTACCTTAGTACGATAGGGAATGACAATATCACGGATCCTGTCTTCAAGAAACCCGACTGACACTACCCCAATGATTTCGTTTTTGGAATTTCTTATGGGAACCTTTCCTCTAACAGATGGTCCTAATGATCCCTTTGCATGAGAAACATAAGATTCACCCCTTATTAACGCTCTTTCGTTGTCTCCACCGACCATCTTTTTCCCGAGCCGTTCAGACATGGGATGAGAGTAGCGAACAGAGTCTCTATTGCCGACAACAATAAAGGTGGCCCCTGTTTCTTTTCGAATATCTTCTACCAGGGGCTGGATGATGTCTTCCGGCTGATTTGCATTAAAGGCCTCGATGACAGCCGGCATCTTGGATACAGATTGTGCCACTGCCAGTGCTTGTTTCCCTTTCAAGTCCGTTAATGTATCGGACAGCATCCTGAAAAAGATGAGTGATAAGGATAAAATCAATAATGAAAGAAGTGCTAATACAATAACGATAATCTTGGATTGAAGTGAGAACTTTTTCATTGCAGGTTCCTTCTTTTCGGAAAATTCTATTATTACTAGAATAAAAGAGTTGATGGGTTTGTACAAGGGGAGATGAGAATCTACTGTAGTTGAGTTTTAAACATATAACAAGTGGTATATGAAACATAGTACATGTAAGAGGAGGATTCAAACGTTTTGGCAAGCATCGTTACAATCGGAGCCATCATTTTCATCCTGGTAAACTTAATCTATTTCTTTAAAGATAAGCATTTCAAATACAGTTATTTTAGTACAACGCTTTTTTATAAGCTGTTTTTCGTACTTCTCAGTATCATGATCGCATTTGCTGTACTCTATTATGCCCTGTCGTTTGAGAATCCGATGCTGCGTGTCAGTTCACCCAGTGGCAAGCCGGTAGAGCATACGTTTCTCAATTATCTCTATTATAGCGGGGTGACGATCTTGTCTGTCGGGTACGGTGATTATATCCCGACAGGACATATACGATTCTTTGCACTACTTGAAGCAGCCATAGGATTGCTGCTTCCGACAGCCTATTTCATGAAGGTTTTGGAGTCGAAGGGAAAAGAGAACAAGGAGAATGAATAGAAGAGAGGATCTGACTTTGGTGTGAGCGTATACTTCACAAATGTCAGGTTCTTTTTGTTCCTTGCCAGCTTCTTTCATCATGAATAGAATAGAGAGGAAATGAAGGGTTAAAAAGGAGTGGCCGTAATAAAGAAAATGAAGAAAATGATTTATATTTTATTAGGTTTGTTATTTATGGGAATCGGGATTGTAGGCATCGTACTGCCTCTAATACCAACAACTCCACTTTTGTTGTTAGCATCCTTTTTCTTTGTAAGGGGATCCGAACGATTTGAGGTTTGGTTTAAAAGTACCAGTGTATATAAGAAGCATTTAGAAGGTTTTATTCGTCACCGATCCATGACACTGCGCCAGAAGGTTACGCTGCTGATTTTTTCAGACATCATGATTCTCATACCGTTGATTTTATCGGATAGTCTGATAGTGAAAGTAATCCTGAGTTTAATCATTGTGTATAAGTATTATTATTTTATTTTTATGATAAGGACTCTAGCAGTTCGGGGGGATGGTCAGTGATGTGGTCATGGAGACTAGTTAATTTTTTTCCAAAAAATAGCGTGTACCAGGTACAAATGACATCCATTGTTACCTGGTACACGCTATGAGTCAACTCCATTACATCCACAAATTCGGCTTCACGACCATAAACCATAGCATAGCCAGTAGAAGGATTAGATAAATCCAAACGGTCCGATTCAATTTCCCCACCAGCCATTCCCGGTCAGCGTCATCTTCTCCAAATTTCCGTAGTGTCGGTGAGAACGCTCTTGCGAGAAAGAACAGGGAGCAGAACATAATGACAAGGGTCATGATGATCCATGGTGTACTCCACGTCCAAGGTCCGAGTAGCACCAGGAGGATTCCCGTTCCGACGAGCACATGTCCCGAATGCTTGGAAAGTTGGACCGTGAAGCGGAACGTGTCCAAGTACGATGGTAACACGGAATCAGAAGCGGTCCGTAGTTTTTTCATCATCGGCAATAGAACGAAAAATGGGCCGATGGAAGCCACGACGCTGATCACATGCAGGTATATGAGCGTTCTGTATAATAAATGCTCCATCCGTTGTACTCTATTCGTTCACTAATGTGAATTCGTGCACCCAGACTTTCATGCTCGGGTGCCATGGCATGCCTGGGTGATAAGAGAGGATGGCTTCTTTATATTCCTCAACAGTATTAAACCCTTCCTGCTTGGCATGATCATCTGTCAGCTCACCAAGTGATTGGGAGTAGACGCTTTCTACTATGTATTTCTTTCCTTGAAGCTCCATGATTTCTCCAATATCAGCGTATCGTCCGTTTCTGCGGGTCGCCGTTTTCTCACCCTTAATCACTTTCTCAACGTCCTCAGCTTTAGTTACCAGACGGTCGATCGTACACGTTTTTGGCGGTAGTTGTTGATTTGTCATTTTACAAAACCCCTTTCGACCTTTAACTATAGCATAGTCCGGGTTGGGGAAGATGGTCGATTACAAAAATTGTTTCACGATTCGAAGTTATTTCCTGGCAGGGAACTTCATGGGGTGCTATGATGGGTGAATACTAAATACAGAAAGAAGGCCTCAGGGAGAAGTGAAAAAGTGGCAAACGTATTTGATACTTGTGTTCATCATGTTGATTTGGGGCTTTAATGTTCCTGCACTAAAGGTTCTGGTGAGTGAATTTAAGCCTGTAACGATTACATCACTCCGCATCTTCACTGCAGGGATTAGCGTATTTATCATTCTTGGTATTATGAGGAAAATAAGAAAACCAACGGCTAAAGAGTTATTGTTCATTATCTCGGGTGGCTTGTTGAATGTAGTCAGTCATCATTATTTTTTATCGGTTGGTTTAACAGGCACGTCATCGACAAACGGTGGTCTCATATTGGGAACCGGTCCGCTGTTGACTGCTTTAATGGCAACCATTATCCTGCGAAACCGGCCTACAGTGATTAAAATCCTCGGGTTTCTGTCTGGTAGTGTCGGGGTTGCGATCATTGTGTTATCAGGCGGAGAGGGATTAGCCGGACTAAAGACCGGGGATCTGTTTATCTTTATCTCGATTTTTTCACAGGCCTTAAGCTTCATTATCATCAGCCGGGCAGCCAAAACGTTGGACCCCCGATTACTTACGGGGTATATGCTGGTGTTTGGTTCCATTGTCTTGTTTGCGATCAGTCTGGTCACAGAGCCGGGGGCATTAAAAGAACTGGGGAGTGCCCCAAGCTCCATATGGCTTTTATTCTTTGCTTCTGCCATTTTAGCAACGGCAGTAGGGCACATGATTTACAACCATTCAATTGGAAAAATTGGAGCCGCCGAAACATCGATTTTCCTGAATCTCAATACCTTTTTCTCCCTCGTAGGAGCTGCCATTTTTCTTAATGAAACCGTGACGTTTTATCACCTGATCGGATTGGTGTTCATCGTGCTTGGAGTAGTGTGTGGATCCGGTACACTTGAAGAAATCGTCATTAGAAGAAAGCAAAAGAGATTCCTTGAAGGAAAACAGAGACATCTGATGTAGATGGCTCTGTTTTTTTTGTGAATCTTTTCAGCTTAATTAATGCGCATGCTCAGCATATCCTTCGCTTGTTAAGCTCATACTGTAATAAACGATTTTCAAGGGTGGTTACCAATGATATATATTTATAATGACTTTGGTGGAACTCATACAACTTCCCTGGCAGCTGCCTATCATCTGCATCTCTTAAAACTTTCGGAACTGACAAAAAATGACATTCTTTCTGTTCCTTATTTCAACCAGCTAACAAAAAAAGAAGCGGGACAAATCCTCTATCGCGGGGTGGATGAAGAGAATAATCCCGTGTATACGATTGGAAGGAGATCTTCAAAGTATGTCGTTCCTGCACTAATTGATTTATGTACAATCCTGCTTAGAAGATATGGAGAAAAGGAGAAAGTCATCATTTCAAACACCTCGCCGACTGTTCCTCCCCTCATGACAGCCGGGGGATTCCTATCAAGGGAGCTGGGAATTGATTCGATAGGCGTTCCCCTTCTCGTGAAAGGGGCACAGCAATGCCACGATCTCATCTATCATCTCGTTGAGGAAACGAAACAAGTTTCCAAAGCTTCTCATGAGCAGGTAGTTGTGATGGAAAATAAAAAATATCAATATCAAATTGGAAAAAAGAATATATTATGGAAAAAATAAATAGTATAATAAGTAAATAATACTAGGTAAAAGGTTGGTCTAGGTGAAATTCAGGGCGAACCGGTTAGAATCATACATAAAGGTAATACTACAGTGAAAACGGAGGTGTCGACATTGGAAGGTAAACCATTTCACTATGATGGCAGTCACCATTTCGCAACAGGGGAAGCACAAGAAAACACTCCATTTGAATTAACAGATGAGATGAGAAAAAATATCGGGGGAAACCCTTTTGAAGCAGCAGGAGAAGATGAGTGAATAATCACTTGCCCTGCTCAAAACGGGATGTTGTCTATCAGACAGCATTCTTTTTTTTTGAAATGATCAAACATGGGATAATTCCTTCTTTTTCTCACAAGATAATAGAGTGAAAAATATGAGTGAAGGATGGATGAAGAATGGCAAAAGTACTATATATTACGGCACATCCCCATGATGATACTCAATCGTACAGCATGGCGGTAGCGAAAGCATTTATGGATACATACAAAGAAGTGAATCCTGACGATCAAGTGCTTCACATTGATTTGTACCGTGAACATATTCCCCATATTGATGCTGATGTGTTTAGTGGATGGGGAAAACTGCAAACTGGAAAAGGATTTGAGGAGCTTTCATCAGAAGAAAAGTCGAAAGTGAATCGTCTGAATGAGTTATCAGAACAATTTATTTCTGCAGATAAATATGTGTTCGTTACACCATTATGGAATTTCTCCTTTCCGCCGGTGATGAAAGCGTATATTGACTCTGTAGCGGTTGCCGGTAAATCGTTTAAGTATACGGAACAGGGACCGGTCGGATTACTGACAGATAAAAAAGCTATTCATATCCAGGCACGAGGCGGCATTTACTCAGAGGGACCTGCAGCCGGTATGGAAATGGGGAATCGTTATCTGGAAATCATCATGCAATTTTTCGGCGTACCTTCCTTCGAGGGGGTGTTTGTGGAGGGGCATGCGGCGATGCCTGATAAAGCCCAAGAGATCAAAGAGAATGCCATTGCAAGAGCGAAGGATGCCGCTCATACATTTTAAACAAAGGGAAGAGCCTGAACATATGCGTTCAGGCTCTCTTATTATACAATTGTAGGCTTCTCAATCTTATTTCCTTTCGGCTCAGGGACGAAGGCAAGAATCACAAGTCCTATGATAAAGAGGACGACGAGACTGAATACGCCGCTATTGGATTCACCTGTCACTTGAGCTGTGACGGCCACTAACAATGGTCCGAGGATTGAGGCGAATTTACCAAAGATATTATAGAAGCCAAAGAATTCATTGGCATTTTTCTTCGGAATTAATTTTGCAAAGTATGCCCGGCTCAATGCCTGGATGCCACCTTGGGAAGAAGCGACGAGCATAGCAAGGATCCAGAAGTCCATTGTGGTCTCTAAGAAGTATGCATAAATGCAAACGATGATATATACGAAAATCCCTACATACAACATCTTTTTCCCCGTGAATTTCTCTGCCAGCCTCCCGTAAAGAATAGCAAAAGGTCCAGCCACCACCTGAGTAACAAACAGGATGATCAAGAGATTAGTGGGTGTGATCCCGAGATCCGTTCCATAGGCAGTGGACATCGTAATGATGGTTCCGACTCCGTCGATATAAAAGAAATAAGCAAGAAGAAACAAAAATAGTGCACGATATTTCCTGATTTCTTTCATCGTTTTACCGAGACGTTTAAAGCTATTGGCAACGGGGTTCTTTTCACGCTCGATAAAGTAGCGCTGATGGACATTTTTTATTAAGGGGATGGCAAAGAGTCCCCACCATAAAGCAGTAATGATGAACGCGATTTTGCTGGCGATGGTAACGGAGAAAGGGAGTACCCCATTTTGAGATAATATGATGATGGCGATACTTATGATAAACGGAATCGTGCTCCCGATGTACCCGAATCCAAATCCACGGGATGACACCCTGTTCATTCGCTCTTCTGTCGATACGTCGGTTAAAAAAGCATCATAGAAAACATTGGAACCAGCTGAACCGACCGCTGCCACTGTATAAAAAATTAACAGAAGCAGCCACTGATCACTTGGAACGAAAGCAAGCAGGGCAGTAAATGTAACACCGAGGACAAAGAAGAAGGTGAAAAATTTCTTCTTGTAGCCTTCATAATCGGCAATCGTTCCCAGAATCGGACCGATCATAGCGAGGATAAAGGTGGCAATCGCAATGGTGTACCCTAAATAAGCAGTTGAATTGGCGGCACTGACCCCTGCATTAGTAGCGGCAGCCTTATAAAAAAGCGGAAATACGGCTGTCGAAATGATAATGGAATACGCTGAGTTTGCCCAATCATAAAAGATCCAGCTGCTTTCTTCTTTTGAAAAACGCTTCATTGTTTTTCCCCCTAAGGAAACAAAATCTCTTCTTTATATATCCAGCAAATCATCAATCACTTTTCCATCTGTTGCACCAAGGCTAAGGCCGAGAAGGCGTGCCAGTGTTGGGCCTTCATCTACTAAATGCATAAAAGGAATTTCAACATGTGAACGGATCCCTTTCCCTGAAGCCATGAAGATAGTGGAGTAGTCTTCTTTTTCAGGAGAGTATCCATGAGATCCATACGTATAACGCTTTTCTTTCACATCCTCCGGGTTGATGGTGTGAATGAAGGATCCTTCTAACGTATCTTTAAAGTAAAAACCGTGTCGTGCTTCAAGCATAAACGAACAGTGTTCATCTGCTCCTTTTCTCCCGGCTTCTTCGCCAGTGAGTATGTCTTCAATTCCGTTAGAAGGGTTACTTTGGAGCTCGTAAACAAGGGATCTGACAACCTCCATCGTTTGCTCATCCTTTGTGTACACGTAAGCCGATCCATCACATCCTTTGCAATATGCTTTCCAGTCGGTTACCTTTCCCCTGGCATTCACTGTGATTAACCCATTTTCCTTGAAAAGGACGTTCAATTGAATAGCCTTCGATTCATCCAGTGCACTATGATCTCCAAGAGCGACAATGGTTGACTTATCATAGATGCCGTTTTCCTTTAATGCCCGGATGATTTTCCCTAAACGGGCATCATGACGACAAATGGCAGCATGTGCTTCTTCTGAAGAAAAACCATGGTAATGACGTTGTGTATCAAGGTCGGTAAAGTGGACAAGCAATAGGCTGGGTTTCTTTTTGATTGTTTCTACCGTCGATTCCAGAACGAAGTCATCAAGCTCCGGTTGATTAAGACCATTACGGATATGACCAAAGAGACGGTTCATGTGTAATTGATAGAGAGGACTGCCATTGAAAAGGGAAACAAGAATTTGGTTATGCCATGAGCGATTGGCGAAAATCTCGGGCATATTATAATCAATATCCCCTTTGGCTGTAACAGGCCACAGAAGAGCTGCTGTGGTCATCCGGGCTTTCTTTGCTTCATCATATAAGGTGGTACCTTTAATAGCGCTTCGATGCCAATGCCAATCAGGAGAAACACGACCTGGCTGAAGGAGAGTATTGTTTACAACACCATGGCGATTAGGGTACTTACCGGTGACGATTGTTGCATGACAAGGGTATGTCACAGAAGGGTAAATGGTCTCGACATTTTTGCAGAAGGACCCGTAAGAAAGTAATTGTTGAAAGTGGGGAAGACCTTTTAGAATCGGGTAATCCAAAGCAGACAAGCAATCGAAAGAAATGACAATCAGGTGATCCGTAAGACGAGTCATAATGGCCTCCAGCTTTCGCGTAGGATTGTACTATATACCTATTAATATAGCAGAACATTCAGAATAAAAATATGAAATTTCGATTATGCTTGTTAATGAATCGTAAAGACGGAGATTTACATAAAAAAACAGAGATGGTAAAAACCTCCCTGCCTTTAGTTAAACTATCATTTATATCTTCACTTTTTCTCCGATTCGACTATCTTGCTTCACATCCAGGCAACCTGAATATTCAACCGTATCGATGTCACAATTCTCCCCGATTACAACATTTTTACCGCGAACCAGTTTAGCCTTCGTGTTTTCAAGATACACCTCGTCACCTTCGATCAGATATGAAAATAAGTAATCTTCCTTTTGGAGAAAGAAGTTAACCACTTGTTTAATCAGTCCGTTAGAGTTATGGTGTTTCACCGAAATCGTTTCGCCACCGATTTCTTTAATGGAGGATTCGTGATTGATTTCGATTTGAATCCGGTCAGCGTTGAGCAGTCCCTCGATATGAACCGAGCCGGAAGATGAGAAGGTTTCGACTTCACAATCCTTTTCAACTCTTAAAGAGCCGCTTGCTTTAATCGAACCCCCTTGAATCTTTCCTCCAACCTTACATGAACCGCTCACCTTGAAAGTCTTAAAGATAAGGTCTTTCAATACTTTGCTTGAACCGCTTGTGTTCATTTCAGCAGCCATCACCGAGCCTTCATACTTGGAGCTTCCACTTGTAGTAATCGTTTCTGCTTTTGTATCACCTTTAATGGTAGAAGAACCGCTCGTTTTAATGTATCCAGCTTTTACGTCACCTGAAATCGTCCCGGAACCTGAAATTTTAAGCTCGTGGCAGTCGATGTCGCCTGCGATTTTTCCGCTTCCACTTATCTTTACTGCATCAAATTTTCCTCCACCGGACGTACCGGATCCACTGATCTTCAAATCATGCAGTTCTTTCTTTTCCATTGTATTCATTCATTTCTCCTCCAATTCAGGGACGTTAGATCCCTTTTGTATTCGTCAACGTGATTTTCAATTCTTCCATCATCTGTTGTAGATCGAATCTCAATACGGTCCGTGTTAAATGGTCAACAAGCAAATCGGAATGTAGCGGAAGGAGCATCCATACATACTCCTCTTCTTTACGAAGACCAACAAGTTCAAGGGAAGAATCTTTTAGTGGAGTGAACTTCTCATGAAGAAAAAGAAATAAGGTTTGCAGTTCTTCACTTGGGACCTGTATCCTTTTCGCCTTCTCAATGATCAACATATTTAATAAATCAGGAAACTCAAATCCCTTTCTTACCGGTAGAAGTGTTGTGCAGAAGGATAAGGTATGTTCCGACAGAATGTTGTACGAAGGTAATTCATCTGCACTAATTTCAATCTTAGTTGGATTTGGTGAAAAGAAATCGGATAGTTCATCCAGTGAATAGTCATCTTTCATCTCTTTGATTGTATCGATACGTGAGAGCATTTTTTCCCTGGGAAAGAACGTTTCCTGACCAGTGAAGCTGGATTTCTTAATAAACCAACTCTCCGGAATAATGTTCTTTCGCTTCCAACGGTAAAGCTGGCCATACGAAATTCCGGTCAGTTCCAATACTTCCTTCTTAGATATAAGATCTGCCTCCAATGAGGGATCACCTCTTCTCTGTAACAAAACATTGTTACGTTACTTGATGAATAGTTTAACAGAACAATGTTACGTTAGTAAAGATGAATTTGTAAAATTTTCAAAAAAGATCTCACTCCAAACCATCCAATAAATGTTTAATTATGAGCATCTAGGGTACAAAACAAACAGAAATGTTTTACATAGTAAACATTAATAACCGTTGAGAGGGATGAAAAAATGGGAGACGATCGTCGTACGAAAGTGAATGAAAAGAGCAAGGATGAACAGCTTGAACAGTATCGCGTGGAGGACGAAGGTAAGCATCTTACAACCAATCAAGGATTGAAGGTATCAGAAGATGAGTTTTCATTGAAGGCAGGAGAACGTGGACCTACCTTAATGGAGGATTTCCACTTCCGGGAGAAGATGACTCACTTCGACCATGAGCGCATACCAGAACGGATTGTTCATGCACGAGGCTTCGCTGCACACGGAGAATTCGAACTTTATGACTCTATGAAAGAATACACCCGGGCTGAATTTCTTCAGGACACTTCAAAGAAAACCCCTGTCTTTGTACGTTTTTCAACTGTTGCCGGATCCAAAGGTTCTGCAGAAACAGTGCGTGATGCACGTGGATTTGCTACGAAATTTTATACGGAAGAAGGAAACTATGATCTCGTCGGAAACAATATTCCGGTGTTTTTCATTCAAGATGCGATTAAATTCCCGGATCTTGTTCATGCACTTAAACCGGAACCACATAATGAAATGCCCCAAGCAGCTTCTGCCCACGATACGTTCTGGGACTTTGTAGCGAATAACCAGGAGTCCGCTCATATGGTCATGTGGGCGATGTCCGATCGGGCCATTCCACGCAGTCTGCGTATGATGGAAGGCTTCGGTGTCCATACATTCCGCCTTGTGAATGACGAAGGGAAGGCCCATTTTGTGAAGTTCCACTGGAAGCCGGTACTGGGAACTCACTCTCTCGTTTGGGATGAGGCTCAGAAAATCAACGGGAAAGACCCGGATTTCCACCGCCGTGATTTGTATGAATCCATCGAAAATGGTGATTATCCAGAGTACGAGCTGGGAGTTCAGCTCATTAAGGAAGAAGATGAGTTTAACTTTGACTTTGATGTTCTTGATCCTACCAAGCTATGGCCTGAAGAAGAAGTTCCTGTGAAAATCGTTGGGAAAATGACCCTTAATCGGAATGTGGACAATGTGTTTGCAGAAACGGAGCAAGCAGCTTTCCATCCTGGTTCAGTTGTTCCCGGGATTGACTTCTCAAATGATCCATTATTACAAGGACGCTTATTCTCCTATACTGATACACAATTGATCCGACTCGGTGGGCCAAACTTCCACGAGCTTCCTATTAACCGACCTGTGTGTCCATTCCACAATAATCAGCGTGATGGATATGGCCGTCAAACGATTAACAAGGGTCAGGTGAGCTACCATAACAACTCACTTGCTAAAAATACACCAGCCCCTGCGAGTCAGGAAGAAGGAGGCTACACTCATTACCAGGAGAAGATGGAAGGGCGTAAAGTCCGGGCAAGAAGTGAAAGCTTCAAAGATCACTTCTCACAGGCTACTCTTTTCTGGAATAGCATGAGTGATCCTGAGAAAGAGCATATCATTCAAGCCTTCAGTTTCGAGCTTGGAAAAGTGAAGAGCAAATCGGTTCAACAGCAGGTAGTCGACATGTTTGCCAATGTAAGTCTGGATCTGGCAAAAGGCTTTGCAGAAGCGATAAGCGCGAAAGTTCCTAGCGGAGAAGGTTCAAAAGTAACCAAATCCTCTCCAGCCTTAAGCCAGGAAAATACGATCAAGAAACCTGCTACCCGTAAAGTAGGGGTCATCGTAGGAAACGGCTTTAAAGGGGAAGAGGTGAAAATGGTACTATCCGCTCTTAAAGAAGATGGCATCCAGCCGGAAATCATCAGTGACAAGCTGGGGATGAGAAAAGGGAATGATGGTACGGAGCTTGAAGTGGACCATACCTTCTTAACCGGGGAATCTGTATTATTTGATAGCCTTTACGTAGTAGGCGGAGAAAATGTAGATAATAAATTCTCTCAAGATACAACCTATTTTGTCAAAGAAGCGTATTCTCACTTCAAACCGATCGGTGCAACGCATGAAGGGATACACTGGTTGGAACAAGCGGGTGTCAGCGGCTCTGGTGTGATAACTGGGGAAGACATGAAGTCATTTGCAAAAGAGTTCACAGTAGCCATTGCCGAACATCGTCATTGGGATCGAGAGTTAGTATAAGATTGATGAGTAATACTCTCTTTTCTATATGAGAAAGACCAGATCTGTTGTTCAGGTCTGGTCTTTTTCATATATACTTCAAGTAAAATCCCACTTTTTCATCGTCAATATCAATCACTTGATTCTCATCGTTGCACCTACTATACTCTTTAATCAACAGGCAAATCAGCATTTGAAAATGAAAAAATTCCCATAAGCAAAAATCTTGAAAGTCAAAAAAGGTCAAAGTATACTATCTGTATAAGGTCAAAGAAAGTCAAACTAAGTTTAATCGAATGTTAAACACATTGACCTTATCCACAATACAATCAAAAAATTTATATGAAACTCTACTACAGGAGGTCATGTTTAATGAAATGCCAAGTTTGTCAACACAACCAAGCAACAGTTGAAGTCTATAAGCAAGTGAATGGTCACAAGTCCAGTATGAAGATGTGTTCAGCTTGCTTTCAAAAGCAGCAAACACCTTCTGGAATACATGGAGGATTTCCGCTTGATGAGTTGTTTAAAGGGATGAGCATGGGTGGAAACTCAAATCATGGCTTCCACAATCAGCAATCATCTCCACAAACCCAAGGTGGAAATGGAGGAAATGGCGTTCTTGATCAGTATGGACGCAATGTGACAGGGGCAGCCAAAGCTGGATTGATTGATCCTGTTATCGGCCGGGACAAAGAAGTGGACCGCGTCATTGAAATTTTAAATCGCCGTAATAAGAATAACCCGGTACTCATCGGTGAGCCCGGGGTGGGTAAAACGGCTATCGCTGAAGGGTTGGCCCTTAAAATCGTAGCAGGTGATGTGCCATCCAAATTATTAAATAAAGAAGTGTATGTAATGGATGTTGCTTCACTAACTGCCGGTACAGGGGTTCGCGGTTCTTTTGAAGAACGTTTAAAAGCCATCATCAGCGAACTTCAGAATAGAAAGAACGTGATGTTATTTATTGATGAGATTCATCAATTAGTTGGGGCGGGTTCCGCAGAAGGCTCCATGGACGCAGGAAACATTCTAAAACCTGCTTTAGCCCGGGGTGATTTGCAAGTAATCGGGGCTACGACATTGAAGGAGTACCGCCAAATTGAAAAAGACGCAGCACTTGAGCGTCGTTTCCAGCCAGTCTTGGTCAATGAGCCGACAACTGAAGAAGCTATTGAGATCCTTAGAGGATTAAAAGACAAATATGAAAACTATCATGGAGTCGAGTTTACAGACGAGGCAATTGAGGATTGTGTAAAACTATCCCATCGATATATTCAGGATCGATTCTTACCGGATAAGGCCATTGATTTAATGGATGAAGCAGGTTCTAAAGTCAATCTGCAGTCAGAGGGGAAAGACAAGACTGCCCTTCTTAAAAAATTGAACGATGTAAGAGAGAAGAAGGATCTGGCAACAAAAGAAGAGAACTATGAACAAGCTGCCATCCTTCGCGATCAAGAAGCAGAATTAGAAAGACAAGTTAGTGAAGGTGGGTCAGACTCTAAAGCACTTGTAGAAAGAGAACTGATCCAGACGATCGTTGAATCGAAAACGGGTATTCCTGTCGGGAAGCTGCAAAGCGATGATCGTAAGCGAATGAAAGCACTGGAAGAAAACCTGGCGGGTAAAGTAATCGGACAGGAAGAAGCAGTAAAGAAAGTAGCGAAAGCGATCCGCCGCAGCCGTGCAGGATTGAAAGCGAAGCATCGTCCAATCGGCACTTTCCTCTTTGTAGGACCAACAGGTGTAGGTAAAACAGAATTAACGAAAACACTGGCAGAAGAGTTATTCGGATCTAAGGATTCGATGCTTCGATTAGACATGAGTGAATATATGGAAAAACACTCTGTTTCAAAACTGATCGGTTCACCTCCAGGTTATGTAGGCCATGAGGAATCCGGTCAATTGACTGAAAAGGTAAGAAGAAACCCTTATTCAATCATTCTCCTGGATGAAATCGAGAAAGCCCATCCGGATGTTCAGCATATGTTCCTGCAAATTCTTGAAGATGGACGTCTCACCGACAGTCAAGGTAGAACGGTCAGCTTTAAAGAGACTGTGATCATCATGACAAGTAACGCAGGTGAGACGGACAAGAAGGAAGCAGTGGTCGGTTTTAACACAGGTGGCACAGATGCTATTAAAGAAACGACTATTCTTCAATCACTGGGTGCCTACTTTAAGCCTGAGTTCCTGAACCGTTTTGACAGCATCATTGAATTTGAATCTCTTGACAAAGGAGAGCTTCTTCAAATTCTTGACCTTATGCTCGACGAGTTGAAGGTTGAACTTAAAGAACAGGGGATTACTGTAACCATCGACGAAGATGCGAAGAGTAAACTCGTTGAACTGGGATATCATCCTGAATTCGGTGCACGCCCATTACGTCGTGTGATCCAGGAAAGAGTGGAAGATAAAATTGCTGATTTACTTCTTGATGAAGACGGCATAACGAACGTAGTCATTTCACTCGAAAACGACGAGATCATTATTAAATAGGAAAAGAAGCATCCTTTGATGGGTGCTTCTTTTTTCTATTCTTTCCTCTTTAAAAAAGCGATATATGCTGCCATAGCGAAATAAACACCCAAAACCAAGACAATAAAAACAGGTGTAGAATAAGAAATCATAGAAACACCCTCACTTTAAATCATGGTACGATGGATGGAATATCAATAAAAGGATAGCGATAATTGGAATGGATAATATGATGGCAAGTAATGGCCTTTTATGGTGCAATCCTAATATTGAAAACATGATGACATTGAAAATTGCAGACCATCCTAAATTCCAGCCATTTTCATAAAGGAACAGTCCTTTTTTATGAAAAAGGTATTCCAATAACGTGAAGTAAGCAATCCAGCAGGCAAGATACAGCCATTTCTTTTTTCTATATGGAAAATAACGAAGAAAGATCATGATGACGACAGGAATGATAAAGAAAGTGAAAACGAGATCAATAAACGTATGATTTAGCCAATCTACTGTCACAGCTTTATATTCCCAAAGTGTGTGGTTATAAAAGATCAAGTTATAGGAGAGATTGCAAATAATATAATATTGAACTGTTGGATAATACTCTCTCCAGCGTTTCCAATCAATAAAGAGCTTGGCGAAAATCAGATAAACAACCACTACCAGAATTAGATACATATTAAGTACAATCCTTGTTTTTGTTACTCAGTATTGACGTAACGTAAATAGAATAGACATTCTGGACAGATAAAGTGCCTGATTCACATTGAATCAGGCACTTTAATTGAAGTATTTATTCCATTTCTGACAGTACTCTATCAATCGCCTGGGCAACACCATGATCTGTATTGATGCCAGTGACCCAGTCAGCGGCTTCTTTCACTGCTTCCTGTGCGTTCCCCATCGCAACTCCGAAACCAGCTTCACGAATCATGGCTATATCATTCATACTGTCCCCGACCGCCATGACTTGTTCCATGGACAGGTCCAGCCATTTGCAAACCTTCACCAAAGCCGCAGCCTTATTGACCCCTGCAGGATTGATTTCGATATTCGTCGGCGAAGAATTTGTGATTTCCAGTGCTTCATTTTTCACCAGCTCGTCCATCATGACTTTGCGGACGTCATCATCCTGAATATCGAATCCAAACTTCAGCCAGTTATAGGTATCGATTTCCTGATCAAAAGGCTTATTCGTATTGAAAAGTCCTTGGGAAGTGGAAGACCAGAAGTATACATCATGCTCTTCTTTTAATTTCCAAAGCTGTTTCACAAGATCAAGATCAAGTGGGATGCTGTCTACCAGATTGTATTCATGATCGTAAATTTCCCCGCCATTCACGGTCACCAGATAAGATGAACGCCCAAGCTCATCTGAAATGTCGCGGCATGTGAAAAGAGAGCGGCCAGTACTTAACACCACATGAATACCTTTCTCCTTTGCACGCTGAATGGCTTGTGCGTTTTCAGGAGATACTTCTCCTTCGTGATTGACCAGTGTTCCATCCATATCCAAGGCAATTAATCTTATATCCATTATACCTATCACGTCCTTCTATTCATTCATATCCAGTGTAATATAATTTGAGCTAATCTTCTAGGAAGCCGACTTGATGAAGGTATTATTTCCTAAGTACTGTACTTCATATTACAATAGAAAAGAGTATCTATTTGAGAGGAAGAGAACAATGGAGTCTACACATGAAAAGGGTAAGTGGAAGCAGCTTATTACTTTAATAAAGGAAACCGATCCACCGAAAACCCTGTTTGGCATTTCTTTATTCTTGAGCCTGCTTACAACGATTGCGGGACTTGCTATACCTTTATTAACAAGTAAGTTGATCGATGACTTCAGTTTAGATTCGTTAAGCAAAGGGGTCATCATAGGGATGATCGCTGCCTTTTTTGTTCAAGCGATTGCGGGAGGAGTGTCTGTTTACATATTGGCGAGGGTCGGGCAGCACGTGATCGCTTCATTGAGAGAGAAGCTTTGGAGAAAATTGCTGGTTCTGCCCGTTCCTTATTATGATTCGCATGAAACGGGTGACTCGGTCAGCCGTATGACCAGTGATACGGGAGTGATCAAAAACTTGATCACCGAGCATCTGACTGGCTTTATTACAGGGATCATTTCTGTAATAGGTGCCATCATCGTGCTGTTTTATTTAGATTGGCCTCTTACCTTGGTGATGTTTTCAATCATTCCACTATCACTATTATTTCTTATCCCGATTGGCAAAAAGATGGCTGATATCTCAAGGGGATTGCAAACCGAGACTGCAAGTTTCTCGGCTATCTTAACGAGAGTCCTTTCGGAAATCCGTCTGGTGAAGTCATCCAATGCGGAGGAGATTGAATTTCAAAAAGGTCAAACAGGAATCAAGAAGCTTTATGTCCTCGGATTAAAGGAAGGAATCATACAAGCGTTAATGTCGCCGGTCGTTTCTTCTTTAATTATCATCGTTCTTGTCCTAATCATTGGGTTCGGCGGTATTCGAGTGACCTCTGGAGCCATGACGGCCGGGGAGCTTGTTGCTTTCTTTATCTACCTCTTTCAGATTATCATGCCGATCACCCAGATCATCGTGTTTGTAACTCAATTCCAGAAAACTGTGGGAGCAACAGAGAAAGTGTTATCGATTCTCAATTTAGAGGAAGAAAACCTTGAGGATGGAAGGTCCGTCCCTCAAACAGATCGTGCCCTGGTCCTTGATGGCGTGACGTTTGGGTATGAAGAGGGGGAGAAGGTGTTAAAGGATGTGACGATAAGGGCTGAAAAAGGGAAAGTGACGGCCATCGTTGGTCCGAGTGGAAGTGGGAAAACGACACTTTTTTCATTGATAGAGCAGTTCTATAAGCCCCAGCAAGGAGCCATTCTCTTGGGAGAAGATACAATCAGCTCATACTCGCTAAAATCATGGCGGGAACTTCTTGGCTACGTCTCCCAGGAGAGTCCGATCTATTCAGGCACGATAGGGGACAATATCTCTTACGGGCTCGATGGGGATATATCAGAGGAAAAGATGATTGCCGCTTCAAAAATGGCGTATGCCCATGAATTTATTAAGGAACTCCCTAACGGTTATCAAACAGAAGTAGGAGAAAGAGGAATCAAGCTTTCAGGAGGACAGCGACAACGACTTGCCATTGCAAGAGCCCTATTGAGGGACCCTGATATCCTCATGCTGGATGAAGCCACTTCAAGCCTTGATAGTCAATCAGAAATTGTCGTTCAGGAAGCCCTAAAGAACTTAATGAAGGGACGAACCACCCTTGTGATTGCCCATCGCTTATCCACCATCGTGGATGCCGATCAAATTGTCTTTTTAGAAAAAGGAAAGGTGACTGGAGTCGGGACACATGAGGAATTGTTTACATCCCATGCTTTATACCGCGACTTTGCGAGACAGCAGTTAAGGATAGGGGAGCATCCTGATGCGGGAAGTGAATTAACATGAAACCTTTTACTGAACGAGTTGTGAGAATCATACAGAGCATCCCTTCTGGAAAAGTGATGACGTACGGTCAAATCGCTTCATTTGCAGGCAGTCCAAGAGCTGCCAGGCAGGTCGTACGGATTCTTCATTCCATGAGTGAAAAGTATAAACTTCCCTGGCACCGGGTTTTGAATAGCAAGGGGGAAATTGGATTCGGGGATGAAGAGCAAGCGATGAACCAAAGGCTATGTTTGGAAGCAGAAGGGGTTCATTTCATAGGGAAGAATCGGATTAGGTTAGAGGAGTTTCGGTATGAGCCCGAACCGGAGTGGGACATTTAATGATAATGGTGTTAAATTCCAATAATTTCAAAATGATTGATAAATTACTCCTTAGCTCAAAATTGCATAGCAAAAGTTAATTTCTACTGGTTCAGGTTAACGGTACCGGCCGATTCCATTATGGGATCTCTATGTCTAAATCTTAACCAGGTTTCAATCAAGAAAGCCGAAAACAATGACAAATAAAGATGTAAGGGCTATGAATCCGATGATCACGTATCCGATGATCCGGATTCCCAATGGCAGACTCCCAGTTTCGGGTTTACTCATGGGGGCTCCTTCGATTTTTGACATATGGTCAGTCACATCATTAAACGGTTTTTTAAGATTTGTCATAGTATCCCTCCTTTCTATATTTTACCATAAAAAAGGTAACCTAAATTTAAGGTTACCTTTTTTTATTAATTCAGCTGTCCATTCCTAAGTCTTTTCAGCCAACGTTTTTGTCGGGAGCTGATAAACAAGTAACCAACTAGACTTAATCCAGATACCACGAAACTACCTTGCCAAATGAGGTTCACATCCAACCCCAATCCTGTGAAGGCACCAACGCCACCGAAGAGCAAAAGGATGAAAGCCTGCTTCTTTTGGTTTTCAAATACTGCGAACTGAAACTCATTTTGCTGATGATGGTCCTTTTGTTCAAGCGCTTTTTCTGGTACATCCAACAACTGCCGGACTTTCTGAACAGTCTGAAAGAGTGGTTGGGCACTGACCCATTTCATAAGGAGCTCCCATTTGTTTGTGTTACTGTCCTTTACCCAATCCATGAAAGCGGGTTTGACGACATCGAGGATTTCTTCATCGGGACTCAATGTATGAACAAGTCCTTCTATAGTTGCAAAAGACCGGCCTAAAAAGATGAAACGGGTAGGCACTTGTACAGGTAATGATTTCACCATATCATTTATTTCTTTCTTCACGGTTAGCAGATCCATCTGTTTGAACTGCTCCATATCGAGTGTGACAAATTCCTTCAGCACGGGTTCGATCGTTTTCGGACTTGCATCAGGAAGCAAGAAACCTAATTGAGCCAGCGCTTCTGCTGCTTTCCGGAAGTTCTTTAGTAGGAATCCTTCCAGAAGATCTTGAAAGTGAGTGGAATCTCTCTTGGAAATTTCCCCGATCATTCCGTAATCCAGGAGAACGAAGGTACCATCCGGCTGAAGAAGTATATTCCCTGCATGTGGGTCGGCATGGAAAATTCCCGGCTCGAGCCATTGGGGAAGGAAGAGGCGAAACAATTCCTGAGCTAGCTTCTGCCCGTCCAATCCATACGACTCAAATGCTTTTTTGTCATTCAATCGAACGCCATCCACCCACTCCATCACCAATACTTTATCTGTGCAAAGTTCAGGATACATAGCAGGAATCTTCACGTTAGAATGGTCCTTGAATCGTTGTTTGAACGAAATAGCGGTGTGCATTTCTTTTGAAAAGTCGAGCTCTTGTTCGATGACTTGCTTTAATTCCTGATAAAGCATCTTGAAATCAATGAACCCTTTGGGAACTGGAGCGAATCGTCGAGCGAACCAAATAATGATGGAAAGGGAACGGAAATCCGTCTTCACCAGGGAAGGAATCTCAGGGCGCTGCACCTTTATAGCCGCTTGGGTACCATCTAACAGAGTCGCTTTGTAAACTTCTCCTATTGAAGCTGAAGCAACAGCTTCATGGTCGATGGCCTGTACCTTGGTAGTCACAGAGCTGTTCCATTCACGTTCCAGAACCTTTTCAATCTCCTTCCATGGTGAAGGAGGAACGTGATCGACCAAATCCTGTATTTGATTGATAAATCCTCTCGGAAGCAAATCCTCACGTATACTAAGGAGCTGTCCAACCTTGATCAAAACGCCATTTAACTCAAATAAAGTTTCTTTAAACTCTTTTCCAATGCGTTCCCAGAGCTTCTCTTTCTCCCATTGGGACTTACCGCGGATACGGTACCAATAGACTCTCACCACGATGGAAAGCGCCAGTGATAATACCTTCCACATTCTCCAAAGCTTCTTCTCTGATTTCATCGTTTCATCCCCCGTAACTGGACTGTCTAGTTCTATTATGTAATACGGATAAAGAAGAAGAAAGTTTCTCTGCCTTATCATCAAAAAAATTCATTTTCCGCTGGATTTTCATGGTAATATATACACAATTCAATATATTGAATAATATCAGTAAAAAGTTTCTAACGATACCAAGGGATGTGAATCACAGAACAAGCGGGATTTAAAACAATTTATCTTGAAGAAATAACCAGTTAGTAGCTGAAAGGAATTCATCCCAAAAAGTTAAATCACAAAGAAGTGAATGAAATTATAAAATGTTTTTTCCCGTTTTTGACACCTTTGTGAACTGCTTAAAAGCCTATTGCAATAAGGATGGAGAAGGGGTATATTATAAGTGTAAAGAACATGTGAAACATTTCACAAATAAAACAGCTATCATATCAAAACCATCACAAACCTTGATCAACTGTTTTTTTAACCACAATTGTGAAATATTTCACAATATAAATCCAAAAGGAGATGATCCATCATGAGATGGTGGGAAAATCAAAAGGTGAGCATGGTTTGGACAGTGATTAGAATTTGGTTGGGCGTTCAGTGGCTGGAAGCAGGGTGGCATAAGGTGAACGATGGTTTTGAAGCAAGCGGCTTCTTGCAAGGAGCATTGGCTAAGGCGACAGGAGATCATCCAGCCGTTCAAGGGTGGTACGCAGAATTTCTAAAAGGGTTCGCTATTCCCAATGTAGATTTATTCAACATCTTGATTCCTTGGGGAGAAGTGCTGGTGGGAGTTGGCTTGATTGTCGGATTCATGACAATACCGGCACTACTCGCAGGTGCATTCATGAACTTAAACTTCTTATTAGCGGGAACAGTGAGCACGAATCCCGTTCTCTATACAGTTGCCATCATCCTTCTTTTTGCCGGCAGAGGGGCTTTCTGTTGGGGAGCTGACCGTTGGGTGGTACCATACCTGAAACATATGGTTCTTCCTAAAGGCAAACAGCATAAAAAGCCGATCGTGGTGTGATAGTACGTATAATTAAAACCACCCATGCTGGTCTCTCATGGGTGGCTTCTTAATGAATTCCTCTTGACCTAGCTTTTTTACCTACCGGGATTGCTCTATTGGTTTTTCTTCACTCGTGCACGCTGGTTGGCAGCATTGGCGCGAGCTTGTGCTTCCATATCAGCCTGGTCGGCAAGTTCACGTGAGAACTCTTCGTCAACACCGTCAGATTTGAGCTGAGCGGGTGTTTGAGGCAAGCTGTTTTTATTTCCTCGTTTACTATTTCCGCGTGATCTGCCCAATATGAACATCCCCTTTTCAGTTGGTTAAAAAATAAAGGTACAGACTAAGGAGTCTGTACCTTTATTCTTCTTCAAAGTAAGGGGTTTTAGTTAGGTAATAATTGTCTATCTATGGGGTTTGGAACTGAAGCCGCCTGCACGATCAGCTGCTTTGAATTCTCGTGAATACGTCACTTCCTGCGCACTGGATAGAACCGATTTGTTTTTGTCTTTCTTTTTCTTATTATCCATTCGTATGTACATCCCTTCTTTTCAAGATTAATACTATTTTTGCCTTGAAAAGAAAGGGGCATACCTGTGATTTAATGATAAATGTCAATCAGTGCACTTTTTAATTCAGGGTATTCAAATTGAAAACCGTTTTCTGAAAGGACACTCGGAAGTACTTTTTGGCCTTCTAGCACTAATGCGCTCATTTCACCCATTGCTACTTTTAAAGCAAGGGATGGGACAGGGATCCAGTGTGGCCTGCCAAGCACGGCCCCGAGGGTTTTCCCAAAATCTTTCATGGAAACGGGAGAAGGTGCTGTCACATTTACCGGTCCCGAGATGGATTCTGTTTCAGCAATGAAATGTACAGCTCTTGCGATGTCTTTTATATGGACCCACGACATCCATTGGTCCCCGGATCCAACCGTTCCTCCCACGAACATTTTATATGGAAGAGCGATTCGGGGGAGGGCGCCTTCGTCTTTCCCGAGAATAATACCAAAGCGTGCATATGAAACCCGGATGCCCAGCTGATTCGCTTTGCTCGCTTCTTTTTCCCATATTTGAACGGTTTCTCCTAAAAAGTTGTCCGCCGTTTCCGTTGAGGCTTCCGTATACGTATTCGTTTTGGAAGAAGGATAGTAGCCGATTGCACTTGCGCTAATAAGACACGCGGGTTTTTCTTTCAGTGCTTTAATAATATTCATTACCTCTTGGGTTGAGTTGATTCGGCTATTGATGATTCGTTTCTTACGCTCATCCGTCCAACGGCCGCTGTTGATGGATTCCCCTGCAAGGTTAATGAAGGCTTGGATTCCTTCGAGCTCCTCTTCGGGTTTCGCACCGTCAGATAGCCATTTTACATAGGTAACACCTGAACGATTGTCGTATTTATCCGGATTTCGGGTAAGTATCATTACTTCGTGATGGTGTTCAAGAAGTTCCTCCGTCAAAGCCTGACCGACAAAACCCGTACCACCTGTTATAGCGATCTTCATCATCATCCCTCCAATATACTTATTATTTTACCTATCTACAGAATAAAAAACATATGCTGAATGTGTTAGGATTACTATGAGGTGGAAAAAATGGGTAAGATTACGAAAATAACGAAGCAAGTAAAGAACGATGAGCGTTACAATCTATTTATAGATGGAAAATATTCTTTCAGTGTCGATGAAGCAGTATTGGCGAAGTTCCAGCTCAGAAAAGGCTTGGAAGTCGATGAGCTTGAGATTTCCGAGCTTCAGTACGAAGACGATGTGAAAAAAGCATTCAATAAAGCCATTCAGTATTTAGCCTATCGAATGCGTACGGAAAAAGAAATCAGGGACCATTTACAAGAAGGTGATCCTGAAGATGGCGTCATACAGGAAGTGATTCATAAATTAAATGAAATTAAATACATCAATGATTTAGAATTCGCTCAAGCATTTGTCGGGACTCACATGAATACCTCTGATAAGGGGCCGACCTGGATTCGGGGGGAATTAAGAAGAAAAGGGGTGGATGACCCTTATATCGAAGAGGCTCTTGCTGTATTCACAGAAGAGAAGCAGGTCGATAAAGCGGTCGGTCTCACCGAAAAACTTCTTCAAAAATACCGGAAAGATTCAAAGATGATCGCCAAGCAAAAAATTGAGCAGAATTTGATGCGAAAAGGATATCCGGGTTCTGTCATGAAAATTGTCTGGGAGACAGTAGAATCTGATCGGGATGATGATGAAAAATGGGATGCCGTCTATCACCAAGGGTTAAAGGCTCATAGAAAGCTGAGTTCAAAGTATGAGGGATACGAGTATGTCCAGAAAATGAAACAGACCTTGTATCGAAAAGGTTTCTCTATGGAGGACATCGATAGACTTTTGGAAGAATTAAAAGAAAATGAAGAATGATTTGATGTTTTCAAGATAGATTGAATTATAGGGGTATGACAAGGGGGAGTTCGTGTGGAGATTTTCACGCTTCTGTTTGCTGGTTTAACACTTCTGCTGCTCATCGGTACGACAAAAAAATTCAAGCTTTACACAGGTGGAATTGTCGTGGTGGCGGCAGCACTATTTATCATTGGTGAAATCATCATTAAAGTCCAAACCGGATTCTATACACTGGGGAAACAAGAATGGTATAACCAAGGGTACGCCGAAACCATGGGGAAATGGGTGATGCCATTTTTTCTCTTGGGGGTGGCAATTTTCCTCATTCTCGTGAACATCCGGATAATCCAGCAGTTTCTCAAAAGAAAAGACGGTATCCGCTGGGTGTGGATGGCATTTGTCGTTGTTATTGATGCCTTCGCTGTATTTTTGGTGCCTGTTCTATTATTTGTGGTGGCCTTTATGTTCTTCCCGTTTGCTCCATAATTGAGAAGGCAGTCTTCCTTTAGGGAAGGCTGCCTATTTAGGTTTATTTTTTTGATTCAATGACGATTTCGTCTTTTTCTTTGTATTCATTCACAATCAATTCCGCAACATCTTTAGGAGAGCGAAGTCTTGATGGATCACTGATATGGTCACTGTTCTCCCAAAATGGGGTATCCATTCCACCCATATATGCATTCACGATGCGAAGATTCGAGTCCTCGTACTCCTTCTGTAAACTTTCACCAAATCCTCTGAGGGCAAACTTGCTCGCTACATACAATGATTCGTTCATTTTACCTCTAAGGCCAGCTGTTGAAATGATGTTAATGATGGTGCTATTTTGTTCCAGTTGATTTAGAAGTGCCTTGGTAAGTCGAATGGGGCCAAGTGCATTTGTTTCAAACATGCTTACTAATTCCTCATCGCCTGAATCCTTGAAGGGACCGAAATAGCCTACTCCTGCGTTATGTATGAGTAATTCAACAGTATGATCATGTAGATGATTTTTGCCGAATTGTTGAATGTCATGAGTTGAACGGATATCCAATGTGGTAAATGAAACCTGTCCGCCTAAGCTTTCAATTTCTGTTGCAGCTTCTTTTAAGCGGTCTTCCGTTCGGCCAAGAAGCAAGATATGATATCCTTGCTGGCTAAGCAGTTTTCCTAATTCTTTTCCAAGGCCGGAGCCTCCGCCTGTGATGATGGCTGTTTTCATGATGGTGTCATCCTTTCTGGTGAATTTGGTTAGATGATTGTCTTGGAATAAGGGGCCGTCTTATGCTTGTCGGGGCTGACCAAGCCGCTTCCGCTTTTCTTATTGTATCATTTTCTCTATACTACTATTAGTAGAGGTGATGAAGAATGGAACAAGAGAGAAGATATAGTGAGATGACGGAGCATGAGTTGAAGCAGGAAATTGCTTCGTTGAAAGAAAAGGCAAGAAAAGCTGAACAGTTGGGGATTGTGAATGAGTTCGCCGTTTTGGAGCGGAAGGCTCTTATGGCACAGGCTTATTTAATGGATCCCGATAGCTACAAGCCAGGTGGCATCTACGCGATAGAAGGGGATCCCGGTACATATTTCAAAGTGGACTATCTAAACGGGGTATTTGCCTGGGGATATCGCCTGGGAGGAGACGGAAAAGAAGAAGCACTGCCGATTTCGCTGTTAGCAGGGGAAAAGAAATAATGAAGAGGTCCGTCATGGGGACGGACCTCGGAAACAGTCTAGGAACGCTTGCGTGTCTGGTTCTCTAGAATGATTAAGTCTTGAGTTTGTGTGGTTTGTCCATTAGCTTGGGAATGGGCATGCTTTGGATTGTAGAATGCCTTGTTAAATGGACTACTGTACTTATTTCGGTAGAAGTTGTTTTTCATGTTTGCCATCGTAACTACCCCCTAAACAAATTTCACTTCATTAAAGTGAGTCGTGATCTCTTTCTCCAGAAGCTTTCATACGTTCTTGAGGATGGGTATTGATGGTGCCGTTAGCCCTTTTAGATGCAAATTCCGCTTTAGCTCTTGGTTCACCTTCGAATTTATTGTTATTCATGTTAGGGAACCCTGTCGATTTATTTCGCATAAAGTGCCTCCTAAAAGGTGAATT
Source organism: Rossellomorea yichunensis (assembly GCF_032337515.1). Lineage (NCBI taxonomy): Bacteria > Bacillati > Bacillota > Bacilli > Caryophanales > Bacillaceae > Rossellomorea > Rossellomorea yichunensis. The sequence continues at coordinate 24,171 of NZ_JAVYAD010000007.1, read as the reverse complement.
TTCTGACTCATACCGTGAAGAAGCAAAGATTCACAACTAAGCTTAACCACGTACTAATAGTATGGGTGAAATGGTGTACATTATCATAAAAGCGGGAACTAAATATATGGAAAAGGAGGAGACAAAATGGAGTCAACATTCCACGAATTAACACAATTGTTAATTGAAAAAAACAATAAACTTTCGTATGAAAAAGCGAGAACCTGGATCGAACTTGTATGGGAGGATTTCGAAGCTACATATGCAAAAGCAGGTTACGATTATAAAGGGAAAGCAGTAACGGAAAAAGTCGTTCGCCAATGGGTAAATACATACGGAGAACAAATCCACGAATTTGCTGCACAAAACCCTAAATACAAACACCTGATCGACGATACAGAAGGTGATGATTTAGTGCATTAAAGTGATGAGGGACGGACCTTGAAAAGGTCCGTCCCTCACTGCTTTAATCGATTAAAATGTCGATGTCGACTTTTGAGCGGAGTTTTTCTTCGCTGAAGACCCATCCTGTGTAGGAGCTGACGATGGTCAGATCTTTGTCGAGCTGTACCAGGGCGACAAATGGATAGTGTCCGTTATTTCTGTAGCGAAGATCGATGAAGCGAACTTCAAAATGATCTTCGTATTCATCCACTTCCCAGCGGAAAACAGGCGAAAAGGAAAGAAAAGCGGCCAGATTTTTATCTTTTTTAGCGGCATTGATTACTGAATTCTCTGGTATCGGTATCCGTTCAAATTTATCAAAAATCGTAATCGACCGTCTGAATGCCCGGGCGACATAGTAATGCTCCTTGGTTACGATCGCAAGTCGCCATTGGAAAAACCGGATCGTCGGAGAAACGATTATTTTCTCCGCTTTAGGGATTCTTCGCTTAACAGCATTTTTTACGGCTTTTTGAACCTGGAATCTTAATACATAATAAGCAAAAATCACAATGTACATGACCAAAAAGGTTTTTCCGGGCGGTAATCCGATGCCCCAAAGAATCAATCCTCCAATATGAATCCCGAAAATAATCGGGTCAAACGTGTTAATGACCCCTAAAGCGACCCATTTCGACGAGATCGGCCTGATGGCTTGTGTCCCATAGGCGTTGAAAATGTCGACAAATACATGGAGGAATACGGCCACAAATGTCCAAATCCATAAATGAAGCAAATCTGCCCCCGGGAAAAAAGGATAAAGACAAGCGACAATTAAAAGCGGCCACAGAAATAAAGCTGGAATGCTGTGGGTGATGCCTCGGTGATGACGTATATAAACGGCATTATTGCGTAATTTCAAAACGGTATCAATGTCTGGTATTTGAGAGCCGATGACTGCTGCAACGAGCACACTTTGAGAAGTGGCTGCACTTTCAGCAACAACGGGATCCAGGGTGGCTAAGCCCCCAAGAGCGAAACCCATGACGATATGAGTGCCTGTATCCAAAAAAAGTCCTCCCTTGGCTCGCATTTCTTTGTTTTCTTTATGACTTGTATTCATTTTTGAACATGATATGGTTAAAAGGAGTTTATTTCAATGAAAAACACTTTACACATTTACTTAGAATATGAAATAAAACAAAACTTCAAACCTCAATATAAGCAGATTATGAATAACATCGTCGAGACATTACCACAATACGACGCCTGTAATATCCAATGGGAAAAGTCTGATGCCGGCTCTAATCGTTACATCGAACGGTTTATTGTGCCAACAGAATCCCATTTCCATGTTTTGAAACGTTTACGAACTTCCCGTCGTCATTTATTATTTGGATTATTGGACGAATGTATTTGTGGAGGGTTAAAAGAAATAAACCTTGTTGGCTTAAAAACATAGCCTTAATTATTTATTCCCTATTCAATGTAACATTTAACATCCTGGAGGTACAAAATTGACTGAAGAATCTTTGAAACATTTACAAACCATCAACCGTGAGGAATTTCAGAAAGATTTACTATCATGGTTTTCAAGGGAACAGCGCGATCTTCCATGGAGGAAGGATCAAGATCCATATAAAGTGTGGGTATCAGAAATCATGCTTCAACAAACAAGAGTGGATACGGTCATACCTTATTTTAACCGATTCATCGAGAAATTTCCTACCATAGATGCTCTTGCTACAGCAGACGAAGAAGATGTGCTGAAAGCATGGGAAGGTCTCGGCTACTATTCGAGAGTCAGAAACCTTCAATCTGCTGTAAAACAAGTGAGTGAAAAGTATGAAGGAATCGTCCCGGATACACCGAAAGAAATATCGTCATTAAAAGGTGTGGGACCATACACTGCGGGGGCGATTTTGAGTATTGCCTACAGCAAACCGGAGCCTGCTGTCGACGGAAATGTCATGCGGGTATTTTCAAGGATCCTCTCTATCTGGCTGGATATTGCCAAACCTGCTTCACGCAAGGTATTTGAACAAGCAGTCAGAAATTTGATTTCTGAAGAGAATCCATCGTATTTCAATCAAGCATTGATGGAGCTTGGGGCACTGATTTGCACACCGACATCACCATCCTGCTTACTATGTCCTGTCCGGGAGCACTGTCAGGCATTTGAAGAAGGAGTGCAAACAGAACTTCCAATTAAATCGAAAAAGAAATCTGCACGTAAGCTGAATATGGCGGCAGCCGTTCTGTTTACGGAAGATGATCGAGTGGTTATCCACAAACGCCCGAGTAAAGGACTGCTTGCTAACTTATGGGAATTCCCTAATTTTGAAGTGGGAAGTAAAAGCGGCGGACGAAAGCAATTGCTTGATCAAATGGAGGAAGAATACAAGGTAGATTGCTCATTGAAAGCAGGGGTTGTCACGAAAATCCAGCATATATTCTCACACATTGTTTGGGATATTGAAGTATATGTTGGTTCTATCGACAGTACTACTCTTGATGCCAGCGGTCTGATTGCCGTAACGACTGAAGAATTAGAGAAGTATGCCTTTCCTGTTTCCCACCAGAAAATCTGGAAGGAGACAGGTGAAGGGATACTACAGAAATAAAAAAAGAGCAGCCGGGAAGGTTGCTCTTTGTCTATTGCCATTTCAATCGTAACTAACCTTTGTGCCATGTGTATAATCGGCTTCGCCTCGCTTCAATCCGCCTCGGTTTTCAATTTCTTCAACAATTTCTCTGTGAATCGATTGTCCTTCTGCGTTCAAATAGGGTACTATTTGTTGTAGTGAATGATGAAAGAAGGCAAGCTCGCTTTTCTCCCATTCATTTTTAGGAATCATTGAAAGCTCTGTCATATCTCTACCTACATACATAACTCATTCCTCCATTCAACTGACGTGCTCTTATTAGTGTGCATGTTCAAGGCCTGATTATGCTTTACACCGAATGGAAAATGAAATTGAAAGGATGATCAACATGAGTCAAAAAGTAGCATTAGTCACAGGGAGCAGCCGCGGACTTGGGCGGGAAATTGCGATTCAACTAGCAGAAAAAGGATACGATATCGTCATTAATTACGCACGAAGCAAAAAAGGTGCACTCGAAACGGCTGAACAGGTCGAAAAGTTGGGACGAAAAGCATTTGTCGTAAGGGCAAATGTAGGAGACGTCGATAAAATCAAATCGATGTTCGAACAGATCAAAGAAGAGTTCGGCCGCTTGGATGTGTTGGTAAGTAACGCAGCATCCGGGGTTCTTCGCCCGGTCATGGAACTTGAGGAATCTCATTGGGATTGGACGATGAACATTAACAGCAAGGCACTACTATTCTGTGCCCAGGAAGCGGCAAAATTAATGGATAAAGGCGGACGCATTGTAAGCATAAGCTCATTGGGATCCATCCGTTATTTAGACAATTATACAACTGTGGGAGTATCCAAAGCTGCAGTTGAAGCATTAACGCGTTATCTTGCAGTTGAGCTTGCACCGCGTGACATAATCGTAAATGCAGTTTCCGGTGGTGCGATCGATACAGATGCACTCAAGCATTTCCCTAATCGTGAAGAGCTCCTGGAAGATGCACGCAGTAAAACACCTGCAGGACGGATGGTGGAAATTGATGATCTTGTAAAGTCAGTGATGTTCCTCGTTTCAGACGATTCTTCCATGATCAGAGGTCAAACGATCATCGTCGATGGCGGTCGCTCTCTACTCGTTTAGTGGAATGTATTTCCTGAAAAATATCGAATAGTGAAATCCACGCTTGGTTATCTTAATAAGCGTGGAGGTGATTACAATGGCAAAACAACCAAACAAAACTCAAGCTGGTACAAGCGTTCAACATGTGAAACAACAAAACGCTCAAGCTGGTCAAGCTCAACAACAACAATACGGTACTGAGTTCGCTTCAGAAACAACAGCAGCACAACACGTGAAGCAACAAAACCAACAAGCAGAAGCTAACAAAGCGAAAGCTTCTGGTAAATACGGTCAACAACAACAATAATTGAATTGTTCTTGACGGAAAAAGCACCCATTAACTTGGGTGCTTTTTCGTTTTTGAGGGACGGACCTCTCAAATCGCTACATATAAAGGGACGGACCTCCCATGAATCCTATCATGTCAACGCCAATCAATCATCATCCTTTGAAAAATGGAGGTCCGTCCCTCCATCGACAAAACTGGTGGGATTGTGACAGAAGTTGTCAAAGGGTTTGGAGGGTGAAAGGAGAATGTTTAGGAGAGCTTGTTTAGGGGAGTGGTGGAAGTGATGCAGCAACGGTTTAATGAGTTGGTAACAGAGCAGTTGGAGACCATGGATAAGTTGTTATATCTTCAGTCTGAGATCGAACGTTGTCAAGAGCTTGAAGAGGAGCTGCTTCAGCTTCAAGAGATGACGAAGGTTGAGTCTATAAAGAGAGAGATTGCTTCAAAAAAGATGGAACTTAAAGAGATTCAAAACATGTTTCAAAAACAAACCGATGAAGTGATTCGCTCCTATCAAAAGGAACAAAACAGCGTTACAACATAAAAAGATATGAATGATAAATCCCATTTTTGAAAAGAAACCGGGCGATTCTTAAAGGATTTTTTTTTTTAAGGATAGCCCTTTTGTTTTAAATTTTCTGAGGAAACGTTATAATGATAGAATAGATAAGTATATATAAGGGTAATTTTGAAATGAAAGAAGGGGATACGATGGCGGTTCCCACTGAAGGAAAATCAGTACAAATACATAGCTTTAAGCATGATGGCAACATTCACCGGATATGGAATGAGACGACGGTTCTTAAAGGAACAAGCAATCAGATAATCGGTGGAAATGATCGAACGATGGTGACGGAATCAGACGGAAGAACGTGGATGACCCGTGAACCGGCAATATGCTATTTTCATTCAGAGCTATGGTTTAACATTATTTGTATGATTCGTGAGGACGGTATTTATTATTATTGTAATTTAAGCTCACCATTTGTATATGACCATGAAGCGATCAAGTATATTGATTACGACTTGGATATTAAAGTGTTTCCTGATATGACATATACATTGCTGGATGAGGATGAGTATGAAGCTCATCGCAAGCTGTATGGTTACCCGGATGTGATCGACCACATCCTGAAGCGAAATGTCGACAAGCTTGTTCGCTGGATCCGACAAAGAAAAGGGCCATTTGCTCCTGACTTTATTGACATTTGGTACGAGCGTTATCTTACTCACAGGGGGTAACACAGCTGGAAAACTGTATAGGCATTAAAGGGCTGACCCAGTAAGGAGCAACCCTTTTCATTTCCTGAAAGGACTTGAAGAGGAACATTGCTGCGTTCCATACAGGGTCATCCCTTTTTATTGGGGGCAAAATAAATACTCACATCTTAGAAAGGAGTAATCACTTGGATAGTATCAAACGCTACCTTCAATTTGTAAAACCTTATCGGTGGCAAATTATTGGTACATTAATTATAGGTATTATTAAATTTACGATTCCCTTATTAATCCCGATTTTAATCAAGTATGTCATTGATGATATAGTAGGGGCTTCTGGCCTGTCTTCGGAAGAAAAGACAAATCAATTACTGATGATCATGGGGATCATGCTTGGCCTATTCTTACTGGTAAGACCACCTGTAGAGTATTATCGACAGTACTTTGCTCAGTGGACGGGAAACAAGATCTTGTATGACTTAAGGGACCATTTGTTTTCACATATACAACGACTCAGCTTTAAATATTACTCGAATACAAGAGCAGGGGAAGTCATTTCCAGGGTCATCAATGATGTAGAACAAACGAAGAATTTCGTAATCACCGGTCTGATGAACCTCTGGCTGGATGCCGCTACCATTGTCATTGCTCTATCCATCATGTTTACGATGGATGTTTCATTAACACTTGTTTCTTTAATAGCATTTCCTTTCTATGCTTTTTCTGTCCGTTATTTCTTTGGCAGACTTAGAGGGTTGACTAGAGACCGTTCTCAGGCACTCGCGGAGGTACAAAGCCATTTGCACGAGAGAGTTCAAGGGATGGCTGTCATCAAGAGTTTTGCCGTAGAAGACTATGAACAAAAACAGTTTCAAGATCAAAATAGCAATTTCTTAACGAAAGCCTTAAAGCAAACAAGCTGGAATGCGAAAGCGTTCGCTGTTGTGAATACCATTACGGATATATCTCCGTTAATCATCATCGGATATGCGGGGCTGCAAGTTATTAATGGAGATCTGACCATTGGGACAATGGCTGCCTTTATCGCATATATCGATCGTCTCTATGGTCCGCTTAGACGACTGGTGAATTCTTCTACAACCTTGACTCAATCGATCGCTTCCATGGACCGTGTATTTGAGTTCATGGATGAGAAGTATGATATTGATGATGAGCGAGGGGCGATTCCTTGTGAAAATGTACGCGGAGATATTCATTTTAAAAATGTTTCCTTTCGTTATGAATCTGAAGAGGAAGACGTTCTGCGTAAACTCAACCTTGATATTAAAACGGGTGAAACCGTCGCTCTGGTCGGCATGAGCGGTGGAGGAAAATCATCCTTCGTCAGTCTTATTCCCCGTTTTTATGATGTCACAGCTGGTGAAATTCTTTTAGATGGAACAGACATCAGAAGATTTCAGGTAAGGTCTTTGCGGGACAATATCGGAATGGTGCTTCAGGATAATATTCTCTTTAGTGAATCGGTCAAGATGAATATTAAATTCGGTAATCCTGATGCAACGGATGAAGAAGTAATAGAAGCTGCCAAGGCGGCAAATGCACATGATTTCATCATGAAATTACCTCAAGGCTATGACACCAAAGTAGGAGAAAGAGGTGTGAAACTATCCGGAGGACAGAAGCAGCGTGTCGCGATTGCCAGGGTGTTCCTTAAAAATCCACCGATTCTCATACTGGATGAAGCAACGTCAGCCCTTGATCTGGAAAGCGAACACCTGATCCAGGAATCTCTTGAAATCCTGGCAAAAGATCGAACGACCTTCATAGTGGCTCATCGATTATCAACGATCACTCATGCTGATAGAATCATTCATATGGAGCACGGAGAAGTTGTCGAAATGGGCACACATGAAGAGCTGATGGCAAAACAGGGTCATTACTATAAACTCTTCCAAGTACAGCAGCTCGATCAATAAACTAAGAAAGTCATGACTTATCACGATATACGTGATAAAAGTCATGACTTTTTTTGTTTTCCTAAAAAAAATATCAAACTTATTTCAGGTGTTCGGTGAAAGAAGTAGGGCTAAATAACTTTATCTGGAAGGAATGAAAAGAATAATTGGACATATATTGAATTGAATTAGGAATGAAAGAGTAAATGGGTTTTGTGTAGAAAAATTCTGAAAATAGATTGCAACATTTGTAACATCTTGTATAATAAGAAACATATAAAATTTAGAAAATAAGGACTATTAAGAAAAGAGAGAAAGTTTCAAGAGGAGGATTTGAATGAGCGAAGCGCGTCCTTTACTAAAAGTGGAAGATTTGAGGACCTCCTTTTTTACTGATGACGGAGAAGTTCCTGCAGTCGATGGAGTTAGCTTTCATGTAAATGAAGGGGAGGTGCTCGGGATCGTTGGGGAGAGTGGTTGTGGTAAAAGTGTTACATCCCTATCCATAATGGGCCTGGTACCGAAACCACCGGGGAAAATAGTAGGTGGAAAGATTCTGTATAAAGATGAAGATCTGACACAAGCATCTGAAAAGCGAATGAGAGATATCCGGGGCAATGATATAGCGATGATCTTCCAAGAGCCAATGACATCTTTAAACCCTGTTTTTACTATAGGTGACCAATTAACGGAAGCAATAAGAATACATACGAAGGTTGGAAAGAAACAAGCAAGGGATAAAGCGATTGAAATTATGAGGATGGTCGGTTTACCGAGGTCTGAAGAGCTTATCAAGGAATACCCCCATCAGCTATCAGGCGGTATGAGACAAAGGGTCATGATTGCCATGGCCATGGTTTGTGATCCACGTGTGTTGATAGCAGACGAGCCGACAACCGCTCTTGATGTGACGATTCAGGCCCAAATTTTAAAATTGATGAAACGATTAAATAAAGAATTGAATACAGCGGTCCTCTTGATTACTCATGATTTAGGAGTAGTTGCTGAAACATGTGAACGGGTGGTCGTTATGTACTCAGGTAAAGTGGTGGAAGAGGGGAAAGTAGAAGAAATCTTTAAAAACCCTCAGCATCCTTACACGAAAGGCCTGATTCAATCCGTACCGGATATGAGAATCAAGCAGCAGCGACTGCACTCGATTCAGGGGAATGTCCCGAAACCGGGGTCCATTAAGACAGGATGCCGATTTGCAGCCCGCTGTGAATATGCCTTCGATCGCTGTTTAGTCGAAACACCGGAATTATATGAAACATCACAAGGACATTGCACACGATGCTTCCTGTTCGATGAAGTGGAGGAGGGAGTTTATGACGGAACCGTTGCTAAAGGTTGAGAATCTTAAGAAACACTTTCCAATTACAGGAGGAATTCTTGGACGACCCGTCAGTTCGGTAAAAGCAGTAGACGGGGTATCTTTTACAGTGAATAAAGGAGAGACCCTGGGAATCGTAGGTGAAAGTGGATGTGGCAAATCTACGACTGGCAGAATGCTTATGAGACTCATCGATCCATCCGAAGGAAAAGTGACATTCGAAGATCGAGAGCTTACGAGTCTATCAAACTCAGAAATGAGGAAGATTCGCCGGGAGATGCAAATGGTCTTTCAGGATCCTTTTGCTTCCTTAAATCCAAGGCATACTGTTGAACAGATTCTCGAAGAACCATTGAAGGTCCATGGAATGGGTTCAGCAAAGGAAAGAAAAAAGAGGGTTCATGAACTACTTAATATTGTCGGATTGAGCAGCTATCATGCGAAACGTTATCCACATCAATTCAGCGGTGGACAAAGACAACGTATCGGGATTGCAAGGGCTCTCATGACGAAGCCGAAGCTTATCATAGCCGATGAGCCTGTTTCAGCTCTTGACGTATCCATTCAATCCCAGGTCCTGAACCTGATGCAGGATTTGCAAAAAGAGTTCGGACTCACCTATATCTTCATTGCGCATGATTTAGGTGTAGTTAGACATATAAGTGACCGGGTAGGCGTGATGTACCTCGGAAAAATGGTAGAGCTGAGTAATAGTGAAACACTCTATGAAAAACCGCTTCATCCATACACCCAGGCACTTCTATCAGCGGTACCGGTACCGGATCCGGATTTCAAAAGGGAAACGATTCTCTTGCAAGGTGACATTCCCAGTCCGTCCAACCCGCCAAGTGGCTGTACATTTCACACCAGATGTCCACATGCAACGGAGATCTGCAAACAGAAAGTACCGGAATTCAAGGAACACCAACCAGGGCATTATGTAGCTTGTCATCTTTACTAGAAGACAAGTCTCATAAGTATATAAACATTATTCAGGAGGGGATTTAGTTGAGAAAAAAAAGCTGGTCAATTTTAATGCTGATCATCCTACTCGTATCATCTGTTCTTTACGGATGTGGAGGGAATGAAAGCTCTTCAGGCGAAGGCAGCGACAGTAAAGATAGTGGCGATCCAAAAGTATTGATCTTTGGTCGCGGGGGGGACTCGGTAGCACTTGATCCTGCTGCGGTTACAGATGGAGAATCATTTAAAGTAACAAAGAATATCTTCGAAACTTTAGTTGAATTTGGTGAACAGGATACAGAACCAAATCCAGGATTAGCTGAAGAGTGGAAGGTATCTGAAGACGGTTTAACGTATACGTTCACACTTCGTGAAGGTGTTAAATTCCAAGATGGTACAGATTTCAATGCTGACGCAGTAGTGAAGAACTTCGAGCGTTGGATGAATGGTAATGAAGAAGCATTCTACTACTATAAATCTATGTTTGGTGGATTTAAAGGTGATGAAGGTCACGTTATCAATGAAGTAAAAGCGGTTGATGAGAATACAGTTGAGTTCGTTCTTAAGCGCCCTCAAGCTCCGTTCTTAAAGAACATTGCGATGAGTCCTTTTGCGATTGTAAGTCCTAAAGCTCTTGATGAGTTAGGTGATAAGTTAGGCGAAGCACCGACTGATGCAGGTACAGGTCCTTTCAAGTTCAAAGAATGGAAGCGTAATGACAAAATCGTTTTAGTTAAGAATGAAGACTACTGGAATAAAGATCTACCGAAATTAGATCAAGTTGTCTTCAAATCAATTCCTGAAAACTCTGCACGCCTTAACGCGCTGGTTTCTGGTGAAATCGATCTTGCAGATGGTATCAATCCAAGTGATGCTGCACAAGTTGAAGGGAACGACCAATTACAATTATTCGAACGTCCTTCTATGAACGTTGGATACTTAGGGTTAACTTCGACTCGTAAACCTTTTGATAATCCAAAAGTACGCCAGGCAATTAACTATGCAATCAACAAGCAGGAAATCATTGATGCATTCTTCGAAGGAAGAGCAGAAGTAGCGAAAAACCCAATGCCTCCAGTTATTGGCGGCTACAATGATGCACTTGAAGGATATGAATACAATCCTGAAAAAGCAAAAGAACTTCTTGCTGAAGCAGGACTTGAAGATGGATTTGAAATGGAATTATGGGCAATGCCTGTTCCACGTCCGTACATGCCGGATGGTCAAAAAGTAGCTGAAGCGATTCAGGCGGACCTTGAAGAAGTAGGGGTAAAAGCTAAAATCGTGTCTTACGAATGGGCAACCTACCTAGAGAAAGCCCGTAACGGAGAAGCGGATGCGTTCTTACTTGGATGGACTGGTGACAACGGTGATGCAGATAACTTCCTATATGTATTACTTGATAAAGACAATATCGGAAGTAATAACTACACGTACTACAGCAATGACGAGCTTCATGATTTATTAATTGCTGCTCAATCTGAAACAGATCAAGCAAAACGTGAAGAGATGTACAAACAGGCTCAGGAAATCATCCATGAAGATGCTCCTTGGGTACCTTTGGCTCACTCCACACCATTATTAGCTGGTAGTGCGGCTGTGAAGAACTTCCAACCGCATCCAACAGGATCTGACTTCTTAGGTGCAGTAGACATGGAATAGTCCTAATAAGATTCAACCTAGGGGAGATGACTTTAAGTCTCCCCTTTGTACATAGAAAAGCGGAGGCGGCTTGGTCAGAGGCGACAAGCATTTCAGGACGATCAGAAGAAGGCGTACTTTGCCTTCAGCTGATCGATCTGAAATGACCTCGAGCCTCTAGCCACCGCAGCTGGACAAGAAGAAAAGCGGAGGCGGCTTGGTCAGAGGCGACAAGCATGTAATATGAAAATGATTTAAGCAAGCTTCCATGAATACTAGAATCTCCTTTCAGAGAGGTGAACAAAATGTTTCAATACACCATTCGAAGATTACTTCAATTAATACCCGTATTATTAGGGATGACCTTTATTGTATTCTTTATCATTCGGGCGATACCTGGAGACCCTGCCCAAGTGATCCTGGGTCAACAGGCTTCAAAAGAAGCTATTGAACAGCTAAGAACACAGTTAGGTCTTGATAATGCCTGGTATGTTCAATATTTCGAGTACCTAAAAGGCCTTTTAACTGGTGATTTAGGCAGCTCTATTCGTACAAAAACAGAAGTTTCAAGTGAAATATGGCCATACTTGGCTGCAACAGCCGAATTGGCGATTGTAGCTATCATCATTGCCGTGGTCATTGGGGTGAATGCGGGCATCATCAGTGCCTGGTTCCAGAACTCATGGTTTGATTATACGGCCATGATACTGGCTTTGGTCGGGGTGTCTATGCCGATCTTCTGGCTTGGTTTGATGGAGCAGTGGATCTTTGGTATTCAACTTGACTGGCTTCCAACCACAGGAAGGGAAAACATTCGTAATCCGATCGATGCCATTACGAATCTCTATATTATAGATACCATCATACAAGGACGTTTCGATCAATTAGGTGAAGTGATGAGGCATCTGATCCTTCCGGGTATTGCACTTGCCACGATTCCTATGGCGATCATTGCCCGAATGACTCGTTCAAGTATGCTTGAGGTCATGCGTTCGGATTACATTCGAACTGCTCGTGCGAAGGGTCTGAAAATGTTCTGGGTTGTGTACAAGCATTCTCTTAAAAATGCCATCATTCCAGTATTGACGGTAATCGGTTTGCAAATGGGGCTCCTATTGGGTGGAGCGATATTGACAGAGACGATTTTTGGATGGCCTGGAATTGGTCGCTATATTTATGAAGCGATCGGCTTCCGTGATTATCCTGTTGTACAGTCAGGCATTCTCGTAGTGGCCACTATCTTTGTCACAATCAACTTAATCGTCGATTTACTATATGCTGCTGTCGATCCGCGCATTAAATACAACTAACATCAATAGAAGAAAGAGGTGAACTCTCATGGCAGAATTAGCAGAACCGCAAAAGGAGCTTCATCCTTCCCTGCAGGAGGAAACGGTTTCTCCCTGGAAGGAAGCGTGGAAAAGCTTTCGAAAAAACAAAATCGCTTTAGTTGGATTTTTTATCGTGCTATTCTTTGTCGTCTTAGCCATCGCCGCACCAGTCATTGCCCCACAAGGCATCAATGAACAAGATTTATCTAAAAGACTGCAGGCTCCATCTTCTGAACATTGGCTCGGGACAGATGACTTTGGACGGGATATATTGTCCAGAATTATTTATGGGGCTCGAATTTCATTATGGGTAGGTTTCTTTGCAGTAATCGGTTCAGCAGTAGTAGGAAGTCTTCTGGGAATCGTGGCAGGTTATTATGGAAGATGGGTGGATACGATTATCTCGCGAATCTTTGATATCATGCTTGCATTTCCGAGTATCCTGTTAGCGATAGCTGTTGTAGCTGCTCTTGGACCATCCCTGAGAAATGCTTTAATTGCCATTGCAATTATCAATATCCCTAACTTTGGGCGACTCATTCGGTCACGGGTGTTGAGTGTTAAGCAGGAAGAGTATGTGATGGCTGCGAAAGCCATTGGGATGAAAGATAGCCGTATTCTATTGAGTCATATCCTTCCTAACAGTATGGCGCCGATCATTGTACAAGGAACACTTGCCATTGCGACTGCTATAATCGAAGCTGCGGCACTTGGCTTCCTTGGTTTAGGAGCACAAGCCCCGCAACCCGAATGGGGGAAAATGCTGGCTGATGCACGTACGTTCATGCTGCAAGCCCCGTGGACAATGATCTTCCCGGGACTTGCCATCATGCTGACGGTACTGGGATTCAACTTGATGGGGGACGGACTTCGGGATGCCCTTGATCCTAAAATGAAAAACTAAATAGAACAAAAAAACGGAGCAAAGGAAATCACATCCTTTGGTCCGTTTTTATTCCTCTTCTTCCCCGATCATCACTTCATTGTCTTCTTTATGATACGATTGGAAGCTTGTGATGAGTTTTTCCAGATGCTCTAAATGCTCATCGTATTCAAAGATAGCCGAGAAAATATGCAGCAGATGGAAATTATGAATATTATCATCTTTACTGTGCTGTTTTACTTCCTGGATCATGATATTCATCAGTTCTTTTCGATGCATGCACACATCCTGCTGGGCTTCTGACTCAGTATGGGGATGCATCTTACCCAGGAACTTCAATAGAAGCTGTTCGTGGTAAGTAAGGAGACAATCAAGCTGTCCCTTGATGACTCCACGTAATTCATCAGGTAACTGGAAAATTTCATTTTCATACCGGTTCAATCGCTTCAAGATGTCAAAGCTTCGATTCGTTGATGAAATCATTTGACGGAAAATGACAAGCTTACGACTTTTGACAATTGAATTTTTCTTGAAATAATCCCGTTCTTCTTTATAAAGAAGATACAATTGGTCGACCTTTATAAGCTTTTCTTTAATGCGCTCCAAGTCTTTTTTCAAGAGGTGGAACTCTGTTGCGTGCCTTGAACTTAATCGAATCCACTTTAAGATTTCTTCTGTAGAATCAGATATTTTATGGTAAAGCTTCGTTTCGTATTTTGGCGGCAGGAAGATCAAGTTAATAATGAACGATGAAAATACTCCGATCATGATGGTTGAGAAACGTATAAATGCAAATTGAATAAAATCCTGATCCGTCACTTCCATAATCGCGATCAACGTTACGAGGGCAAGGCCGATCGTGTTTTGCAGCTTTAATTTAAGAATGATGGCAATCGCTATGACAGCAGCGAGACCCACAATAAGAGGATTGCTGCCGAATAAAAGAACAAAAATAACGGCAATCCCGGCACCTATGAGGTTCGCTTGAATTTGTTCGATAATCGATAGATAAGACCGATAAATGGTGGGCTGGACGGCAAACACTGCCGCGATTCCAGCAAACACTGGAGACGGTATATTCAATAGCTGAGATACAAGTAAAGCTAATACAATCGCAATTCCCGTTTTAAGGATGCGAGCACCAAGTTTCATGGAATTAGGATCCTTTCTTGTGTAACTTTTTTATAAACAATACTGTACTATACATGTACTTACAAGCAATATCAATAGGGAAATTTAAATATGTTTCTACAAAATATGTACCTTTTTGATGAAGGGAATAAACAGATAGGGAAACGGAATTCCTCTGCCAAATGAATAGATATGCCAGGAAAGGAAGAGTTATTCATACCAAGTGAACCAAAAAGACTGCTCCGCCATGGTGAAATTCCGGTGGAGCAGTCTTTGACTGATTCTTATTCGATTATAATTGTGCAAATGCACGATCGACAGCTTCGATCGTTTCCTGTATATCTTGTTCAGTATGCGCAGTTGTAAGGAACCATGCCTCATATTTAGAAGGAGCAAGATTGATTCCTTGATTCAGCATCAGCTTAAAGAACCTGGCAAACATTTCCCCATCTGTTGCTTCCGCTTGATCATAGTTCTCCACTTTTTCTGTAGTGAAGTAAAGAGTGAGAGCTCCTTTCAATCTGTTAATGGAGATCGGTGTGTTATGTTTTTCAGCTGCAGTAAGGATCCCTTTTTCAAGCATTTCACCGAGTTTATCAAGCTTCTCATATACGCCTTCTTCTTTTAATACTTCAAGGCAGGCAATTCCTGAAAGGATGGAAGCGGGATTTCCTGCCATTGTACCTGCTTGATAGGCAGGTCCTAACGGGGCTACCTGTTCCATGATTTCTTTCTTGCCGCCGTAAGCTCCGATTGGAAGACCGCCGCCGATGATTTTCCCCAGCGCCGTTAAGTCAGGCTTTACCTTTAGCATATCCTGAGCCCCGCCGTACATGAATCGGAATGCCGTGATGACTTCATCATAAATAACAAGGGAATCGGCATTATGAGCTATCTCATTCACTTGCTCAAGAAACCCTTCTTTAGGTTCTACAATTCCGAAGTTCCCTACGATAGGTTCCACGAGGACTGCTGCAATTTGATCTCCCCATTTTTCCATTGCTGCTTTAAAGGGCTCGATGTCGTTGAATGGAACCGTGATGACTTCCTGGGCGATACTTTTAGGAACACCGGCTGAATCAGGAGTTCCTAAAGTAGATGGTCCAGATCCAGCTGCAACCAGGACCAGATCTGAGTGACCGTGATAGCAGCCTGCGAATTTAATGACTTTGTCTTTCCCAGTGTAAGCTCTTGCAACACGAATCGTTGTCATAACCGCTTCAGTACCGGAGTTTACAAATCGAACCTTGTCCATGTAAGGCATTGCTTCTTTGATCATTTTGGCAAACTTCACTTCATGACGGGTAGGGGTTCCGTAAAGGACCCCGTTCTCCGCCGCTGTTTTGATCGCTTCTGTAATATGTGGGTGGGCGTGACCGGTAATGATAGGTCCATATGCTGCCAGATAATCGATGTATTTATTTCCGTCTACATCCCAGAAGTATGCGCCTTGACCTCTTTCCATTGCAACCGGGGAGCCTCCGCCCACTGCTTTGTATGAACGTGACGGGCTATTCACTCCTCCTACGATATGTTCCAATGCTTCTGTATGTAAAGTTTCTGATTCTGTATATTTCATGTTTTCCTCCTATATATGTGTATTTAGCTATCTACTACTCTTCTATTGTAGTACGGTCATTTCCACTTTAGCAAATAGGGAATCATTGGGCACACTAATTTTCAAGCAGACTGTTCTAAGGGAAACAGATCTCTGTGGTACACTATTCTTTGTTTGTAAAAGAGGGACCGAAACTTTTTTGAAATTAGGAGGACGCAATATGAATGCAATCGAAGTACATCACTTGCGTAAGGAATTCAAGGCTTTTTCCAGTCGTTCCGGATTAAAAGGGGCATTCAGGGATTTGTTTACGCGTAATTATAAAATCGTTCCTGCGGTGAACGATATTTCATTCAATGTGAAGCAGGGTGAGATGGTCGGGTACATCGGTGAAAATGGAGCCGGAAAATCCACTACCATCAAGATGCTGACGGGGATCTTGACACCGACCGGGGGAGAGTTGCACGTCAATGGAATGAATCCTCATCGTGATCGGGAAAAATTCGTTCAGACGATCGGGGTCGTGTTTGGACAGCGCTCCCAGCTCTGGTGGGACATCGCGGTTCAGGAATCCTTCCAGCTCTTAAAGAAAGTGTACAAAGTCCCCGATCAACAATATAAAGCACATATGGATCATGTGATTGAAACACTGGATATCGCGCCGCTACTGGACAAGCCGGTCCGTAAATTATCATTGGGGCAGCGAATGAGATGTGAATTGGCAGCGGCTCTTGTCCATAATCCGCCTTTACTGTTCTTGGATGAACCGACAATTGGATTGGATGTTCTGGTGAAACTGAAAATCCGCCAATTTTTAAAAGAAATAAACGAGAAGTACAATACTACGATTCTTCTAACCACCCATGATTTAACCGACATCGAAGCTCTTTGTGAACGGGTCGTGATGTTGGATGAAGGGAAAATCATTTATGACGGGGCTCTGAGTCAGCTCAAGGAAAATTGGGGAGATCAAAAGGAAGTCGTGTTTCAATTTCTGGACGAAACGTCTATGTCCGCTTTATCCGAAATTACTAAGAATCAAAACATCTCCTGGTCCTTTGATGAGAAAAAGCAGAGCTATTCAGCATTAATTGAAGCGGATGATGAAGTCATCTCACAACTGATAACGAAAATCGTTGCGAGTTTCAAAGTGAAAGACATGAAGATTGAAGAAACGACTACGGAGGAAATCATACGGAACATCTATGAAAAAGGGGCTGTGACGAGATGAGTGTGGGATTAGAAGCTACCGGTTCAGCTCCAGTGTGTCTGGGAGGGTATCATGGCTAAGTATATAGAAATGATTCGCATCCGCTTCCTCATGATGCTGGCGTACCGAACTAATTATTATAGTGGAATATTAATATACAGTATCAATATTGGAGCTTACTATTTCTTATGGCAGGCCATCTACGGAGGAAAAAGTGATATTGAAGGATTATCGATCATTCAAATGACGACCTATGTGGCCGTTTCATGGATGGCGAGGGCATTTTACTTTAATAATATCGACCGTGAAATCGCTCAGGAAATCAAGGAGGGGAAAGTGGCGGTTGAGTTTATCAGACCCTATAACTATCTGGGGATGAAGACGATGCAGGGACTCGGAGAGGGAGTCTTCAGACTGTTGTTTTTCTCGTTCCCGGGAATGATTATTGTCAGCCTCATCTTCCCGCTGCAATTCGGGACAGGGTTTGATACATTGGGCTTATTTGCGATTTCAATCGTGTTTAGCTTCATTATCAATACACAAATCAATTTACTGACGGGTATCACGACCTTTTTCTTATTTAATAATGATGGCCTCATCCGGGCGAAACGGGTGGTCATTGATTTGTTTTCCGGCTTATTGCTGCCGATTCATTTTTTTCCCATTTGGGCGCAAAATGTGATGGGATACTTACCGTTCCAGAGTATAAGTTATGTTCCCAGCATGATTTTTACCAATGGCTTTACGACTTCTGAATCATTCAACGCAATTCTTATGCAGGGAGTATGGTCATTGATTCTTCTCATACCAATTAAGATACTCTGGGTCATGGCAAAAAAACAAATGATTATTCAAGGAGGGTGACGGATGTTTTATGTAAAGATGTTTTTCCAATATGTCGCCCAATATATGAAAATCAGGCTGCAATACAGGGCCGACCTGGTAGTAGAGATTCTTTCTGATTTACTGTTTCAGGCTGTTAACCTCGTATTTATCCTGGTCGTGTTTGGCCATACTCAGCTTCTGAGCGGATGGACAAGAGACGAAATTATTTTCATATATGGTTTCTTCCTGGTCCCGTTTGCACTATTCAGTTCGTTCTTCAACATTTGGGACTTTAACGACCGGTATGTGGTGAAAGGTGAGTTCGACCGGATCCTGACCCGTCCCATACACAGCTTGTTTCAAATTATCTTAGAGCGAATGGAACTGGAGTCGCTTTTCGGAGTGATAACGGGTCTCTCGGTTATGTTCTACGCCGGGGGAAGACTGGATATTACCTTTGAATGGTACGAACCCGTTTTATTTATCCTCTTTGTAATCGGGGGAGCTCTAGTGTATGCAGGAATCTTCATCGCTCTTGCAAGTATCGGATTCTGGTCGGATGCGAAAACGTCGATCATGCCGATGATGTACAATATCGGAAACTATGGAAGATACCCCGTGGATATCTATAATAATGTGATTCGTTTCGTGTTAACGTGGATTCTTCCATTCGCTTTTGTTGGAGTTTATCCATCTGCCTTTTTCCTGGAAAAGACGGAATGGTATCCATACTCGTTTCTGACTCCATTTGTGGGCATCGGATTTTTCATCTTCTCGATCGTGTTATGGAATGAAGGAGTGAAACGATACAGAGGTGCAGGTAACTAGAATGAATCTGAAGTATTAAGCGTACATATAGGAAGACAAGCAGAAAAAAGAGGGTATGTACATGCTTTATATCATAGGGTTTTTCATTTTGTTCTGCATGGTGATGAGTTTACGGGCCTTATTTTATCCTTCAAGGTGGAAAGAGCATCACGTTTCACTTCATCATTTTCTCTTTTTAGGAATGAGTTATATCACGATCATGGTTGGATTCGGTCTTCTGTTTGCTCTCCTTGAGCTTGAAGGGGTTCCGATTCTCGTTGAAGGAGGAAAACCCTTAACGGGAGACTTCCTCGATCATTTTTTTACCACGATGTATTTCAGCGGCATCACCCTTTTCTCAGTAGGATACGGGGATGTAACCCCTGTTGGTATTGGGAGGGGAATTGCCCTCATTGAGTCATGGCTCGGTTACACCATACCTGCCGCCTTTGTCGTGAAATCATTCTTAAACTACGAAAACAAGTAGTATATGGTTTGAGTTTTTCCCTCCTATTGGGTACGCTAAAGTTAGAAAATATTCAATGGAGGGGAACAAATATGACAGTGGGTCAAAAAGCACCTGAATTTGAATTACTTGCAAGTAATGGAGAAAAGGTGAAGATTTCAGATTACCAGGGGAAAAACGTGGTTCTTTATTTCTATCCAAAGGACATGACTCCAGGTTGTACGACAGAAGCATGTGATTTCAGGGATCAGCATGAAAACTTTGAGAATCTCGATGCCGTTATCTTAGGGGTGAGTCCGGATCCCGTTGATAAGCATGAAAAGTTTGTAGACAAGCATGGACTTCCGTTCCTTCTGCTGGTGGATGAAGATCATAAGGTGGCAGAGGAATACGGCGTGTGGAAGCTGAAGAAGAACTTCGGGAAAGAATACATGGGCATTGAACGTTCTACCTTTATTATCGATAAAGAAGGAAACCTGTCAAAGGAATGGAGAAAGGTGAAAGTGAAGGGACATGTGGAGGAAGCTCTGCAATACATTAAAGAGAACCTTACCTGAACCTATTTTTAAGCCTATTTTAAGAAGCTTGAGGCTTTTGTCCATTCACAAGAGAGGTAAAGACATATAGTAAGAGTAGGGCAACCTCCTCAAATAAGTCAGTCTCATCCGTTTAAGGATCGACCAGGTCGATCCTCTTTTTTTATGCTTTTAATGATGCTGAATATAGGGTGAAGCGGTACAAATATGGTAAAATAGTGGGCAATAGGGATGGGAGGCAGCTACATGAAAATTATCTTCACATTTCAACCGAAGGAAGAGTTTGTCTCAGATTTAAAGAATAGCTTCCATGAGGTTGAATTTCTTTTTTATAAAAAAATCAAAGAAGCGGAAAATGAACTTCCAGAAGCAGAAGTGATTGTCACCATGGGGGAAGATTTAACCGACTATCACATTGAAAAGAGTACGAAATGCAAATGGATCATGGTCACCTCGGCAGGCCTTGAGAAGATGCCATTTAAAGCTATCAAAAAAAGAGGCATCCTGGTGACCAATGCAAGGGGAATCCATAGAATTCCTATGGCTGAGTTTACAATCGGATTGATGCTTCAGCATGCAAAACAGCTTCAAGCAGTATGGAAGCAGGAAGAGGATAGCGTGTGGAGCAGAAGACTTCCAACCTCAGAACTCCATGAAGCCTCACTCCTTATTCTGGGGGCAGGAGCCATTGGAGGAGAAATCGCACGATTGGCTAAAGCGTTTCACATGAAAGTGACGGGTGTGAACTCTTCCGGGTCTCCAGTAGAACATTTTGACAGCATTTTCACCCTGAAGACATTTCAGAAGGAGCTGGCAAATGCCGATTACATTCTATCCGTTCTGCCCAGTACTGAGAAAACGAAGCATCTCCTGCAGGTTGAGCACTTTGAACAAATGAAGGACACGGCTGTTTTCATCAATATTGGTCGTGGGGATCTCGTGGAGGAATCCGTTCTCCTTGAAGTAAGTGACAAGAAGTTAATTCAACATATGTACCTTGATGTATTTGAAAAGGAACCATTACCAGAAGATCACCCGTTCTGGAAGAATGAAGGCATAACGGTGACGCCTCATCTTTCAAGTATCACAAAAAAATACATGCCAAGAGCACTTGAAATATTTAAAAAGAATTTAACTACATATCGTAAGAATAGTGAAAACTATATCAACGTAATCGATGCAGAGAGGGGATATTAGGATGAAAATTTATACGAAAACCGGAGATAAGGGAACAACGTCATTGGTATATGGAACGAGAGTGTCAAAAAAAGATCAGCGGGTTGAGGCATACGGGACATGCGATGAAGCGAATTCGATGATTGGTTTAGGTCTAAGCTACATTAAATCAGAATACTTTGATGGAAAAGAAAAGTTTGAGGAGTTCTTTCATAAGGTGCAAACGATTCTCTTTCATGTTGGAGCGGAACTGGCTACGCCTGCAGGAAAAGAAGTGAAGTGGAAGCTTGAACAATCACATATCAAAGAACTGGAAGAGCAAATTGACTTTCTTGATGGTGCCCTTACGCCCCTTAGCAATTTCATCCTTCCAGGAGGTCAGCCTGCTGGAGCTGCACTGCATACGGCAAGAACAATCGTGAGAAGAGCCGAAAGAGAAGCGGTTGGAATTGATGAAGACATTAATCCGATGGTCCTTTCTTATCTGAACAGACTTTCTGACTATCTATTCGTGGCAGGACGCTATATAAACCAGCAGCTCGGGGAACAAGAGAAAAACTTACATGAGTAACTAGGGAGAAAGATTGACAAAAGGGACCGTAGATTAGTACACTATTTATAAAGATTATAAAATAATAATTCTTATGAAAAGAGGTGCATGACGATGTCTGAAGAAGGACAATTAAAGGAAGCGATTTCGACATTGAAGGAAACGGGAGTCCGTATTACTCCTCAACGTCATGCGATATTAGAGTATCTCATTGATTCAATGGCTCATCCAACTGCTGATGACATATATAAAGCACTCGAAGGAAAATTCCCGAACATGAGTGTAGCTACTGTTTATAACAACTTACGTGTATTCCGTGAAGTAGGCTTAGTGAAAGAGTTGACCTACGGTGATGCTTCCAGTCGCTTCGATTTTGTGACAACCGATCATTACCATGTCATCTGTGATGGCTGCGGGAAAATCGTTGACTTCCATTATCCTGGATTGGATGAAGTTGAACAATTGGCTTCCCATGTGACAGGTTTCAAGGTGAATAACCACCGAATGGAAATCTACGGAACATGTTCTGACTGCTCAATAAAGGAAACCCACTAGGTAAGGATGGTCCTAATATCAGGGCCATCCTATTTTTGATGCTAAAAAAAGACCTTCAGTAGAAGGTCTTTTCTCGTTTGGGTTATCTTTTCTTTTTATTATAGTCCTCATCAAACTCTTCGCCTTCCAAATTCGGATCAAGAGTCAATGGTTCATTACAATACATACACATATCTACCCGTCCAAGGACTTTTGTGACCTTCCCGCAATTAGGACATGTGACTTGAACAGCCTTAGTGGATAGCATCCCGATCCAGAAATAGACAACCGTGCTTCCAATGATCGCCAGAAAACCCAGCAGCATGAATGTTGTCATAACCCATGGATGTTCTCTAAAATATATACCTACGTACATAATGATAAATCCGATGAAAACCAAACTTAAGGCAAACGTACGGATTTTATTAATTTTACTCGAATACTTAGCCATTTGTTTGTCCCTCCTAAAAAAATACTATACCATAATTGTTGTAAGAAGAGGGATACGAAACCGTTTTGTCGAAAAATGACTATATTCAGAGAAGGAAATCGCCTTTGAATGTCGAAATAGTAACCAACCAATGAGTGATGTGGAGGAGTATGAAATGGAAGACATTTTACGACCGTTATACCAAGAGCGTACAAGTCACCCCAATACTTTAGGAGCGCTTTTAATAGAACAAAGCAAGAAATCCAGTCCGTTGACGGATACTTTTGATATTGTCCTTTTTCTAGTGGTGAAAGAAGCTGAAGAGCCAGTATTCATTAAACACTATTCTTATAAAGAACAGAAGGCAGCCTTACATATCGTAACGGAAGCTAAGTTGAATGAGTGGATATTACTCGGGTCCAACCGCAAAGTGATCGATTGGCTATTTAATGGCAAGGTACTGTTCGATCGCAACGAATATATTCATAATCTTAAAACAGAGTTAAGAGATTTCCCGTTCTATGGTAGAAAGATAAAGATGGGGATGGAATTTGCCAAGCTGATTCGTCGTTACATGGACGGTAAAGAGTTCTTTGAAAGTAAGCATTATTTAGATGCCTATAATCACATCGTCCATTCCTTACACCATCTCGCCAGGCTTGCAGTTATCGAAAACGGATTTCATCCTGAGGTTACAGTATGGAACCAGGTAAAACAAATAGAGCCTGAAATCTACAAGTTGTATGAAGAACTCGTTACAAGTGATGAAGAGATCGATAAACGACTTGAACTGCTGTTTCTGGCAAGCGAGTTTCTCATTCACTCAAGAACGAAGGTTTCAACGGAACATCTATTAAGCGTACTGGACCAGAAAGAACATTGGACATTCCAGGACCTCCTCAATCATTCAGAGGCCAAACATTATTCAGTGGATTTAAGCATGCTCATTGAATATCTGACAGATAAAGGATTCGTTGAAATTGTAAATGTAGAGACAAAGGGACAGGGGATTTATCACCGTTATTATCGAGCAGTAAAATAATTATAGTGAAATATTAATTATTCGTTGACTTCAATATGAAACCTTGTTATATTAGTAAATGTCGCTGCTGAACGACGACAACGAGCGGTCAGTGGCGACTTAAAAGTCTTAAAAAGTTGTTGACATTAACTCCATAACTTGGTAAGATAAAAAAGTCGCTTAAACGAAGCGATTGCACATTGAACCTTGAAAACTGAACAAAACAAGACAATACGTCAACGTTAATTCTAGATTTATTTTTAAAGAGCTATT